>NZ_JBHTCP010000013.1:0-324947 GCF_042665465.1 Fictibacillus iocasae | reverse complement strand
TTGTTGTTGTTCTTCCAAATAAAAAAGCCCC
Organism: Fictibacillus iocasae; assembly: GCF_042665465.1. Taxonomy (NCBI): domain Bacteria; kingdom Bacillati; phylum Bacillota; class Bacilli; order Caryophanales; family Fictibacillaceae; genus Fictibacillus; species Fictibacillus iocasae. Next base: position 324,916 of record NZ_JBHTCP010000013.1, on the reverse strand, counting down.
TCTCTAGATAAGATAAGCTCATTATCCTATGGGGCTTTAGTGATTATAAGGTGTGGTTAATTTTACGCTTACGAAAAAGGAGATATGGCTCGCAAATCAAAAAGTTGGCGCGGAAGCTAGTAGAAGAGGGAATTTAACTTGTTAAAAGATTGAGGTGAAGACGGCTCGGCGCGAAAATTGGCATAACGCGCTTGCATTTCGTTTGGAAAGGCGCGCAATAGGCTGATTATCGATCTAGACGGATCGCAATTCATGAGGACCAAAAGAATAAAGAGCAACGTAGGGCTCTTTTACATGTCTTCCTGTTCATGTTCATTCAAATCCTTCCAACCACCAAACGAGTTTCTAAACGACTTTGACCATTCTTGATTTCGGCTAAGCAGCAGAATGAATTCCGAGTCCCAGAAAACAAGTTCAGCGATGGCTTTTGGATGTTGAATTCTGGGGTCCCCATTCCAGTAAGATGAATGACCATCTGCATACGGAATGGGCTTCAACGTTTCCAAATCAATGTTTTCATTTTTATCGAACGCGGAGAAAACTCCCCAAACAAAATAAGGTTCTTGCTCAAACGCCAGCTTGTATAAATTTTCTCCTGTTATCCAATAAGCGATGGAGCCGTCGTCAAAGGTTACTTCACTCTCAAAATACTTCAGACAGCGATCAAAATCATGAAATTCGGCGTCAGTGAGCAGCCAATTATAGTGCTGTTCACGTCCGCTGAAGGAGCGAAGAACGGTTTTTAAATTAGGAAATTCCTCTAAATAGGTGTTCATTACTTAACTCGAGGTAACGTTTTTAATGGTTTAACAACCGCCATCTCCTTGCCAAACCGGTCACCATGATCAACAAATCCAAGGCTTTTATACAGTCGGTGTGCCCCCATATTATCCGGATGATAGCCAACCACGATGTTCTTCACCCCAGGCAGCTTTTCCATTTCCGCGATCATTAATGACGTCGCCTGCTTGCCGATTCCTTTGCCCTGAAACGCTTGATCAATCATAATGCGGTACACCCAATGGCCACCCAGTTCTTCGGGTTCCGAGTTAAACATAAGAAACCCAGCCATCTGCTTATAGTGATAAATGGCATAGGCTTTGAGTGATGGCTGAAATTTTGACTGCGCGATGGAAACCGCGTTCGGCTCCATGTACGCTTCTTGTTCCTTAGTTAGCTGCAATTGGCAGCATTCGTACCAGTTGTCTGCGTTGATTTCGGTTAATGTGACCATGTTACCTCCTGTGTAAGTTTATTCAAAAAAAGGCCCCTCACTGCCATTCAGCAAATCACGAAACACCGGATGCTGCGGTTTCCAGATCGGCGGCAGTTCAGAGAGCGGAAAGAACTGCAGTTGTAACGTTTCATTCTCATCGCCCTGAAGGCTTCCTACATAATCTCGGCACGTGAACATGATTTTGATGAGCGCGACCTCATCTCCGTTCGCCAGTTTACGGTCGTGCTGTGCACCCGAATAGATGCCAAAGAAATCAAGTCTCCCCAGCTTCAATCCCGTTTCCTCGAAAACTTCACGCCGAGCGGTCTCGGTCACCGTCTCCCCGAGCTCCATAAAGCCGCCGGGATGTCCCCATGCTTTTTCCTCGGCACGAAGCTGCAGCAACACACGGTTTTGGTTGTCAAAAACGAGTACGCCGCATGCTGCCATGATGACTTTCGAGTGGCCGACCATACTGCGCAAATAGGTGATATAGTCCATGTTGATCACATCCTTATTTTTACATCTTATCATCTTTTAGAAGGGAAGATGTGAGAAAAGAAGAAGTGTTACGTAAAAGGAGTGTGGTCCTGGTGTCATTGGAGAGAGTGAGCGCTTTTTTGAAGAAATATGATGAAAATCTCGAGCCGATTGTGCTACAAGAAGAAGCGCATACGTCGGAAGCGGCGGCACGCTTGCTCGGTGTGGAGACGGCGCAAATTGCCAAGTCCATTTTGTTTAAATGCAACGACGAGTTCGGTTTATTCGTCGCGGCAGGGGATGTTCGCGTGGATCAGAAAAAGGTCAAACAGCAGCTTGGTGCAGGCAAGGTGAAGATGGCATCGGCGGAAGAGGTGCTGGAGAAAACGGGCTTCGAGCCCGGAGCGGTCTGTCCGTATGCACTCGCAACAAAGCTGCCAATCTATCTGGACGAGTCGCTGTCACGGTTTGACACGGTCTATACGGCAGCGGGCATACCAGAGTCCGTACTTGCGATCAACCTCACAAAACTAGCAGAGCTTACCGGTGGAAGAATTATTAATTTACAAAAATAGGTAAAAATACCCGCTCTATAATTGGATAATTAAACCGAATAATTTGAGTGCGATAAATAATTGAATAATTATTCGTATAAAAGTATAATAATCCAGTAGTGTTATAGGGAGAGGGGAATAAAAACGTGAAAAATAAGTGGGTTGCAGGTTTATTGAGTATGGGTATAGTGACAGCAACGGTACAGCCTTATGCAGCAAGTGCAGAAGCACCGGTCAAATGGAGCAATGTTAACCAATACGAAGAGGCGGAAGGCAGTCTTTTTAATAGCGAGCATTATGATTTTGTTAAATATTCAAAGATCGGTGCTATGCTGCAGCAGTATGCAAAGGAAAGCAACCGTGTGTCGCTGAAAACGAACGGCGTGTCAGCGGATGGGTACCCGATGTACGTCGTGACCGTATCTAATCCGGCTGATAAAGGGAAGTTCGGCCATTATAAAAAGCTGCGCAAGCAAATGTTCAAAAATCCGCAAAAAGCACAGGACTGGATCGCGCAAAACCCTGATTTTAAAGTGCCGGTCATGATCAACGGATCGATTCACGGTACGGAATATGTGGGCAGTGATGCGGTGCTGCAGATGATCGAGCGCTTTGCCTATGAAAACGACAAAGAGACGATGGACATTCTTGGCAGCAACATCCTCATTTTTAACGTGGTTGCGAACCCGGACGGCCGTGTGGACGGAACGCGATTTAACGGCGAGGGCATCGACCTAAATCGTGACTTTATCACGCAATCACAGCCAGAAACGAAAGCGACGGTTGAGTTGATCAAAGAATGGAATCCAATGGTGTTTCTGGATCTCCACGGATATGTAAAAGGCAGCGATGGCAAGACCGGTTTGATCGAGCCGTGCACACCGCCGCACAACCCGAACTATGAGTACGATTTGTTCTCGAAATGGGCGCTGAACCAGGCGGAGGCGATGGAAAGCCAGATCATAGGCAACAGCGCGGCATACAAGGGACCGGAATATGAGGGCATGACGAGCACGTACATCCCGCAGCGCGACGATTCGTCTGGATGGGATGATTATCCGCCGATCTTCACGCCAATGTATGCGATGTATCACGGTGCTTACGGCTACACGCTTGAAGCACCAACAAACGATCTCGACGGTGTGCAGTGGACGAAAGACGCAGTACTCGGTGCGGTTAAATATGCAACAGCCAACAAGCAGGGCATGCTGAGAGATCAGATTGAGATCTTTAAGCGCGGCATCAATTTTGACCACCCTTACCATAAAGAAGGCTTCTTCCCGAAAGCGTACGTGCTTCCGGTGGACGAGCAGGATCCGACGGTAACGGAGAAGGCTGTTAATCATTTGATTTTTAACGATCTGAAGGTGGAAAAGGCGACAAAGGCGTTCAGTGCAAACGGTAAGACCTATCCGGCTGGAACGTTTATCGTTCCGATGGACCAAGCGAAAGCAGGCCTCGCGAACACGATGCTTTGGAACGGCGAGGACATCACGAACGATACACCAGCCATGTACGACATCTCGGCATGGAGCCTGCCTGAGCTGTGGGGCTTTGATGCGGTTGAAGTAACAGAGAACTTTTCTGTAAAATCAGCACCAGTCCAGAACGCGGACTTTAACGGCGCGTTAAGCGGAAAAGGACCGTTTGTGATTCCGAACAAATCGGTTGCGGCTGTAAAACTGGTAAACGATTTGGTAAACAGCGGCGAAACGGTGTATAAAGGCAGCGACGGCAGCTTTTATGTGACGTCGTTTAAAAACGGAGCGTCGTCACAGCTTGTGAAAGATGCAGGCATCCAGCTGAAGGCAGCTTCTCTTCCTGCGCAAAAAGAGAGCGTGAAAGATTTGAAGGTTGCGATTTTAAAAGATGGCGGGATCAGCAAAGCGCAGTCACATGCCGGAACGAAGCTTGCACTAGCGCGTCTCGGTTATGATGTGACCGAGGTAACACCGCGTGATGTGGCGGCAAAAGGATTGTCCGACTTTGACGCGTTCGTGTTCAGCGGAACTGACACGATGATCACTGTGGCTACAAGCTCAACACGAGCGGGTAACAAAGAGTTTATTTTAGAAAGCGAAGCACAGTACAACCAGTTTAAGGCGAACGTGCAGGATTTCGTCAATAAAGGCGGAAAGTACTTGGCAGTCGGTGCAGGAGGTTCAAGAGCGTCGGCTAAGCTCGGCGTGACCGATGTGAAGGTGAACACGGGCGGATCGGACAGCAATGGCATCGTGAACGTGAATTATGGCGCGAGCGAGATTACGTCAGGCTACAAGTCTACCGATGTTGGATTCGTCTATCGCCCAGTTTGGTACACCGACCTCGGTGACGCGACATCACTCGCAACGTTCGGAAGCGGAGATTTCTTCGTCGCCGGACACTGGCAGAACAACAGCATCGCAGCCGGCCAGCCGGTTATCGTAAAAGAAGGAAAAGGCGACGTTACACTCATCGGGCTCGAAGCCGGATTCCGCGACCACACGGATTACCTGTTCCGATTGATGTCGAATACGTTGTTTGAATAGTACATGTTTGGAAAACGATCAGATGAATAGCCTGGTCGTTTTTCTTTTGCTTGTTTCAAGAATGATAAGGAGCGGGATGGGCTTTTACATAGTACAAGTGCACCTGGATTTGGGTATAATGAGAATAAACAGAGGGAGGGATTTGTATGACGGAAGAAGTTCGTCTTCGTATTAAAGAGTTTCTCGTTGCAAAATTGAATCCTTCTTTCATTATTGTGTTCGGATCCGTCATTAATGGGACCAATCGTCCTGACAGTGATATTGATATTGCCTTTTATCATAAAGATAAAACGATGGACTCGTATGAGATTTTCATGCTGGCTCAACAGTTAGCTGACATTTTAAAGAAGGATGTTGACCTTGTTGATTTAAGAAGTGCCTCTACAGTGTTTCAAGCACGAATTTACTCAACGGGAGAAGTGATTTATTGTGTTGATGAAACATTACGGATGCAGCTTCAGATGACGGCGTATTCCATGTATGCGCGATTAAATGAAGATCGAGCCATTGTTTTAGATAAAATTAAAGAAAGCGGGTCTGTGTATGAACAATGATGTCATCATGAACAAAATCAGTATCATTGAACGCTGCCTTTCCCGGATAAATGAGGTTTATGATAACAATCCTTTAAACCTTAAAGATTATACAAAGCAAGATTCATTGATACTTAATATTCAGCGCGCTTGTGAAGCCTCAATCGATTTAGCGATGCATCTTGTTTCGGAAAAGAAACTTGGCCTTCCTCAGTCAAGCAGAGATGCGTTTGATCTGCTGGAGTCTAAGGGAATCATTGATACAGTATTATCTCAAAGGCTCAAGGCTATGGTTGGTTTTCGAAACATCGCGGTACATGACTATCAGGCCGTCAATGTGGATATCTTGCAGCAGATTATAGAAAAGCACCTCATAGACTTTAAAGATTTTACGAAAGCTATTCTTAATTATCAAACATAAGACAACGATCAGGTGAATAGTCTGGTCGTTTTCCTTGTCAAATGGGTTTCCTAGTTGTTATTTTGCGCGGATTGTGGACGCATTACCTCGAATTTAGCTTTAGGACGCATCATTGCAGGCGCAGAGCGTATGACGTTAAGCAGAATCTGCTGGATGAAAATCCGCTCGTTTCAATTTATTTGCAGGTTTCGGAAGTTTATTTGCGAATTTCGGAAGTTTGTTTGCGAATCTTAGTAGTTTATTTGCAGGTATAAAAATTTATTTGCATCACGAGAAAAGCCACTTTTTTTGTTTGCACAGCACCCCATTTATTTGCATCAAACCCCATATATTTGCACCTCCCCGTAAATCAAAGCAACAAGTAAATCATTTGACTCCTTTCCCACACGTGCTTTAGTCTGTAAAAGCGAACAGGCAAGGCGAAAGGTTTTAAGAAGCGCCTGCCGGTGAAAACTTAAAGAAGCATATTTGAAAGACGAAAGGTGAAGATGAACATGTTTAAAAAACTATTCGGAATTAAAGAAAAGCAGACAGAGGACACGCTCGTGGCGCCTTTAACGGGAAAAGTCGTAGCACTTGAAGACGTACCGGACCCCACTTTCGCTCAAAAAATGATGGGTGACGGAATCGCGATCGAGCCGATAGAAGGCGTTGTCGTATCTCCTGTAAATGGCGAGATCGTGCAGTTCTTTCATACAAAGCACGCGATCGGTATCAAATCAGAAGCGGGAACGGAAATCCTCATCCACGTCGGCCTTGAAACAGTCGGCATGAAAGGTGAAGGGTTTGAAGGACATGTTGAAGTGGGCGACAAAGTATCTGCTGGAGACAAACTGCTCTCCTTCGACCTCGACTTAATTAAAGAAAAAGCAGCCAGCACCATCACACCAATCATCATCACAAACAGCGACAAAATCGAAACCCTAAACAAACGCGCCGCAACCGAAGCCATAAAAGGCGAAACCGCCCTACTATCACTAAGCCTGAAGACTACGTAAACAAGAACGTGACAGAGTGCTTCAGGGATAGGTACTTTTTATGAAGTTGAAAGCACATCTAGTTAACTCTTGATTAGAGATTTTACTACGATTGTGTTTAGCTGCATACAAACATCTTCGAATAGGTTGATTGGAGTGAAAGGCGCCGACTCCAGCGGGATGAGTGAGACAGGTGAGACCTTCCAATGGCGCGTGCGACGGAAGGGCTCACCGCTCACCCCGCGGAAAGCGTGCGCCTGTAACGGAAATCAACGGCTTTCTTAATTTTTCGGTGCGAAACCAAAGCTACGTATGTAGCTGAAATTCTTTACAATTAAAAGTGCCATATACCCTTGCATTGCAAACAGAAAAGAGTATGATATAGGTGAAATGAACAGGCAGCCGAATGATTGCCTGTTCATTTTCTATATATAAGGAAGTTAGCTGGCAGGCGAGCATCGATATAAAACGATGTCCGGCTTCAGCACTTCATAAATAGGAGGCCTGCAGATGAAAAATGGTGTGATCTCACTCGGAGAAGCACTGATTGATTTTATCCCGCTCGATGAACAGAACATTACGTACCAGAAAAGCCCGGGCGGCGCTCCAGCAAATGTAGCGGTAGGCCTCGCGAGGCTTGGGTTACGCTCCGTCTTTTTAGGCAAAGTGGGCGATGATGTTCTGGGAAACTTTTTGATTGAAACTCTTCATACCTATGGCGTCAACACGGCGCATATATATAAAACGAAGGAAACACGGACAGGCGCTGTTTTTGTGACATTGGCGGCGAACGGCGAGAGAAGCTTTGACTTTTACATCGATCCGAGTGCGGACCGCTTTTTAGAAGCGGGTGAGATTGACGAATCGCTTTTTCAGCAGCACAAAATCCTGCATTTTGGCTCGATTTCCTTGATCAGTGAACCGTCAAAAAGTGCAACAGAAACCGCGGTGCAGTACGCAAAGAAAAACGGGATGCTCGTCTCGTATGATCCGAACCTGAGATTGTCGCTATGGGAGAGCCCGGAAAAAGCGAAAAAGGCGATCATCGACATGCTGCCTAACGCAGACATCGTCAAAATTTCGGACGAGGAGCTGACGTTTTTAACGGAAGAAGAAGAGTTTCCAGCTGCGTTAAAAAAGATGGAAGCATACGAAATACCGCTTCTTCTTGTCACGTTTGGCGAGAATGGAAGCTATTGCATTACGAAGAACGGGCATGTTCATGTGCCCGCGATGAAGGTCGACGCGGTCGATACGACAGGGGCTGGGGACGCGTTTGTATCCGGCATGCTGTATCAGCTGAACCGCTACGAGGGAGAACTTGCCGATATATCGCTTGAAACAGCGGCCGAGATGGCGCGTTTCGCGAGCGTATCGGGCGGGCTCGCCGCATCGGTAAAGGGTGCGATGACCGCACTGCCAACATTACAGCAAGTGACTGAACTTGTTTTACTCGAGAAATAAGGGGGATTGCCTTGTGACAGAGCGTGAACGAGAATTGCTGGCACAAGCATATGCTGAAATAGAGAAAAACCGCGATATCGTGGAAAATGACCCGTATCGCCTGCACTATCATATTATGCCGCCGACGGGTCTGATCAACGACCCGAACGGCTTTATCGAATGGAACGGAAAATACCATCTGTTCTACCAGTGGCAGCCGTTCAAGACGGCGCATGGCACGAAATTCTGGGGCCATGTGTCTTCAACCGATCTTGTGCACTGGGAGCATGAGCCGATCGCGCTCGCGCCGAGCGAGTGGTACGAGCAGGATGGCTGTTATTCTGGCAGTGCGGTTGAGCAGGACGGCAACTTGTTCCTATTATATACCGGTAACGTAAAAGAAGATGATGAGCGCGAGACGTATCAGTGTCTGGCCGAATCGGCAGACGGCAAAACGTTCAAGAAGCATGGTCCGGTCCTTCACCTGCCTGAGGAGTATACGGCGCATTTCCGCGATCCGAAAGTGTGGAAAAAGGATGATGTCTGGTACATGGTAATCGGGGCGCAGACGAAAAAGCTGGAAGGGCGCGCTGTTTTGTTTCAGTCACATGATCTGAAAAACTGGACGCGCCTTGGCGACCTGACAGGAACAAACACCGATCATATCGGAGAGTTCGGCTATATGTGGGAATGTCCGGATTTGTTTGAGCTGGACGGGCGCGAGGTGATGGTCGTGTCGCCGCAGGGCGTCGCGCCAGACGGGATGCTGTATCATAACGAGCACCAGTGCGGGTACCTTGTCGGGGACTTGGACTATGAAAACGTGAAATACCGCCACGAGGCGTTTGTCGAGATGGACCGCGGGTTCGAGTTTTACGCGCCGCAAACGTTGGTCGATAAAAAAGGCCGCCGCATCATGATTGCTTGGATGGGCATGCCCGATCAGTATGAACAAAAGCATCCGACCATTCCGTTCAAATGGATTCACAGCCTGACCCTTCCGCGTGAACTGAAGCTTGTCGGCAACAAGCTTTACCAAGTGCCGCTTGAAGAGATGAAGATTCTTCGCGGCGACGGTGTCCGCTATAGCGGGGCAGAAGTCGTGAATGAAGAAAAGCATTTTGCCGGACTGGACGGGGACGTGATGGAGATCAGCCTCGATCATATCCACGGGACGTATGAGATGCTTGAAATCACACTGCGCGGCAACGCACGTTTCATTTATAACAAAGAAAAAAAGCTTGCTACGCTCGAGCGGGCAAGCTTCGCGCACGGCCAGACCGAGGCACGCCACTGTTATTTAGAGAAGCTGGATTCACTTCGTATATTTGTGGATACGTCCTCGCTCGAAATTTTTGTGAACGAAGGACAGGAAGTGTTCAGCGCGCGTCAGTTCCCTTATCCTGAAAACAAAGGCTACAGCTTTGCATCAAAAGGGTATGTGTCGTTCGATTTAAACAAATGGGACCTAAATAAAAGCGCTGGGGCGTATCCGATGCAGGATGAGCGTTACGCATAAGTCTTAAAAATGCCAAAGTCGCGGAAACCGTTGTATTCCGGATAATACGACTCGAAAAACATCCAAATTGGTGCCATATCGAGCTGAGAATGCGCTTGGAAAAAGTTTTTGTCGCCGTAGCGGATGGCTCGCAGTGCGAGCGGAAGCTCACGCGTGAAGATATCAAAGCGGACTTTGGCCGTTTCTTTTGAAATCGTGGAGTCTGCGACAAGCACCTGGCCGGCGAAAACAGGATAAGCAAAGTTCGTTTTCCATTCGCCGAGCACTTCATCACGCATCGCGGTGATTTGGTTCCACGCATACTCAGTGCCAATATCTAAAAATAAATCACCAGTCTCATCAGAATGCGTCAGCGTATAACGGCGCCCGATAACCGGTTCCGTCTCAGTGGCAGGCGGCATAAAAACCGTTTTCAGCTTCTTCGGGTTGAACATGACCATAATTGTACCTCCTTGTGTATTGGGTTTGGCTTTTTAAGATACTGCTTGATTACACAAGCGCAATATTAAAAGTGCGTCTAGTAATTCTTTTAACTTAAACAACGTTGAATGCATCTTTGGAAAAGTTGATCGGAGTGAAAGGGCTTACCTCCCGCCCCGCGGAAAGCGTGCACCTGTAACGGAGATCAACCACATCTTCGAATTCTAATTGCATCAAAGTAAAAACAATAAAATGCCATTATACTTTGACTAACACTTTTGTTTTTTGGTAATATTACTATATTAAATACAACAGAATACGCGACTATGAAGGATAATAGTAGCTGACGAAACTTTTCAAAAGCGAGCCGGGGGCGGTGGAAGCCTGGTGAAAAGGCGCAGTGAAACGGAGATCCGGAGTTGCCTGTTTACGGAAAAGAGGATGCACAGTATGTTTTGTGCATCAACTAGGGTGGAACCGCGGGAGCATACAACTCTCGTCCCTGGGCTAAAAACTAGCCCGGAGACGGGAGTTTTTATATTTTATAACTAAATTTTAGGAGTGATTGTGATGTCAAAAAACATGGAAACCATCACGAACCACGCGAAGCACAGAGGCTTCGTGTTCCCAGGTTCTGAAATTTACGGCGGTCTTGCAAATACGTGGGATTACGGCCCGCTTGGTGTTGAGCTGAAGAACAACGTAAAAAAAGCATGGTGGAAGAAATTCGTACAGGAATCTCCGTACAACGTGGGTCTTGATGCAGCGATCCTGATGAACCCGCGTACGTGGGAAGCGTCCGGCCATATCGGCAACTTCAACGACCCGATGATGGACTGCAAAAACTGTAAAGCGCGTCACCGTGCCGACAAGCTGATTGAAGATGCGGCGGATAAAGAAGGCAAAGAAATCATCGTCGACGGCCTTCCGTTCGAGAAGATGGAAGAGCTCGTGAAAGAATACAACATCGCGTGCCCAGAGTGCGGCAGCCACGATTTTACGAATATCCGCCAGTTTAACTTGATGTTCAAAACGCACCAAGGCGTAACACAGTCGAGCTCGAACGAAATCTACATGCGCCCAGAAACGGCGCAAGGTATTTTCGTGAACTTTAAAAACGTTCAGCGCACGATGCGCAAAAAGCTTCCATTCGGTATCGCACAGATCGGCAAAAGCTTCCGTAACGAAATCACGCCAGGTAACTTCACGTTCCGTACGCGTGAGTTCGAGCAGATGGAGCTGGAGTTCTTCTGCAAACCGGGCGAAGAGCTTACATGGTTCGACCACTGGAAAGCGACAGCGGAAAAATGGCTAAAGTCACTCGGTATGGCGGAAGAAAACCTTCGCCTGCGTGACCATAACGAAGATGAGCTTTCTCACTACTCCAACGCAACGACTGACTTTGAGTACAAATTCCCGTTCGGCTGGGGCGAGCTATGGGGCATCGCGTCACGTACGGATTATGATTTGAAGCAGCATATGGAATATTCGAACGAAGACTTCAACTACATTGATCCAGAAACAAACGAGCGCTATATCCCGTATTGCATTGAGCCTTCACTCGGCGCAGACCGTGTGACACTCGCGTTCTTGATCGATGCGTATGAAGAAGAGCAGCTTGAGGACGGCACGAGCCGCACGGTGATGCACCTTCACCCGGCACTTGCTCCATACAAAGCGGCGATCCTGCCATTGTCGAAGAAATTGTCTGAAGAAGCGCAGGAAGTGTTCGGCACGCTCGCGAAAGACTTTATGGTCGACTATGACGAGAGCGGTTCAATCGGCAAGCGATACCGCCGCCAGGACGAAATCGGTACACCGTTCTGTATCACATACGACTTTGATTCCAAAGAAGACGGCATGGTAACCGTCCGTGACCGTGATACGATGGAGCAGACACGTGTGAGCATTAGTGAATTGAAAAACTTCTTGGAAGAGAAGATGAGCTTTTAATAAAAGTTGTCTTATGACGGATGTCAAAAGAGGAAGAACTGGAATATCAGGAAGGCTTAATTGCCCTATCTCACTTTTTCCACTTGAACATCTTGAATGCATCTTTGAATAGGTTGATTGGAGTGTAAGGCGCCGACTCCAGCGGGATGAGTGAGACAGGTGAGACCTTCCAAAGGCGCTTGCGGCGGATAGCTCACCGCTCACCCCGCGGAAAGCGTGCGCCTGAAACGGAAATCAACCCTTCTCTGAATTCTAATAAATTACTGAAACAAAAGAGACCTGGCAAATGCCAGGTTTCTCTACATATTTTACGAGGGGGAATTCTAATGAGTGAAAGACTCCAGAAGTTTACACAATGGGTTAAGGAAGAGGGCTATGCGTTTTCGTACGTGCATACGTCGGCGAATGTTCTTTATTTGAGCGGGTTTGATTGCCATCCGCATGAGCGTGTGCTGGGATTAGTTGTGCTGCCTGAAGGCGATCCTTTTTTAGTGTGTCCGGGCATGGAAATTTCTCAGGCGCGTGATGCGGGCTGGAAGCATGAAATTATTGGTTACAGCGATTCAGAAGATCCGTGGGCGATGATCAGCGCGAAGCTCCAGGAGCGAGGTGTGGTTTCGGCTGAAAAAATCGCGGCAGAAATCGAGACACTTCCTTTTGCTCGCGGAGAAAAATTACTTGGCATGTACCCTGGTGCAAAGCTTTTTGCAGCAGAGGAAGCTTTAAATGAGCTTCGCCTCGTAAAAGAAGAAAGCGAGCTTGAAATCTTGAAGCGTGCTGCTGCACTCGCTGATTATGGCGTGGAAGTCGGCGTTTCTGCGCTGAAAGAAGGCGTCACAGAGATGGACGTAATCGCGAAAATCGAGTACGAGCTGAAACTGAAAGGCGTAAGCGCGATGTCGTTCTCGACGATGGTTCTTTTCGGCGAGAAATCAGGAGCGCCGCACGGCAATCCAGGTCTGCGCAAATTGCAGCACGGCGACCTTGTGCTGTTTGATCTTGGTGTGGTGCTCGACGGCTATTGTTCAGACATCACACGTACGGTGGCGTTTGGCGAGATTGATGAGAAGAAGAAAGAGATTTACGAGACGGTGCTTGCGGCACAGCTGGCGGCGCTAGAAGCGTCTAAGCCAGGGACGCGTATCGGAGACCTTGATAAGGCAGCGCGCCAGGTGATCACGGACGCTGGCTATGGCGACCATTTCCCGCACCGCATCGGGCATGGCCTCGGAATTGATGTACACGAGTTTCCGTCGATGAGCGAGAACAATGACGGCATCCTGAAAGCCGGAATGGTATACACGATCGAGCCAGGCATCTACATCGACGGCCTCGGCGGTGTGCGTATCGAGGATGATGTTGTCGTAACAGCCGATGGATATGAGACGTTGACGAAATACCCGAAGAAATTGCAGATTGTTAAGTAAAAGAGATAAAAAACGATAAAGCACTACAACAAAACGACCAGATTTGTCTGGTCGTTTTGTTGTACTTTCGTTATTCATCCTCTGCAATCACTGTAAAATGGCAATACTGGCTATCGTCTGTTGTCAGTTCAATAGCCATTATCTCCCTTGTAAATTCATTGCATTCTTCCACTATGTCTTTCCAATGTTTCTTTTTATTCATCAATGGAGAACAATCTATGCTTTTAATGGGAAACTGAGGGTGAATGTCTGTATTTTTAACATAAAAAAATTCTACCCCAGCTATGGCTAGCTGTGACTCGGAGCAAGTGTGAATAAAATCAAACGCGTATAATATTTGGACATACAACTATTCGCCTAAAAAGACTCCGTTTTCCTTAAACGTTTCTATGAGTGATTTTTCAAGGTTCATAAATAGACCTCCTGAAATTCTGCAGGCCAAAGAGGCCATGATTAAAGATACCCGTTTTAAATTGGGGTGTGGTTACGAAGTATTTGGACAATTACCATTACTAGTTCTGCTACCTTCAGCAAAGTAAGAAGCTGGCTGAAAAAGAACAGATAAGCCAAATGCTACGAAGTGCTTGCCAAAATATAAAGTGTATTACCGTCAATTCTCTACGTGAGATAAAAAAAACAGCCATTCCTTTATGGAACGACTGTATCTCTAATTCCGTTAAAGCCCCCTATTATTGAAGAAGCTACCCTTCAAATGGTTGAGGTTGGGTTCCATCCACATCGGTAAAGCCATATTCTCTTGCTAGTTCAGCCACCATTTTAACCTCGCCAGAAAACTTAGATACCGTGGTGTCTGTTGCCAATGCCACAACCGCACGACCTACATATGCTGTTGTTTCTGTTGCTCCATCCTCTGGTCCAAAACCTGAATCTCTAACTCTTTCTGTCCTCATCCAACCTGGGCAAACAGCAACGGCTGAAACGTTGGAGTCCTTTAATTCCTTTGCCATTCCAAGTGTCATACGATTGATACCATTCATAGCTAAATCGTAATATAGATTACTTGAAATCTTGTCCTTGATAAAAAATGTGATATTTACAATTAATCCTTTGTGATGTTGCTTCATCAGAGGCACAGCGTAACGGGTAGTCAGCAAATAAGCTTGAGGTCCAGCAACCATCATAGCATCCCAATGCTCCAGTGGTCGTTCCCAAAAATGTCGTCCATCTCCTGATGGTAGCGAACTCTCAGAACCGCCAAATACACTATTAACTAAAATATCAATCCGACCGTGTTCCCTTTCAATTTGCTCAAACAAGTTCCTCACGTCGTTGTCGCTTGTATGGTCACATCGTATGGCGAGGCCTTTACCTCCTCTTGAAGTGACACCATCGGCAGTTTCCTCAATGGTTTCTGGTCGATTATCGGTTGTTGCTCCCTTTACACTCCGACCAGTCACATACACCGTAGCACCTGCACTGCCTAGTTCAAAAGCAATCCCCCTACCAGCTCCACGGGATGCACCTGTAACAACAGCAATCTTCCCTGTTAATGGTTTCAAATTTTCACTACTCCCATTACTACATCAATTTTGATATCTGAAATTATACATTATCGTTCATAAATGAGTGTGTTCTTCTATAAAACTTTCAATTCCTTATTCAAGTAAACTGCCCTTTTGCTGAATAAGTCTCTGCTACATAATACCACAAAAAGTAATTTTATCCTTGTTATACCAAAAGTAAATTCTTAACCAAAAGAGCCTTTATTTATGACGATTTTCTAAAGAGAATAACCATACACTCTCATTCTATCTTTCACAATGCTGCTTGTAACGTGAACATATTTTAATCACGCTACAATTTCATTCTAATAGTAGCATCATTGTTCATTACGCTGTTATCAAGTTTAATGGGCTAGAGAAACGTTATCCCTCCACAATTCTTATGTCAGCGCAGCTTTCTAAGTGTATACCAATAAAGAAAAGCTGTTACAGCAAAAAGGACGATGACCACAAGCAGGGTCCATAGCCGTTCAGACCACGATCCATCAGCAAGGATAACGGGACCGAGGCCGAAAAAGGCGAGCAGCAGGCAGACGCCGGCAAAGAGGATGGTAAGCAGGATTTTCATTCATTCATCCCTCCTTTCCTTATTCGTCGCATAAACTCGCAGTAACGTTACTTTTTTAAAGGATTATCAGGCCGCAGTCTTGAATACCTATTCATCCATTTCTTAGGTCTGGGGGGCTATTTCTTTGGAACTGCGCGTGTATGACAGTATTCCGGAGTTTTACGGTGATAATGAGGCGTTTCTAATGGAGCATGAGGACCGGGCGTGCATCGTTCTCGGCAATTGCCTGCGCTTTGCGGCGGCCGAATGGGGAGAGGAGAAGCCTTTTTTGGCAGCGGTAAAAGAGGACAAAGATACGCTGCTGCTGGCGATGATGATTCCGCCATATTCAATGCTGCTGCTCGAAAAAGACAGCGCTCAGGCAAGTGCGGCTGTCGAGCTGCTCGCTTCTTATTTGAAAGGCTTGGGCTATGGCGTTCCGAAAATCATGGCGAGCAAAGCAGCGGGTATGGCGTTCGCGAATCAGTGGTCACACATAAACAAAAGCAGGAAACGCGTAACGATGGACCTTAGGCTGTATACGTTAAAGCAAGTCGCTCATCCTGAAGGAAAGACCGGTGCGATGCGAAAAGCCGCCGATCAGGATATGTCCTACCTTCCCGACTGGATTCTGGGCATGACAGGAGAAACGAACCAGCTGATCAGCAGAAAAGAAGCGAAAAATTATGCCGAAGAACGGATAAAGTCAGGCTCGCTTTACATATGGGAAAACGGCGGTGTGCCGGTAGCGATGGCAGCGAAAACCCGGCCGAACATGAAGGGAGCATCCGTGAACCTTGTGTACACACCGAAAGAACACCGGGGCAAAGGATATGCGAGCGCTCTTGTCGCAGCGCTAAGCCAGCATCTGCTCGATTCTGGGTTCGAATTTTGCACATTGTTCACCGACCTCGCCAACCCGACCTCCAACAAAATCTATCAGAAAATCGGATACATGCCCGTCTGCGATTATATTGAGTATAAGTTTGGCTAGCGGCCTATACGTGTTCTGAACCGTTTGCTCGCATGCATAGGATGAAAAGACGAGCTGTAAAAACCTCATCTAGAAAACAGCTGGATAAAACAGTATGATAGAAAAAGAAGGTATTTTCCTAATATAGTAAAAGGGGATTCGGTTATGAGCATAGAGTCGAAGCTTGAAAAAATCGTAAAAAAGCTCCGCCAGGATGAGGTGGACGTACGATATGATGCGATTGTGTTGCTAGATGAGCTGAAGGAGGCAAACATTGAAGCATCCATCGATAAACTCGTATGGGTGGTCAAGGAAACAGCAAAAGGGTTTCCAAAAAGCGGGGAGCTATGGGATGAACCTGAGCTGCACTTGATGGAATTCGTGTGCCAGTTTTATGTACCGCCTGTAATCGAAGCGATCAACGAGCATTTTCATGCATTCCCGCCGATGGTGCAGGAAATGGTGATCGAATATACAGCTTCTTCACCGGATGAGCGGGCTGAGCTGTTTTTGTATCAATGGTTTGAGAAGCTGCTGCAAGGTGACAACGCGATCTATCCGATGCGGAGCTTATTCGGCCAGCCGCAATTTTTAAAGAAGGTCGTAACCAATCATCTCAAGAAGATACAGCATCCGGAATGGAAGCATTTTATATACAGCAGCCTGCTTTTCCTGCTCGATCATAATATGGTAGACCGGTTGTCTCCAGCCCTCGTTCATGAACACCTGCCTCAGGATTTTGAAGATGCTAAGATAAAGTACAGGGAATATGAAGAATCCTACACTACCAAGTTTGTTTATCGGTTTTGGAAGGAAGACTATTTAGATCTCAGATCGGACATGATTACCTATCTCGGGCTCATGGATTATTATTTCAAGCCCGAATATGAACCGCTTTTAATCGAGGCAAGCTCGTTTAAAGATCCTGTTCTGCAAGGGCGCGCGCTTACGATTTGTATGCAAAAAGGCTTTGCCTATGACCCGGCCGCACTCGAGCAATGTGCGACGCACCTCGAAACGAGCGTGCTCGTGTATGAAGAGCTGATGGAGCAGCGCAAAGAGCATCTTTTCCCGGTCAAGACAAAGAAACAGCACTATTTTGCCCGCACAGCTTTGTTTAAATATTTGATGAATACAGAAGAATACGAGGACTTTCCCGTCAGCATGTCGGTAAAGGAAGAAGTGAACACAACAAACCTTTACGGCCAGCCGGTCCGCTATTATCTGATGGGCTTTACAGGCGAAAACCATGGCGAGTATGCGGCATGGGTCGGCGCGTTCGGCACAGAAAATGACGATGATTCGGTGTACATGTGGGAAGGCACATACAGTAATTTCGAGCTTTTCGATAAGCGCGCCATTCCTCAGCATGTGGACCGGTTCTTTAAGGACCGCGAGCAGGGAATAGTCGAAAGCGAGAAAGAAGTGCATTATGAGGACGGAAAAGGAAGCAAAATCGTGGCGATTATCGGCACGAAACTCGTCTATCAGGACGGAAAGAAAGAGTTTATCGTCCCGCTGCACGAGGTGCGCAGCATCACAGCCGAGAGAAAGCGCAGTCTGTTCATGAGTGCGGTTCATATCGTCGTAACAGGAAAGGACAACAGCGAGCTCTTTTCTTTCCCGGCTAAAATTGTGGACTATGACGAATTTGCCGCAGCAGTGTTCGCGATGACAGAGCACCTTAACGAGCCGCCAGTTATTGAAGAGCTGGTGACTTCGGGGTATCCGATATAATGGGTTGAGCATGAAAGCCTTAACGAGCGGGATGATCCCGGTTTGTTGAGGTTTTTTTATATGGTGATGTTTGGATGGTGCGTCAGGACTGAGCTGGCGCGCAAGCTGGTAAGAGTGGCACGCAATCTTAGGATTGGAATAGAAAGCCGCTCGCAAAGTGATTGTAACGGCGCGCAGCAGCTGAACGGCGCGAAAAAAACCTCGTTCGGCGCGGGGATTTTTGGAACCGCGCGCAATTTCAAGTATGGCGCGCAAATCAAAAAATTGGCGCGCAAGCCGTTTTAAGGAGAACGCGGACTAGTTGGCCATTCATCTGGGACTTCACTCGTCGTGAATGCCAAAGAAACCTGCTCGCATGTTGCCTCAATAGGCGCGCATCTTATCAAAAAGTCTCATAAACGGCGCGGAATTTTGATAAGGTACAACATTGTTTTGATATCCATCTGAAATGGCTAGACTGCTCTTAAGACGTTTATTTGTGAAGGAGCAGGAGAAATGATGAGAGAATATGCCCGTCCGAGGCTCGTTGTGAGTCAGTGCCTGGAGTTTGATGCGTGCCGGTATAACGGCGATATGATACATAATGCTGTTGTGAAGAGGCTCATGGATTTTGTGGATTTTGTGCCGGTCTGTCCAGAGGTGGAGATCGGGCTTGGAACACCGCGGGAGACGATTCGGATCGTCGGGCGCGATGGTGTTCATAAACTGCTGCAGCCGGCTACAGGGAACGATGTCACAGAGGCGATGAGTCAGTTTTCGGACCGATATTTAAATGGTGTAAGCGCGACGGACGGCTTCATTTTAAAAAGCCGGTCGCCTTCTTGCGGACTAAAAGAAGTGCGAGTGTATGCCGGCGTCGAGAAAGGGCCGGCGATCGGCCATGCGAGCGGACTTTTTGGAGGGAAGGTGATGGAGCGGTTCGGCGTGTATGCGGTCGAAGAAGAAGGCCGGCTGAACAATTTCACGATACGCGACCGATTTTATACGAAGATCTTTACGTTAGCCTCATTCCGAGCGTTAAAGGAAGGTGGCGGTGGAATAGATGAACTGCATGAGTTTCATGAGAGGAACCTGTATTTGTTTATGGCATACAGCAATCCAACGCTAAAGGTGCTCGACCGGATACTAAAGTCGAGCGGTGAACGAGAAGAGGTTGAGGTGATGGCACTGTATGAAAAAGCGCTGCTAAAGCTGTTCAACCGGGCCGCGCGTTATGATTCCAACCTGAACGTCGCACAGGCGATCGCGACACAGTTTGATGGGAAGGTGAGTGATGGAGAAATGGCGTTCTTTCATGAGCTCGCGGACAAATACAGTGATAAAAAAGAGCCGTTTTCGAGCATTGTCACACTGCTGAAGTCATGGGCGGTTCGCTTTGAAGATGATCGCATGCTCCGACAAACGTTCTTCGCTCCGTATCCAGAAAAGCTGCTCGAGATCACGGATTCCGGCAAAGGAAGGGATTACTAAACGTACACCGGGGTCCGGTACACACGTCACACAAATGGAGTAAAACCCCCATTGTTGAAGAGTGTGTACCGGACCCCGAAGTTTAGGTCCCCGAAGTCTAATTGTGTTACCTTATAGTCAGAACAATAAGAGCGGGGTGGCGTTATGTTTCTGGCTAAAGGAGAGATTTTGTTTCGTCAAGGAGACCACGGTCCGCTTTATGAGCTGAAAAGCGGCCTCCTAAAGGTCGTGAAGCTGCATGAAGATGGCAGCCAAGTATTGCTCAATTTAATACTGCCGGGAGAGGTCATTCCGCATCATTCGCTGATCAGCCCGAAAGAATACAACGGCACAGCACAAGCGTTGTTAGCATCAGAAGTAGAAATTATTCAGGCAGATCAATGGTACAGAAACCTTGAACAGTCACCACAGCGGTATGAGGAAGTGGCGAGACTGCTGCAGGATAAGCTGAGGATGATGCAGCAGCGGATCGATCAGCTGACAGCACTCACGCCGTCCGAAAAGATCGTGAAGCTGCAGCAGTGGTTTCAGACGTACTTTCCCGGTGTCCGCGTGCAGGATGTACTGAAGCAGGAAGAAATCGGACAGTTTATCGGGCTGAGAAGAGAGACCGTCAATCGCGCACTTCAGCAGGTAAAGAATTTTCATGAGTGAGATCATCGTTTTTGTCTAACACTAATGCTGTACGTTAGACGAAAGGATGCGTTTGTTTTGAAAAAATGTATCGCATTGGTGGTAGGAGCGGTTGTCCTATGCAGCCAGCCCGGACTCAGTATGGCAGAAGGAAAGGCGGGGCTTCAGCAGCCTTGGTTTCAGGAAGAGCTGCATACAGCGAACAAGATACGGTTTGAGCGTCAGGAAATCAAGCAGGATATTTTGCAAAAAAAGGATGAACTGCTGCAGCTGAGAGCGCATAGAACCGCAGCTAAGCAAGCGGCTGCTCTGACTGAAGAACGTAAGCAGCTGAAGGAGCTGCGCACGGATTTGATGGATTTGCAAAAGAAATCAGCGCAGACGAGAAAAGAGTTCAAGGTCGCATTAAGAGAGCAGGATCATGCGGCGGCTAAGCAGAAGATGGCCAGTTGGCTGCAGGTTCAGCAGGAAATCAACGTGAAGATGAAGGAAAAAGTGAAGCTAATGGATGCGATGATTGTGAAGCTGAAGAGTTAGGCTTGGCGGGCTCGGCCGCAAATTGAGAATCTTGCCCGCAAATCCCTCAACCATTCAAAAAACGTCCCCGAAGCAGCATCTTCAGGGACGTTTTTGTATGGCGGTCCTTTGTAAAGAGCGAGTGTTTATTGCGTAAATAGGATAAAACTATTGATTCCGAAAATGGTATCAATGTGGTACACTGTGAGCAGAATGGTGCAAAATAGGGGGCGTTTTGCCAATGAACAGACTCTTTATTAAAAGTGAACAAGTGAGCAAAGAATTTAACGGGCAGCACGTTTTAAGAAACATGACGTTTTCTATCAATGAAGGGGAGGTTGTCGGTCTTCTAGGTCCGAATGGGTCAGGGAAAACGACGATGATTCGTCTGCTTAACGGCGTGATCCTCCCTTCAGCAGGAAAGATGAAGGTAGGCCCATACAATCCGGTAAAAGAGGGGGATCACATTCGAGCAATGAGCGGGATTCTAACAGACGGTGCGGGGCTTTATCAGGAGCTGACGGGCCTTGAGAATCTGGAGTTCTTCGCGAAATTATATCGTGCGTATGATGCAAAGCGAATTCAGCAGCTGCTTGAAGAGTTCGGCATGCTCGAGGCACAGCATAAGCCAGTCGGAAAATACAGCACAGGGATGAAGCGCAGGCTCGGTATGATCAAAGCAATTCTTCATAAGCCGCAGCTTCTGTTTCTGGATGAGCCGACGAACGGCCTGGACCCAGAAGGCATTCAGATGGTGCTCAAATATATCAAGATGCTCAAAGAAAAAGAAGGTACGACAATCTTGCTTTGCTCGCATATCCTTCATCAGCTCGAGACTGTGTGTTCACGGTATTTATTTTTACAAAATGGAGAAATCGTGGAGTCGGGAACATTAAGAGACCTGCAAGAAAGGCAGATCGGTTCTATCAAACTGAAAGTGGAGACGGCACATCCATTGGAGGCAACTTCGTTTGGGTACCCTGCCGCAACAATGGGTGAGAACGAGTACGTTTTCACTTTACCTGATCGTGAACAAATTACACCGCTCGTTCAGCGAATTGCGGCAGCTTTTCCCGTCTATCATGTGGAAATCCAAAACCGTGATCTTGAGTCAATCTATTTTCAGATTAGAGGTGGAAAGCATGCATAAGCAGACGGTTTGGGTAATCGCGCAAAAGGATTTGAAAGCCATCAGGAAAAACAGTCAGGTGTGGCTCGGCATGATCCTGCTTCCTGTACTTTTTGCTGTGCTCGTTCCGTTCGGGCTCATTTTAGCGATCAAGTATGCGCCGGCTTTATCACCTGACCTTGAAAAGCTTGTGAACACCATTATCGGCGGTATCGACGGAAGCCTGAAGCAGGAGTTAAACAGTCTCCCGAGCATGACGCATAAGATGATTTTCGTAGTCATTAACTATTTACTCGGCTCCATCTTCTTAATGATCCCGTGCTTGAACGCGATGATGATTTCCCTTAACAGCTTTGTAGGGGAAAAAGAGCGGGGTACGCTGGAAACACTGCTCTTCTCGCCCGTTACGCTCAAGGAATTATTTGTCGGAAAAATTTTGGCTGCCTTTATCCCAGCCATGGGGATATCTCTGCTTAGCTTTGTTTTGTTCGGAATCGTGGCAAGTCTTCTGACGTATCCGATGTTTGGCGAGCTCATTTTTCCAAACAGCAACTGGCTCGTCCTCATTTTCTGGCTGATTCCGATCATCACGATCTTTACGATTCTCGTTAATTTGCTCGTGTCGGCACGGGCAAAAGGATTTCAAGAAGCGCAGCAGATCGGAGGAATCGTCGTCCTCCCGGTTGTCGCCCTGTTCATCGGCCAGGCAACAGGGTTTCTCATCATCAGCCCAGTTACCTTGTTCGTGATCGGAGCCGTTTTGCTGGTCGGAAATCTCGGATTGCTTAAGGTGATCACAAAATACAATGATCGGAATGTGCTGTTTACGAAGCAGATATAGATACGTTAAATACGAGTGGATTGATGACGTTATATCCCCTTTAGAAGCTAATGTGGAATAATTTGTTCAATGTGTGCAGAGTTAACATTGTTCTATAATACATGTAGCGAAAAGGGGGAATTTTTATTAAAGGGTTTATGATTGGATGTATTGCTTTGCTTTTAATTGGAGGAGCTCTGTATTTGTTTAACAAGAAAAACAACGAAACAGAAGCCCCATTTGCGGCGGGGATGAACTTTGATATTGAGGAAGTTGAACCTTTTTTACAGCGTCTATCCATATCTGTGCTGGAATCGAGTCTTTCAAAAGATGAAATCCACACAATTACATCTGAAATCATCTCTATGAACAAAAACAATGATATCAAAGAGATTGGAACCTTTGAGGTTAATTACAAAGGAACACCATCCAAAATAAGAATAGAGACTGAAATACATATAGAAGATGGCAATAAGGAGGCTGTTCTTTATATGTATAGCCATCAAGAGTTAGTAGATCGGATAGACGAGGAAATGATCGCCGTGGATGAAGAGCGGAACGGGTAAAGAGATGATAAAAAACGCACTGTAGATTTCGCTATGAAATACAGTGCGTTTTGATTATCTGCTCTTCTTCATTGCTTTTTCTTCGGTACAACGATCGTCGTAAACAGACGCTCCGTCCGGTCGCTGCCTGGAGTGTTGCCGATATACTTGCAGACGACGCTGTTTAATTCTTGCGCGAAGGCCATCATTTCTTTTTCATTTAGATGCAGGGCGGCCTGGCGGTAACCTGCGCCATCACGCGCCAAGTCGATGCTGCCTTGATCCAGGTAGTCCTCAAACTGCTGATGAATCATTGTGAGAAAGGTGAAAAACGAGCGAAGGTGATCGTCTTTGCTCATGGATTGCAGTTCTTCCGGCGAAACTTCTGCACCTGCTGCCGCTATTCTGTAGAACTTTTCGACAGACCCGCGGACAGGCTGTTCCTTCGCCACTTCAATCACGCCAGCTTCAGCCAGTATTTTCGTGTGACGGTAAATGCTCGTCCGGGGTATATCGGATAAAAGCTCGGACAAGCCTTGAGGCGATCGAGGGACGCTCCCCATTAAGCTTTGAATGATGCGCATCCTGACAGGGTGAAGCAGAATATCCATCTTTTTCACGGTGTGTTTCCTCCTTATTGCCGTTCTGAGAAATCATACCCTCGTGCAATGTAAATAAACGGAGTGGATGCGGCTGAAACGATAAACTTGATTACATATGTCGTCAACAAAATTTGCCACCAGACATCCCATGAATAGACGCCAGCAAAGGCAATTGTGCAGAAGACGACTGAGTCAATCAGCTGACTCGCCATCGTGCTGCCGTTATTGCGGATCCATAGCTGTTCGGGCTTCGGGAATTTTCGGCGAATAAGGGAATACAGCTTCACATCTGCAAACTGGCTGATCAAGTAGGCAGCGAGGCTTCCGAGGGCGAGACGCCATAGTAAGCCGAATAGAGCTTCCATGTGGGGCTGGGCGAAGTCGCTTTTCGCTGGTTCGAAAATGAGGACGAGCTGCATGATCATCGTCATCATGATTAACGTGAAGAAACCAAACCATACGGCCTTTTTTGCTTCCTTTTCGCCATATTTTTCGTTCAATAAATCGGTTGCCAGATAAATGGTGCCGTAGATGACATTACCGAGTGTCATGATTACGCCGAACATTTCAATTGTTTTCACAACCTGAATATTGGCGAGAATAGTGGCAGCGCCAATCCATGCATAAAGCCCTGTGCGCCCAAAAAAACGGTAGCATAATAAGAAAAGAACAAAATTCACGAGCGCGAACCCGATTCCAAAGTATACGTTAAACATAGTGCCTCCATCATCAGCGGGCATTTTAAGCAGCCCTGTTATCCATACCATTATACACCAGTCGACAAAATATTCACCGGGAAATAACAAGCCTCATCCACAAAAAATGGATGAGGCAGAAGTTACTTGAACTGAACGTCAAACGTCTCAGCATCTTCGAGTTTTTTCTTGTCTTTATCAAATACTTCGCTCGTTTTGACGGTTAACGATTTCATTTTAGCTGGATCGGTGTCATCAATGATGAATCCGAGGCTTCCCATCTTCTTTTCACCAGGCTTGAGTTGACCATTTAATTCCTCGATGTAAAAGTCATTTTCCCACGTTACTTTCTGTCCTTG
This sequence comes from Fictibacillus iocasae, assembly GCF_042665465.1. NCBI lineage: Bacteria > Bacillati > Bacillota > Bacilli > Caryophanales > Fictibacillaceae > Fictibacillus > Fictibacillus iocasae. The sequence continues at coordinate 299,896 of NZ_JBHTCP010000013.1, read as the reverse complement.
ATCGGTTTGAATCTCTGAAACAGGAGCGAACTGCACAGGCTTGTCACTCATGTTCTCGAGTGTTACATTCACACGCACGTATGGAAACTTCTTTTCATCCTTGTGCGTATAGCCGTGGAAAAAGTCGATAAGATCCATAGAAGGCTTGTATTCAATCACACGGACACTCTCAATTTTCATTTCGACAGGTCCGATGTCTTTTGTTTCGTTTAGCTTCGCTTCCTTCAATAGCGTGACGATGCCGTCATCGTCTTCGTGTGACGTGCCGGGCTTTGTTAAACTGCTGTCATCAGCAGCCTGCGGGCTGTCACCGAACGCTTCTTTTTCGGTTTCAGGCTTACTTTCTGATTTCTCGGCTTCCTGCTTTGTTTGCTCTTCCTTTTTCGGTTCTTCTGTCTTGGAACAACCGAAAAGAAGCAAGGATGTCATCAGCAAAATGATCAGATGTCTCATTTGTTTTCCCTCCAAAAAGAGAAGCATCCCGCCGCATACGGGCAACGGGATGCTCTTTGTTTACCTTACTATTCCCTAGAGTTCAGGAAATTATTTATTAAAAGCTGCTTTGCTTTGTTCAAGCACTGCGAAAATTTCTTTTGCTGTATCTGTGTTGTCGATCTTGCCTGCAAACTTCTCCATGCCAGGGCCGTAAGCATAAACCGTTACGTCTTCACCTGTGTGGCCGTCTGTTGTCCAGCCAGTACCAGAGCGCATGTCAAAGATTTTTTCGATGGCGTTGTCGATATCAAGCGCCTTGCCAGACTTGTCTTTTGCCGCTTGTACAGACTGAATTTCTTCAGGCGTTAGTTCAAGGTCGATATACTTCTTTAATGTTTCTTCAACTGGTGCACCTTTTTCAATTTCTTTTGCCATAAAATCAGGTGTTTTCTTTGCTGCTTTTAATGGTGCTGGATCCCATTTGTACTCACCGTCACGGCCCATTGTCATACCGCCAGTAGAATGGTCAGCTGTTGCGATAACAAGTGTGTGCTTGTCTTTCTTAGCAAACTCGATCGCTGCTTCGTAAGACTCTTCAAAGCTCTTCATGTCGCTCATTGCCGCAACCACATCGTTATCGTGGCCAGCCCAGTCGATCTGTGAGCCTTCAACCATAAGGAAGAAACCTTTTTTGTTCGTGTTCAAACGCTCAAGTGCAGAGTTTGTCATTTCTTTAAGAGTCGGCTGTGTTTCAGGACGGTCGATTCCTTTTGCCATTTCTTTTTCACCGAAAAGTCCAAGAACTTGCTTGTTTTTGTCGTTCAGCATGTCCTGACGAGTCTTAACGTAGCTGTAGCCGTCTTTCTTGAACTGCTCAGCGATGTTGCGGTCTGCACGCTCAAAGTATTTTGTTCCTCCGCCAAGAAGAACGTCAACCTTGTGCTGTCCGTTGATGAGATCATCATAATAGTCGTTCGCGATCGCGTCATAGTTTTCACGAGAGTGATCGTGCGCACCGAATGATGCTGGAGTCGCGTGGTTGATTTGTGATGTTGCCACAAGGCCTGTTGATTTTCCATTTTCTTTTGCTTGCTCTAGAACCGTTTTTACATCTTTTTTGTCCATATCAACTGCGATCGCACCGTTGTATGTTTTAATGCCGGCACTCATGGAAGTTGCTGCTGCAGCTGAGTCTGTTACAGATTCTTTCGGGTCCCAAGAGTATGTGGACTGCATGCCGACTAAGTCTTTGTCGAATGACGTGTCTTCCTGCATTGGTGTTGCTTTATTGTCTTTAAAAGAACGGTATGCTGTCGTGTACGTTGGACCCATTCCGTCACCGATTAAGAAAATAACGTTACGGATTTCATTTTTATTCGTTGGTGTTTCTGCTGCTTGTGCAGGTGAACCAGAGTTAATCGAGAGGCCGCTGATCGCTAATGTAGAAGCTAGCGCTACAGGCCAAAGCTTTTTAGATAATGTATGTTTAGGCAAAGAAATTACCTCCCAAAGAATTTTGTTATAGTTGCTGTGTCTCACGAGTAACAATATATCAGCATAGTGTTAAGGGGAGGTTATCGGTATATTAAGAACCTGTAAATGAATATGACAAAAGGCCTCCCGTTTGAAACGGAAGACCCTTTTTGTGGAAAAGTATTATACGGTTTGTAATGTTTTCGCTAGAGCTTCTTCAGCTGGAAGGTACTCATAGCCTAGGTCGCGAGCAACAGCCTCATATGTGACCGCTCCGCCTGCCACATTTAGTCCAAGCTTAAGTGCTGGATTTTCTGCGATAGCTTTTACTGCTCCTTTGTTAGCGATTTGAAGCGCATATGGAACCGTTACGTTTGTTAACGCGATTGTGGATGTGCGCGGAACCGCTCCAGGCATGTTCGCAACCGCATAGTGAACAACGCCATGCTTTTCATAAGTAGGATTATCGTGAGTCGTGATGCGGTCAACCGTTTCAAAAATTCCGCCTTGGTCGATCGCAACGTCAACCACAACAGATCCTGGCTTCATGCTCATGATCATTTCTTCTGTTACAAGCTTAGGCGCTTTTGCTCCTGGAATTAAAACCGCCCCGATCACAAGGTCAGATTCAGCCACTGCTTCAGCGATGTTCATTGGCGAGCTCATCAATGTCTGGATGCTGTTTCCGAAAATATCGTCTAACTGGCGAAGACGGTCCGGGCTAAGATCGATGATCGTGACATCAGCCCCAAGTCCTGCTGCAACCTTCGCTGCGTTCGTTCCAACCACACCGCCACCGATAACGGTAACCTTACCGCGCTTCACGCCAGGCACTCCGCCAAGAAGGATGCCCATGCCGCCTTTTGGCTTTTCAAGGAACTGTGCACCGATTTGAGCACTCATGCGTCCAGCCACTTCACTCATTGGTGTTAGAAGGGGAAGTGTGCGGTTGTGTTCAACAGTTTCGTATGCGATTGCTGTTACACCGTTCTCAGTCAGTGCTTTTGCTAGTGCAGGCTCAGCTGCAAGGTGCAGGTAAGTGAATAGGATAAGACCTTGGCGGAAGTACGTGTACTCAGAAGCCAACGGTTCTTTAACCTTCATAACCATTTCTGCTGCCCAAACGTCTGCTGCAGCGTCAATCAGCTTCGCGCCAGCTGCTGCATAGTCTTCGTTTGTAAATCCGCTGCCAAGACCAGCGTTCGTTTCAACCAATACTTCGTGTCCAGCAGCAGTAAGAGCTACAACACCAGACGGCGTGATTGCCACGCGGTTTTCATTATTTTTAATTTCCTTAGGAATCCCGATAATCATTTGTATAACCTCCTAATAATGCGCATTTGAAAAGCGCTTTCATTACTATGAAATCAGTATAAAGGCTCATCATTAGAAAATCTTTGTTTGAAAAAAAGAAAGAATGAGATGCTGTTTGTGGGATTTCACAAAACACATTCCTAAAATTAGGACAAGTAACCGATACCTGTCTCGAGGCAGGTACACAATAGTCATGATACCTTCTTTATACACTTGTAGAATAGGACAATAATGATATCTTTCTTTTTTAGTAAATTAGCATTTTGAATTTGAATGCTACTTGTAAGTCAAGCAAAAAAAGGACTTGAAGATAGCTCTTGTGTTTTTTTGATTACATCTTTTGAATTCTTCATTGACAAGGTTAATCAGAGTGAAAGGTGCCGACTCCAGCAGGATGAGTGAGACAGGTGAGACCTTCCAAAGGCGCTTGGGAAGGGCTCACCGCTCACCCTGCGGAAAGCGTGCGCCTGTAACGGAGATCAACCACATCTTGTATTCTGAAAAAATTAAAAACCCCAACATCAGAAGAGTTTTCTGATTTTGAGGTCGATGATGAGCATCGTTTTTTGTTCGGGGCTTTTGAGGTTGAGGTTGGTGATTTCGGTGATGCGTTTTAGGCGGTACATTAGGGTGTTGATGTGGATGTGCAGGGTTTCAGCGGCTTTGTGCTGGTTTTCGTCGCTTTCCAGATAAGCGGCCAATGTTTCGCATAGTGTTGTGCGGTGCATGCGGTCGTATTCCTGAAGCTTTGTCAGGACATCGTTTTGGTAGCCGTCCTGCACCTGTTTTTCACGGATGATGCCCAGAAACTGATAAATGCCAAGATCGTTATAGCTGTGCAGGTTCAGCGTGTCACCGCCGAGTTTGTTCTGAATATCGAGCACATTTAGTGCTTCTTTATAGCTTTTTTCGATTTGATCGAACCGGCTAATCAGGCTGCCATATGAGGCTTTCACATCGGTGATGGAGAACCGTTCTTCCATGTGCGTGAAAAAGGTCTGGATAAATTCCTGTATTGTCTGATCGTTGTTTTCTTTATCATTCGGACTGACGAGGAGGATCATCTGCTGACCGTCTGCTGCCGCCAGCAGCACGCGAATCCGCTGATGGACGACGGCAAGATACAAAATATCCTTTTCGCGCGCTTCGTTCACTTCTTCTTTAAACTGAAGAATCATCACGGAAACCGGGATAGCCGGCAAAATTGAGAACTCCTGCAGCTTTTCAATGATTCGCTCTTCTGACGGATGGTTGCCGGTTAATAGCTTCCATAAAAATTCCTGCTGGTTTTCCTGCTTTTTCTTTGAACCAATCTGATGCTGAAGCAGCTGGCTTCGTGCGGCCTGTGCCGCCTGCTTCAGCACATCCATGTCTTCTTCGCTCAATTTTTTATTGATTTCGAGCACCCATATGTAGCCGAGCACTTCTTCATTTTTTCGAATGGAAACGGCGACACGGTCACCGAGTCCGACTTGGTTGATCGACTTAATACGCAGCGGGGCGTCCGATTGCTGCAATGTCGGAATCACGCCGTCCTTCCATAGGCTGTTGATGACCTTCTCAGGCACGCGTCTGCCGATAATAGTCGCGATGCGCGCTGGATCCGTGCTGTCCTCGTGTGTGCTGTACGCAAGAAGGCGGTGGTTGCGGTCCTCGATCGTAACAGGACAGCCGAGTACGTCACTGATGCGGTCGGCTAAATTTTCTAAGCTTCCGAAAGTCCCTTTAAAGTAGTCCAGTTGTTTCATGTTATCCCCGTCCTTGGGCTGTTATCTATCGTTATCATAACAATATGTATTTTAAAAAGGAATATGGGAGCGTTTGGAGAAAGAAATAATGGAAGAAAAAGGAGGATATTGACGATGAAATTTAGTCAGTTTGCATACAAACGACCGAACTTAAATGAAGTGAAAGTGTCATTCAACAAGCACCTTGTACAATTTAAAGAAGCGAAAACGTTTGAAGAGCAGGAAGTAGCGATGAGCAGCATTTCTATGATTCGCAGTGAGTTTGAAAGCATGGCGAAAATCGCCAGAACACGATATACCATCAACACAGCTGACGAGTTTTATAAAAAAGAGCAGGCGTTCATGGACGAAAATCTTCCTGTGTACCAAGGGTTGATCAAGACCTTTTATGAGGCGCTGACCACATCAGCTTTTCAAAGAGAGATCGAGGAAACGCACGGCAAACAGCTGTTGAAGCTTGCGGAGCTGCGTGTGAAAACATACAGCGACGAGGTGCTCGAGGATCTGAAGCTTGAAAACAAGCTGACGAGCGAATATGTGAACCTTGTGGCTTCTGCCAAAATTGAATTTGACGGCCGTGAACTGACCCTGGCACAGTTTGCACCATATATGCAGTCTGAAAAGAGGGAAACGCGCCACCAGGCATACCTCGCAGGCGGAGCCTTCTTCAGCAGCCATGAAGAGAGGTTTGACGAAATCTACGACAAGCTCGTGAAGCTGCGTACGAACATCGCACATAAATTAGGGTATAAGAGCTATGTTCAGCTTGGTTATGACCGCATGAGCCGGACGGATTATAACGCGGCGGATGTGAAGGTTTTCCGCGATCAGGTGAGGGACGTGATCGTGCCGCTTTGCACAGAATTGAAGAACAAGCAGCACGAACGAATCGGCACACCCGAATTTTATTATTATGATGAAACGTTCGAGTTTCCTGACGGCAACCCGAAGCCTCAGGGAGATGTGGATTGGATCGTGGAAAGGGCGCAGAGCGTGTTTCAAGAGCTGTCAGATGAGACGGGCCGTTTCTTTGCCTTTATGACGGAAAATGAACTTATGGATCTGCACAGCAAAAAAGGGAAGGCAGCAGGTGGCTATTGCACGTACTTTAGCACGTACCAGTCGCCGTTCATCTTCACCAATTTTAACGGATCGGATAACGATATTCGTGTTCTTCTGCATGAGATCGGACACGCGTACCAAATGCATGCTAGCCGCGGGTATGAGGTACCAGAATATCAATTCCCTACGCTTGAAGCATGCGAGATTCACTCGATGAGCATGGAGTTCTTAACGTATCCTTCCATGAAAGACTTTTTTGAAGGTGACACGGAGAAATATTTGTACTCCCACCTGACGGGTGCAGTGGAGTTTATTCCATATGGCGTCGCCGTGGACGAGTTCCAGCATTTTGTGTACGAAAATCCGGACGCCACGCCGCAAGAACGCAGGCAGGAATGGAGCCGTTTGGAGAAAATTTATTTGCCGCACCGTAACTATGCAGGGCTTGAGTACCTCGAGAACGGCGGGTTTTGGCACCGCCAAGGTCATATTTACAAATCGCCGTTCTATTACATCGACTACACACTGGCCCAGATATGTGCACTTCAGTTCTGGAAGCGGTCGAGAGAAGACCAGGCAGCTGCTTGGAGAGATTATGACCGCCTCTGCAAGCTCGGCGGAAGCCTCGCCTTCACCGAACTGGTAAAAGAAGCAGGTCTGACATCACCATTTCATGCCGGATGTGTGGAGGATGTGGTCCAAGAGGTTAGAAGCTTTCTTGGCATGCACGCCCTGCGGTAAAATAAAAAGCTGAAAAGCTGCCTCGAAGTCTTATTTCTGGCTTAGTGGCAGCTTTTTATTTTGAAGGCTTTTTTTAGAGATTGTTGCTTTAAAAGGAGTCTGATTTTTAAAAATAAAGAACAGCTGTCTTTAAACTGTATAGTACATCCTGCTTTAACAAAATCTTTTAGATTAATTAACCTCTTCTCGAATTCTAAAGGTATGGTTCTTTTCTAAAACATAATCGCCCTAGTTTGTTCATTTTTAAATATGATACTTGTTTGGTAAAATAATGGGGAGAAACAGACTTGTTTTAAAGGAGAATGAAAATGAATGAAACGAAGCAGCGGAATTATACACCGCTCATTATCGGGCTTTCGATTGCCATAAACGCGCTTGTCGCGATTTTGTTCTTTTTGCCGGAATACGAAGGAGAAATTACGTTTGATGTGACACTCCTGCCGCGTTTGAACGCCATATTCAACAGCTTTACCTTCGTGTTCCTCTTGGCTGCCTTATATTTTATCAAGCAAAAAAACATCACGCTGCACAAACGCTTTATTCTTGCGGCATTCTCGTCAACGACACTTTTCTTACTGTCTTATGTGACGTATCATTACTTAACCGAATCCACAAAATACGGTGGAGACGGTCCGCTGAAATACGTGTACTTCTTTATTTTGCTGACTCATATCGTGCTGGCGATTGTGATCGTGCCGCTCGCACTCATTACCGTCACGCGCGGATTTAACATGCAGGTGGAAAAGCACCGCAAAATCGCGCGCTGGACGATGCCGCTCTGGCTGTATGTCAGTCTGACGGGTGTTCTTGTCTACCTTATGATCTCGCCTTACTATTAAAAATCAGGAGTATCTCCCATGGATTGGTTCATGCTCGTCATTAGTGTAGTGCTGTTCGGGCTCGGTGCTGCCGCTGTCGTTTACAGCTGGCGCTACAGCCGGGATCTTCATGAAAGTCTCATTTTTGGCGGAGGTACATCGTCAAGCACTGCCGACAGTATACCTGGAGCCATCGTCGAATTTTTTCTCGGGCTCTTTTTCGATTTTTTGTTTGAGTTTATCCCGTATTGGATGGTGAAGGTGTTATTGTTTCTTGGCGGAGTGGGTGTCGTGGTTCTCGCCTACCTGGCCTTCTTGGAGGTATAAGACCGTAATCTGTTCTATTTAGATAAAAAAGAGGCGCCGCTGACTGCCATTTCAGTCAATGACGCCTCTTTTCTTATTTTTTGATGAGACTGCGGCTGCATTCGACACATTCTCTGTCGCCTTAACGGAGAGCGCGGGCAAGTTTTGGCTAACCACGGCCGAGGAAGAGTCACGAGCGGTCGCAATCCAGTATCATGCGGCTTACTTTCCGTCATTTACCTTTTCCCATTAATAAGCGACACCAGCACGTCTGCCAACAAAAAGCTCATCTTTCAGACAGGTGTATGCGAAGTGCGCCGTGTCACCAGTTGAGATGCTTGTTCCATCGACTGGCAGCCTATCCGCTTCTACACGATAGTTTGCAGTCACAGGGCCATCCGGCAAGTAGGTCGGACAGACGATAGTCCAATCGAGGTCCGAACGCTGCAGCATCTCATAAGCCGTGCGGTGCTCACTCGCTGCTCTCGTCAGCTTCCGTCTGCTCTCTGACGACTCATAGCGCAGCAGATGAGGCTCAGTCCGGCTATTTAGAATACCGGCTGTTCCGATCGTGATGATGCGAGAGATGTTCGTTTCCTTCATCGCCTCGATTATGAGCGGCGTCGCTTCTGATAACAGATCGCCGCCATCTGTCGACAATGCGCTCACTACGGCATCACATCCGTCCATGGCGCTCAAAAGGTCACCTTTCGATCGAGCGGAACCGATCACCGTTCGGATGTGGCCGGCGAGCTCAACAGGAAGTTTGCTGCTATCGCGGAGAAGTGCGGAAACAGAATGGCCGTCAGCTGCTGCTAGTTTAAGGATATGCAATCCCGTGCGGCCGGTTGCTCCTAGTACACATAAGTTCATCGTCCAGCTCCTTTAAAAAAGTTGTACGTGTTGTGCCATTTATCTTATCATGAATAAGAACGGCATTTCTTTCAAATTCCAACAATTTTCGGCAGGATTGTCAGTATTTCTAGAGAAAATATGAAATATAGCATAGGAGAGCTCAATATGAAGATGTTGAAATATATACTTATTACGATGTCGGCTATGATGATCGCAGGCTGCGGCAGTGATGACGAGGGCTTCAGTGAAGTCAAATCAGGACATGAGCAGCATGATAATCACAAACCGACACTCGATGCGAGTGTCGAGGTCAAAGGCTCTAAAGCGCTGATCAGGATTAAAACAGATATGGAGATCTCCAAGAAATCATATGGCGGAGAGAAAAAAGACGGACAAGGGCACATTCACATGTATGTTGATAACGGTGAGAAGCAAGGCATCACATCTACACCTGTAGAGCTGAATAACCTTTCACCAGGCGAGCATGTCGTCAAAATCTCTCTTCACAACAATGATCATACGCCGTTTGATGTAACAGAGAAACTGACATTTACCATAAAGTAAATTCTTGTGTAAGTAGGGTGGAGAATATGCTTCAACAATTGAGTTTGCCCAACAGAATCGTCTTCATGTTTTCTGCTGCCATTTTTCTTACGATTGCTGCTGTTATTGCATACGATACATACAGTTTGCAGCGAGCGGTGAAAGAAACATACGTCCGCCAGCTGGAAGGCATCACCACGACCATCAACGGCCGGTATGAAGAGTCCCACTCCATACAAGATGTGCAGCAGACGTTCGATTATATTAAGCATCGAGAAGATAAAGTGCTTATGCTCGCACTTCACGGCCCTTCAGAAAAGGACTATAGCATATTAGCTTCTACCAACCGCGAAAAAGTAGGCGCTGCAGCACCGAAAGAGCTGCAGCCTTCTTTTAAGGATGGCAAAACACTGATTGCCTACCTTAACACGAGCACTGACAGGCCGCTCGTCCGTCTCGTTGCACCGCTTACGGAGGATGGAGTGACGATTGGCGCAATCGAGCTGCTGCTTGACTCCAGTGAAGAGCAGATCATCGTGCAGAAGCAGCTGCAAAAATCTATCGTCGTCGGCATCACGACCGCCTTTCTTCTGATTTTCGTATTATGGTGGTTCATCCGGCGGCTGCTTGTCGAGCCGCTGCTGCAGCTGCAGCAGGCCGCTAAGCAGGTTGAAGAAGGGAAGCCGTACATCCCGACATCCTTAAAAGGAAGCCAGGAAATCGTGCAAGTCGGGAAAGCGTTTAACGAGATGGTGAACAAGCTCGAGCTGCGCTATCTCGAAAGCATCACTGATCCACTGACGGGCGTGTACAACAGCGCCTATTTTAAGCGTGTCCTAAACGAAGAGATGGCAAAAGCGAAAAAACAGGGCGGGTCGATGGTGCTGCTGTTTTGTGATGTAGATAACTTTAAAATGCTCAACGATAATGAAGGTCACGTCTACGGAGATCAAGTGCTGAAGACAATCGCAGAAACGATACGGAACAACGTTCGGAGCAGTGATGTCGTCTGCCGATACGGCGGGGAAGAATTTGTTATTATTCTGCCTGACTGCTCACAGTCAGATGGTTTGAAAATTGCCGAAGATATCCGCCAGATGGTCGCGATATACGGAAGCCACAGCCTTTTGACGCCGGTCACGATCAGTATCGGACTCGCAGCTTTTCCAAAGGACGCTGATGAAGGGACACTCGTTCATATGGCGGACAGGGCGATGTATGCTGCAAAAACGAACGGAAAGAACCTGGTCGTTTCAGCGAGCGAGCTGTCGCACTATAAAGAACAAGAATACAACAGGCGCCGGACGAATTCGAACTGGCACTTGAACACGATCGTATCATTAGCCCGCGCGGTAGAGGTGAAAGACTCGTATACACACAGCCATTCGGAAATGGTATCGCGGTACGCCTCAGCTATAGCGAGCACGATGGGGCTGCCAGACGAAGAAGTGAAAAAGGTAGCGGTTGCCGGGCTGCTGCACGATGTAGGCAAGGTCGGCATCCCGGACAGCATCCTAAACAAGGAAGGAAAGCTGACGGAAGAAGAGTACGCGATCATGAAGGATCATCCCGTCCTCGGCTTTAATATTTTATCGAGCGTCGAGGAGTTCCAAGACATCCTGTCATACGTGCTGTATCACCATGAACGGCCAGACGGAAAAGGGTATCCAGAGCAGCTTCGTGAAGAAGCCATCCCGCTCGGGGCACGGATCATCGCCGTCGCCGATGCGTTCCATTCAATGGTGTCGCAGCGTCCATACCGCAAGAAGCCGCTCACGATTGAAATGGCGGTACAAGAGCTGCTGCGCGGCAGAGGAAGTCAGTTCGATAAAGATGTCGTCGACCTGTTCTTGCCGATTATCGATGAGATGAAGGAAGAAAGCAGCCAGTCTGCGAAAGAAGATGTAGATGTTAAATAGTGAATGAAGAAGCTGCCCTTTTGAGAAGGACAGCTTCTTTCTGTGTTTAGGACTCGTGCTGGTGGGTCGTGGCTCGTGGTGGGGCGTGCAAATAAAAAGAGTTTGGTGCAAATAAGCGTGTCGAAAAATAAATAAAATTTCGCCGTGCAAACAAATTTTTGGATCTGCAAATAAACGATCCTGATTTGCAAATAAATCTCGCAGATTCGCAAATAAATGCTCAAAATCCGCAAATAAGTCCAAAAGCATATTTTAAACTAGCTTATTCATTCTTCATATCTATCTTCCAGATCATATGGTCGTCGCCTTTTCCCCAATAGTCATGGAGCAAATAATCAGGTTCACCGAATTTTCGTGTCCAAATTTTCTGAGCTTCTTTAAATCCGCTGTCGAGGCAGCAAACCTCCTCACCGATCTCTATAAGAGCGGCCGATATGGATTCGACGAGCTGGCTGCCGATGCCTCGACCCTGAAAATCGGGGTGGACGTATACCGTTCCGATCTCCTTTATATCGCGATACGATACGTCCGCATGGCTTGTGATCAAATGGCTTGCCGGGCCGTATTCAATCGTGCCGACCACGTTACCGTTCAAAAAAGCCGCTAAAAAATAGCGATCCCGGCCAAGCGATGCAAAATCTGCTGCCAAATATCGTTCCTTTTCTTGTAATTCGTTCTCTAAATCGTCGTGTCGATCGCCCAGTCCTTCTTTTTGGTATGTATCGGTCAATACGGTTCGGAAAAAGTCGTGAAGTGCTGGGGTATCGGCTGTCTGTGGCCTTCTGATATGAATCGTCAACGGTGTATCCTCCTTTTTTTCACAACTGCCATAATTCAACAGAGACCAGCTAATTCCTTCCGCGTGAGCAACATTCAAGATATCCGGCTAGCAAAGTGGTAGTATGGGAATATTGATTTGAAGGAAAGGGTGTGAGGGGTGATGGAGGAGAGTAAAGGAGCAGGATCTGCTATCCAGGAAAACCGCATTATTCCGTTATGGAGTTTGACCGTTTGGCTTGTGGTGATGAATACGACGATGTTTAATGTCGCGCTGCCAAGCGTGATTAAGGAGTTTGAGCTGACACCTGCGACCGGATCGTGGATCGTGTCAGGCTACTCGATTGTGTTCGCGCTTTCGACGATCACCTTCAGCCGTTTGAGTGATTTCATTCCGATCGGAAGGCTGCTGCTCACGGGTGTAGCGATATTGGGGCTGTCGTCAGCGGTCGGATTCTTTTCTGACAGCTTCGCCTTTTTGCTGGCGAGCCGCGTGCTGCAGGCGATGGGCGCAGGTGCTGTCCCGGGGCTCGCCATGGTTCTTGCTACACGATATATCCCCGTGAAGCGCAGGGGGAAGGCGATGAGCCTCATATCGTCAGCCGCTTCGCTCGGTTTCGGGCTCGGCCCGGTGATTGGAGGGGCGGTCACGCAATATTTGGGCTGGAACGATCTGTTTCTCGTAACCGCCCTTGTGCTACTGCTCATCCCGTTATTTAAAAAGTACCTGCCTGTTGAACAGCCGAAAAAAGGGGAGTTCGACTTGATCGGTGCCTTGCTCACAGGAGTCGGCGTTTCAGCACTGCTTCTCTTTTTATCGACGTTTAATGTGATGTTGTTCTTGGTAAGTGCCGCTGCACTCGTCACGTTAGTTGTCTTCTCTAAACGCAAACACGATCCGTTCATCCAAATTTCGCTGTTCGCCAATAGACGGTACCGGTCCATTTTGCTCGTTGGGCTGATGGCGTTCATGACGCATTTTGCTTTTTTATTCGTGATGCCTGTGATGCTCGCGAAGCTGTTCGGCCAGGCGCCAGCCTCCATCGGCTTCATCATATTCCCGGGTGCGATGCTCTCTGCGCTTGCCGCTACGTATATCGGGCGATTCATAGACCGCTTCGGAAATCTGCCGATCATGCGATTTGGTTTGGCATCGCTGTTTCTGTCTGCTGTGCTTTTCACTCTTTTCGGAACGAAAGCACCGGTCATGACGGCCATCTTTTATATGTTCACGAGCGTTGGGTTCTCCAGTCTTACGTCTAGCTTGGCGAATGAAGCATCAAGAATCCTACACAAGGATGTGGTCGGAACCGGAATGGGGCTCATGCAGCTTGTCCAGTTCTTTGGCGGCGCGTTTGGTGTAGCGGCGGCCGGTTTGCTCGTTGATTGGCAGAAAGCACTGGAGCTGACCGATGTTTTCCGCAACATCTTCTTGTTCTTCACCTTGCTGCTAGTACTGGCTTATGCGGTCTATTATTTTGGAATTTACAAAAACAGAGAAATGGCCGAAAACGAATAATACAAGCGTCGCATTTGGAGAAATGACGCTGTGTGACACATGAGGAGTGCCTGCTGGGTGCTCCTTTTTTTCGTATTTGGCGATTTGCGCCGATTATGATTTAGCTTGTACAATCGGTAAAAAGATGTGTCAGGAGGCTGCCCATGCCAATGGAATGCAATGCCGAGCTCGCCGAATCGCTTCAACGGTTCCGAAGAATTTTGATTTTGTATGATGACAGCATGGAATCGCTCCCCATTTTTACGAGTTACGTCCGTTCACTGCTTCAAATCCGAACGAAAGGATTTTCGCTGCCGACGCTTGAGATCATGTCTGTCATGCGGGAAGAAAAGCCTAACATCGTCTACTATATGCGCCATTATTCGCCTGATGACACGATTCGCATGCTCTCCCTTTTAAAGATGGATTACAAACAAGCGAAGCGGAAGCTTGAACAGCTCTCGGAATACCGGTCGATCACAAAAGTAAAACGCTTCAGGCGATAAGGGTTCACAGTTGCCTCGATCCCACAATAATCGTTATCTTAAGGATAAGGTCAAAGTGGAAGGGAACGATGTTGGTGAAAAAGAGAGTAGGCTTTATCGGAACCGGTGTGATGGGGAAAAGCATGGCCAAGCATCTCATGAAAGCAGGGCATCCGCTCACTGTGTATACTCGGACGAAAGAGAAGGCAGAAGAGCTTGTATCAGCAGGCGCACAATGGGCGTCCAGCCCGAAAGAAGCTGCAGCTGCTTCAGATGTGGTAATCACGATGGTCGGCATGCCGTATGACGTTGAGGAAGTGTATTTCGGTAGTGAGGGGATCATCGAGAATGCAAAGCCTGGCACACTGCTTGCAGATATGACAACGTCCAGTCCCGCACTGGCGCAGCGCATTGCTGAAGCGGCGGAGGCGAGAGGACTGTTTGCTGTGGACGCGCCGGTTTCTGGCGGAGATATCGGCGCGAAAGAAGCAGGGCTGTCCATTATGGCAGGAGGATCGGCCGAAGCGTTCGCACTCGCTCAGCCTATTTTCGAGCTGATGGGTACGAACGTCGTTCATCAGGGAGGTCCGGGTTCTGGTCAGCATACGAAAATGTGCAATCAGATTGCCATCGCCTCAGGCATGATTGGGGTTTGCGAAGCGGTTTTATACGCGGAGAAAGCGGGTCTCGATCCTGAAAGCGTGCTAAAATCAATCGAATCAGGCGCAGCTGGCAGCTGGTCTCTTTCCAACCTCGCGCCTAGAATGATACGAGGCGATTTTGCGCCAGGCTTTTACATCAAGCATTTTATCAAAGACATGAACATCGCCCTGCAGTCGGCAGAAGAAATGGGGATGCTCACACCGGGCTTGAAGCTCGCCCGTGAGCTGTACGGAAAGCTTGCCGAGAACGGCGAAGAAAACAGCGGCACACAGGCGTTGTATAAGCAGCTGAAAAACATATAAAACAGTAAGAAAAAAAGACCACATGCATGAACAGCAACTCAATTGGTAAAGGTGCTTAACAATTGAGGTCAAGTTCAATGGCACGTGGTCTTTTTTTACAGTGTTTTCGTTTGAACCATGCTTTTTCGTTTCTTTATCAATAAAGTAAAATAGGACGCGCCGAATGCAAGGGCCGAATAGATGAGAATGGGAACGTAGCCCACCTCTAATAGGTTGAGAAGCTGTAGCATCACAAGCACGACCGTGATGGCGACAGGTGTAGCAAGCACTTTTTTTGTCAAAAGTGCACCCGCGCTCGATAGTATGATGGCAGCGATCGGCAACAGGATAAAGAGTAATAGGAAAACCATTTCAATCATTTTGCGACCTCCATTTATCATTATTCTACTATTCTATTCTCTGTGATTCGTATCATTCCTTCTCTAGATACTGCTGCTTATCGCTTTCTTCTTCTCACAACAGCCAAGACCGTCCCAGCGAGCAGTACGGTGCCGATTCCGCTGTATGTCCATTGTTCAGAGGAAGAGAGCGGCATGTTCAACGATTGATTATCATCAGGAGGAGACCCTTTTCCTAATGCGTGCAAATCTTCTCCTGCATCCTTCAGCAGGGCCGTTCGCGAGCATAGCCCTGTGTGCAGCTCGCCATCGTGATCATAGGCATAGATGATGTACTCTTTTCCAACAGCGAATTCATAGCCGCAGCTGGCCGATTGTTCTGCTGTATAAATCAGCATGTGTTTATTTTTGCTTCCTTTCCAGATTGTTTGCGTCTCTATTTTCACTGCCCGTGATTTCTCGATAAAACCAGTGCGTGTAATCTCGGTCACCTTGCCTGAGAAAACCGCATCTGCGTTTTTCAGAGCAGCTTCTGGATCAGGGTTTGGCACGCAGCTGCAGGCTAATGCAGTGTTCGTCTGATAGATCAGGGCAATGGACATGAGCAGAAGAAACACAAGCCCAGCACGCAACAATAGATTCATTACCAAATTCCCCCTTTTCTCATTTAGACGGTCTAGAGAGCGCAAGAGTTTCATTTTTTTCTTTTTTATGACCTCATCATTTTTAATGAGGTGGGTTCATATGCTGGTCTTAGAAGGAAGGGAGGCGGGAGGATGGGTATTAAACTGATCAAATGGTCTGTGCTTTATTTTGTGATTGGTGTTGGCGTGGGGATGTATATGTCGATCTCACATGATTTTGCCCTTAAGCCTGTGCATGCACACGTGAACTTGCTCGGCTGGACAGCGATGACTCTCGCGGGTATTTTGTATTACCTGTTTCCTGCGGCAGAAAGCAGCTTGCTCGGGAAGATCCATTTTTGGCTTCATAACATCGGTCTTCCGGTCATGATGGGGGCACTTGCAGCATTCGTTTACGGGTATGAACAAGCAGAGCCGCTTATCGGCATTGGCGCGACAACGATGGCAGCAGGCGTCCTCCTTTTCGCAGTCAACGTCTGGAAGAATGTGAAGCCCTCCGCCAAAGATTAAATGCTTTAGAGCAGAGCCGTCTCAATAACTTGAGGCGGCTCTTTTCATGGGGTCCGGTACGCATCTTTTACAATGCTGAAAACAGGACTTCTCCTCTCAGACATCGAAAGTCATAACAAGAGTATGTGGCGGAGGGGATAAATGTTGAAGCGGATGATGGGTTTGTTTTCGATCGTGTTGCTTTTGTTGGCAGGCTGCAGTGAGGATAAACCGGAGTTAAAGCCGTTGAAGGACAAGCTGTTAGAGCTTCAAAGCCGAGAGAAGGATGGCTATCCGAAATATTATGCAGCAGTGGAGAAAAAAGTGGCCGAAAAAGCGCTGCCTTTTCCGGTCTCATTGCCGAAAACCTATCCGTTTAAAGGAAAAGCCGCCCAGTCTGTGATTACAGACTGGGGAAAAAAGAAGAAGCTGTCGGTGGAGACGGGCATTTTACCCGTGAAAGAAGAACTGCCATATTATATGGCGATGTACACCTTTAACCATCCGAACAAAGTCTCGCAAAGCATAAAAGACAAGCAGTATGATGACATAACGGAGCTGGAGGACGGGACTGAGGCGTATATGACCTCCAATGACAGCTATGTTTCGGTCGGCTGGCAAGAGGATGGATACGAGTACTTGCTCGAATACGCGGCTTCAAGCGGCACCCTGCCGAAGTCTGCGAAAAAAGATGTGTTGAAGGCAGCCAGTTCCGTGCCGAACGACTAGAAGAGAGATTGTTACATGAAAGGGGATCGTTTGAATGGAGAAAAACATCCCAATATGGGCCTATGAAACGATTGAGCTGAAAAAGCCGGATCCGATGTGGATAGAGAAAGGTGTTCAGGAGAGAGATGAACTCTATCACATACTTACATCGTTTGGTGTTAAACAAGTTGAGCATGTTGGCAGTACAGCTATTCCTAACCTGCCGGCGAAACCGATTATTGACGTCATGGCAACATTACCTTCGTTTGAACTGATCAACAACATAGCGGAAAAGCTGTCTTTATACGATTGGCACTATATTCCGCCCGAATTGGATAAACAGTACTATAGACGATTTTTTGTAAAAGTGAAGCACAACAAGCGCGCAGCCCATTTGCATCTCATGTTAGAAGGAGAAAAACGATGGGGTGATCAGCTTACATTTAGAGATACATTAAGAGCCAATGCACACCTTGCAGCAGAATACGCGGCAATAAAGTGTCAATTAGCACAAAAATTCAGAAATGACCGTGAACAATATACTCAGGCGAAAACAGCATTTATTCATAAGGTGCTGTCACTGTAAAGGTTGCCGCTCTTTTCATAAAAATTTGGTATGCTATGATATGGGAGAAAAGGAGGAGAGTGCTCATGCAGAAACTCCTGTTTGAACAAGCGTGGGACCGCGCTCTTTCCGGCGGTGACCGTGATCATATCGTGAGCGTGTTTGAAGAGACGAGGAATGCGGCACCAGAATCAGCGCTTTCGGCTGTTGTGCTGCGGAAGGCGGTAAACCATAAAGGCGAGCGGTTATTGACGGTTCTGCTGCATAACCGAAGTCAGGAAGAAGCGGTGTTCAATGACCGTACCGTGGCGATGAGAACAGATAACGGACAAGCTGAGGAAGCGTTATTCACGCTGCCCGTAGCTGTACTGGCGCATCACAGCATGCCGTGGACGTTCATCTTTCCTGCGGCTGTTAGCAATGAAACTTTTTTGAATGAAAACATCACATTAATTTTTTAACAGAAGAAATGGAGAGAAGCTGGTTTTGAGAACGATTATTTGGTTTATTTATTTTTGGCTTGTGCTGCCGTTTACCGTGCCATCGCTATTGAAGGTGAAGAAACTCGACAGCAAAGGGCACCGTGAAGAAAAAGAGAAAGTCGTCGATCATACGGTAAAATGGTGGGCACGTTCGCTTGTGAAGCTTGCCGGCGTTAAAGTGAAGGTGACGGGCGAGGAGCATATTCCGGCAGACACGGCCGTGCTGTTCGTTTCCAATCATCAAGGAAACTTTGATGTGCCGCTCATGCTTGGATTTATTCAGAAGCCGAAAGCCTTTATCTCTAAAATAGAAGTAAAAAAAATGCCGCTGATCGGTACGTGGATGGAGCAGATGAACTGCTTGTTCATGGATCGCAGCAATGTCAGGCAGTCGCTTAAAGCGATTCAAGAGGGCGCACGTTATTTGGAAAACGGGACGTCGCTCGTCATCTTTCCAGAAGGGACGCGCAGCAAAGGCGGTCCTATGGCCGAGTTCAAGGGAGGCAGCTTCAAGCTGGCGACCAAGAGCGGGGTGCCGATCGTGCCGGTGACAATCAACGGCTCATACAAAATCATGGAGCAGCAAAAGTTCTGGATCAAACCTGCTGAGGTGGAACTGATTGTCCATCCGGCGATACTGCCAGAGGGCATGGATGCGAAGGAACTGGCGGCGAAAACACAGGAAGTCGTGCAGTCTGGGCTTGCTTCCCGTTAAAAAACAAGAACCGCAGCTGGTTTGCTGCGGTTCTTGTTCTGTAAAAAGCAACGCGCGGTCGGAATTCGACAATCTGCGGGCGAATTTCTAGCACGTGCGGCCGACATGCGATCACCATCAGGCAAGTTAAAGGCTTTTGCGGCTAAGATTACAGCCCACGCGGCCATCCTGACGTAATTTTCCAGACCCGCCTCCGAAAAACCGCTGCAAAGACCATGCCTATGCAGCGGTTTTTACAATCATTATCGGTAATTAATAAACTGAACGTCGATCGGCAGGTTCGCCTCGCGTACTGCTGCAATCACTGCCTGCAGGTCGTCGCGGCTTTTGCCTGTGACACGCACCTGGTCATCCTGAACCTGGCTTTTTACTTTCAATCCAGAGTTCTTGATCAGCAAATTAATTTTTTTCGCGTTATCTTTGTCGATGCCTGTAACAAGCTTCGCGCGCTGTCTGACCGTTCCGCCAGTTGCCGGCTCGATCTTGCCGTAATCCAAGTTTTTCGTTGGCACATCGCGTTTAATAAGCTTCGTGATCATCACATCCTTCAGCTGCTCGAGCTTGTACTCGTCATCGGAAACGAGAATCAACTCCTCTGCCGACTTATCCAATTTAATGTCGCTTTTACTTCCCTTAAAGTCATAGCGGTTCGTGATTTCCTTCATGGCAATGTTGATCGCGTTATCCACTTCTGAAAGGTCCACTTTTGATACGATGTCAAACGATGCTTCTTTACTCATAGCAATCCCTCCTAATAAAATCTCTACATTATGAAACTATTATATAAAAACAAACGTATACTTACTAGTTTGTCACATTCCAACTCACACTAAACGGTTACGAATGACAAAAATTATGATACAATGATGATTGCTTCGACAAAATTTTTGTTAATTTAAATTTTTATGGCAATTTCACCATAGATGGGGGTCTCGTCTTGCTTCATTACAAAACATACAAACATGAGTCAGCAGAGGACTGGGTCGTTTTTGTCCATGGGGCAGGCGGCAGTTCTTCAATCTGGTACAAACAAATCCGTGAATTTAAGCAGCATTTTAATATACTATTACTCGATCTGAGAGGTCATGGGAAATCAAAATCTGACCGCATCTTAATGAAAACATATTCGTTTGAAGAAGTGAGCCGCGATGTGCTGGAGGTGCTCGAATACCTGCGCATTCCTAAAGCTCATTTCGTCGGCATTTCACTCGGAACGATCGTGATTCAGACGCTTGCCGAAATGAAGCCTGAATGTGTGGCGTCCATGACTCTTGGCGGTGCAGTAACGAAGCTTAATTTCCGCTCGCGGCTGCTGATTGCGGCAGGCAACATGTGTAAATCATTCATTCCGTACATGTGGCTGTATAAGCTGTTCGCGTGGGTGATTATGCCGCGCCAGCGCCACGTAGAATCTCGTTCGCTTTTTATAAAAGAAGCGAAAAAGCTTTGTCAGAATGAATTCAAGCGCTGGTTCAAGCTGACACTGAAAATCAACCCGTTCCTTCGCGGTCTGATCGACCGGGAGATCTCGATTCCGACGCTTTATATCATGGGAGAAGAAGACTACATGTTTTTGCCGCCGATTCAGGCGTTCATCGACAAGAAAAAGCATTCTAAGCTCATTACGTTCTCTGATTGCGGCCATGTGTGCAACGTCGACCAGCCAGAGCAGTTCAACGAAACAAGTATCGATTTCATCAAAAAACACCTGTTAAGTGCAAAACCTGCAGCGGTGTAAAGAATCAAACAAGGACCACGCATGTGATGTCATGCAAAAGGTCCTTGTTTTTTGTTATTCATTCTCGTGGTATCATTTACCAAGGGGTGAGATATGAAAAAGCTGATAATGATTGTGATGAGTTTATTTTTCCTCTTTGCAGTGATGACAGTAGTTATCGAGTATAACAAAAAAGCGGCATTTGGCACGGATATTGAGGAAGCGTTATATCACTCTGACAAAAATACGTATAGCATTCAGAAGATACTGCATAAAGAAATGTTCGCAGAAGAGAAGTATGGATATATTTTATTTTTAACAGATGATCCAAGGCCTTATGATTCCATTGTGTTAGCTGAGTTTGAAAAAACCATTGTCGGGTAGGAATTAACTAGAACCGTTCTTTCTTCATTGGAAGGATTTATATCATCAGAGGACGGAAAAAACAGATTAATTTTTGGTCTAGCACCTTCAGATACGGAAACGGTAACGATAGGTGAACGGACCGCACACATTTCTTCCGTCGCCAATCATAAGAAAAAAGTGTGGGTTTTTTATAAACCGTCCGCAAAAGAACGGAGTGTAGAACCCATGTTTTATAATAAAGAGGGGTTGAAAATTCCTAGTGTAAAGGAGTAAATAAGCATGAAGAAAATGCTGCTAGCCTTCCTTCTCATGTTTGCCAGCTTCATTTATCTTGCAGTGAGAGTAACGGAAAAGGGTTTATACCTGCCCAAATTTTCCGTAGAAGCCGATAATCCTGTCGTTTTGAGCCTCTTTTCCATTCGCATCCATACAAACTTCCAAGCCGGCGGGACGGACTCCGTTTATACCATCTCGCTTTTGCCTGTGTATGCTATGGTGCTGGCCTCCCTTATCTTGGTTGCCCTTGCATATAAAAAGAAAAACCACCAATCAAAGCCGCAGAAATAAGGCTTGTGATCGGTGGTTTTTTCTATTGAAGCACAGGCACACGGGATAAAGAAAAGAGTTTTTCTGCTGTGTGGCTGCCTTTTGTGAGAAGTTCTTTGATCACCTCGGCGCCAATCATGCTGTACAGCGTGCGGTTGCCCCCAAAACCGAGGCAATAGTACTCGCCTTCGTTGTTCGGGTGTTCACCGATATACGGCAGTCCGTCATGCGATTCGCCGCTCGTCGTGTACCAGGCCTGTGCGAGGACGGGCTTCACATCTGGGAACATTTCATTGATTTTCTTCAGCAGGCGATCGGCTTTTCGTCCGATTAACTGATCGTCAATTGGCTCCTCCAGCTTATCCTCATCCAGCCCTCCAGCAATGATCCGGTTGTCTGCGGTCGTTCGCATATACAAATACGGACGGTTTGTTTCCCATATCATACACTTATCGTTCCAGCCTTTTATCGCTGGCACTGGCTCCGTAATGACAGCATAGGAGCGGTTCAGGTTCGCTCCGAACTGCTGTGCGAGAAAATCGTTATCGTAGCCTGTTGCAAACAGCAGGGTTTTGGCCCGGATGATGGCCCGGCCAGTATCAATGATAAAATAATCGCTGCCCTTAGATTTATGAAGCAGAGGGGTCTCTTCGTACACACGGACGCCCATTCCAGCCGCTGATTTCACGATTTCCTGAGCAAAGCGGAAAGGGTTCATATCGGCATCACCCTCTGTCAGGATGGCACCGGGCTTGTGGAAGGGAACGTATTTTAACATATCCTTTTCCTTCACAAAATGAACCGGGAACCCATAATGGTGGAGCGCCTCGTATTCCTTTGCCACTTTTACCGCATCTTCAGCCGTGCTCGCGTAATACAGGCTGTTACGGATTCGGTAATCGCTGCCCATGTTCAGGTCGAGCGCCAGCCGGCTCAGCTTTTTCAATGATTCCTGGCACATTTCATAAAAATAGACCGCATCATCTGTTCCGATCTCGCGTATGAGTTCATGGAGCATCTTATCACTTGAAAACTTCAAGATGCCGTTATTGGCTGGGGTGCTGCCATACGCTGTTTTTTTCCGGTCAATCAACACGACATCCAGATTCGTATCCTTGGCGAGCGTGTGCGCGCATAACGCTCCTGTCATCCCGCCGCCAACAATGAGCACATCACACGATTCATTTTCCGTTAAAGCAGGGTATTCCATTTCATGATTATATGTGGACGGCCAGTACACGCCGTTACGTTCATCTCTCATCATATTCGCCTCCTGATGGTAACTGTACCCGCGGGGAAGCACAAGGAAACAGCAGGATGCCCGCCAATGTGCGGTTTCTAGAAGAAATTTCAAAAACGGGGTCCGGTACCATTAGCCCAAATGCGGGTGAATAATCAAGTATTTGTGAAATGGTACCGGACCCCCTGCTTGAATGAAAAAAACCGCCGAGCAGGAAGCTGCTCGGCGGCTGTCTTTTCGTTTATAAGCTCATGCTCGTGTCTTTCACGATAAGAAGCATCGCACCGGTGTCCAGCTTGCGCTCGTATTCCTGCGCTTCTGTTTGCGTAAGGCCGATTTCTTCCAATTTGTTGCGAAGCTCGTCACCGCGCGAATTGAAGACGTTCTTAAGCGCTGTTCCGAGACCTTCCTCTTTCAGCCCGATCGTGTTCGTGTCCGACACATCAGCGAGCTGTTTCGTATCATCCTTTTCGTGGGTCAAGACGTATAGATCGCTGTCACTGACACCGCGGTTTTTATACTCGTGCGCTGCCTGGATAAGTTCCTGTTCACTGAAAAATTCATGAATTGTTGGACGTACCATTTCACATCTCTCCCTTTAAACGAAGTTGGTTATACCATTCACCGTCTGTAAAGGAATGAAACCTAAAACCGCTTATTCCAACCAAAAGTGATAAAAATGTACTATAAATTCTACTCTGCTTCTGCTTGTGTCACCACATCAAGCTTTCCTGTCTTCGGGTCAATGACAAGCCCGTGAACAAGGATCCCTTCTGGCAGAAGCGGGTGATTCTTCACCATCTCCACACTATTAGCGACCGCATCTTCCACTCGGCTGAAGCCTTTCAGCCATTGATTTAGATCAATGCCAGAATATTTTAACGCGCTCAGCGTTTCTTCCGGAATGCTTCTGTCTTTCATTTTTTCAATAAAAGCATCCGCGTTCAAGCCGGCCATTCCACAATCATGGTGGCCGATCACGCACACTTCCTGCGCTTTCAGCTCATAGATCGCGACAAGAATGCTTCGCAAAATTGAGCCGAACGGGTGAGAGATGACGGCTCCGGCTGTTTTGATAATTTTGACGTCGCCGTTCTTAATATTCATCGCCGCAGGAAGCAATTCCGTTAATCGTGTATCCATGCACGTGACGATCACCATCTTCTTTTCCGGAAACTTCGTGGTCTGATAGGGCACATATTCCTTATTTTCTACAAACTGTTCGTTATGCTGCAGAATTTCAGTAAGAATGGACATGATTTCCTCCTAGTTTGTAATGTGTATACTCTAAATTCTATCAAAATAAGCGCAGAAAAAAAAAGGATTGCTTTCTCTCCTCATATTAGCCTGTAAATCGCTAAAAAATAAGGGGGTTTACAACCTCTTTTTATGACATGGCCAAAAAAACGATAACAATTTGTATCTTCTCATCAGTTTTTGAAGATAAAAAGGCACTTCCTCCTCCGTCATTATGACAAACATTTGAGAATGAGGTGCGTATAATCACAGGTAACAGCACATAGACTGATAGATTTACCATCTTGTCAGGAAGAAAGGGGGAGCCACGAGTTTTTCGTTTTCATGATCAAATATAGATGAACGACCATTTAAAAGGAGGATGAAAAGGATGGAAATGTACACGTATATCGTATGGATCGTGCTAGCCGCAGGGCAGGTGGCAATGGCAGCTCTGAGAATGTACGTTAACCCGCAGATCGGACAAGCAGTGGTTGCCGCACAGGGAACATCGCCAGTCGCTCATAAGAATGCACCAGATCGTGAGCGTGCAGTGGAATTATATGTCATCCGCAAGATTGTCTCTGATTCTGTCTTTCGTAAAGTGTGGCTTTTGGACACGTCATAAAAAAATCCAGCATACGTGTAGCTGTGGAAATGAGAAGAAAGGGGATGGGGCCATCGGGTAGTTGTCCGTACATTTGACGTGGTCTTTTACGAATAAACGAAATTGGCGCGGCACGTTTCGGGCAGCTTTATTTAGGCTGTCTTTTTTGCACTTTTATTAAAAGATAACTTTTTAACAGAGAAGGAAGTCGACGCAGTCAAGAAGTTAACGATCAAAGTATAAGGGCAGCTAAGGCTGACGTAAAAGCTTGGCGTCAGCCAAGTTTTCTTTATGTGCTTTTAGAGAATAAAGGGCCTTTATGGTACACTAGGAAAAAAACAATAGGTGATCGTGATGAATATATCAGTACAGCAATTTGCTTCAAAAATAGAACAGCATTTGGAAGAAATGAAGCGCCATAGTGAGTCGTCGCCAAAAGTGCGACAGCATGCGGCAGCCATCCAGGCGCTGTGTGATCTGATGCTTGACTCAGGTGAACAGCCGGCACAGCCAGAAGTCAAAACATGGGTGCCTTCCCACCCGGTCCAGGTGCCTCCCCAGTTCGGCGCGCAGCCGTCCGCTGCACCGAAAAAGAGGCAAGACGAGGATGACGAAGGAAACGGCGATTCGATTTTTGATTTTTAACGCAAAAAAGAGCGGACTGCAGTCATTTCTGCACCGCTCTTTCTTTATATAAGCCTTGTCGCACCGGCATTCTGCTTCATTCGTTCTTCGGCAGAGGCTTCTTGCTCGACCAAGGTCACCTTTAACCCGGAAAAATAGACAGCCGCCGCCATGCCGATGAGTGCCAGACCAATCAACCCGATAACATAATAAAAGCTTGTAATAAGAATGTTCTCCATTTTGCTGCCCCCCATTATGTAAGTTAGTTAGTTCTTTTTTACCCGAATCCCAGTATTCAAAACCTATCGTACGAAAATTACGGCTAGGACATTGGTCATGTTTTCCATATCCTCAAAAGGTATGATAGCCAAAAGTATGTTCGCGTTTTATAATAAATATACGAACATGCGTTCCTAAAAAGAGAGGGTGGAAAAAATGAACGGTACGAATGAATGGCTGAATCTATTGAGCAATGTCGGATTTCCGATCGTGATGGCCGGCTATCTGATGCTGCAGTTCGAAAAAAGAATTCAAAGCCTTGAGGAAACGATCAGGCAGCTGCACGAACAGCTCGATGATCAGGAAGAAATGGTCAAACGAATCGACCAGTACATGGGTTTCTTGGAAAGAAGACATTAATTTTTTTACACTATAGGAAAGTATAACTTTTTGGCAAAGAATGATTACTCGACGTGGCCAAAAGTTAAAGTCCATAGTATAAGTGCAACTAAGTCTGACGCGAAAATGCTTGGCGTCAGCCAAGTTCTCTCTATCATGGGACAAGTGTTCCGCCACTAATTGCAAGATTTTGTGACAATTATAGGCGTATGTTCGGTTACGGGGTACAGCATGGTATGATAAAGAAAAAATAGGAGTGGAACGATTGTGAAATTGTTTTTAATTTTAGGCGCGATCAACGCTGGACTAGCCGTCATACTCGGCGCGTTCGGGGCACACGGATTGGAAGGAAAGCTTTCTGCCAAAATGCTCGATGTGTTTAAAACAGGCGTGCAATATCATATGTATCATGCGATTGGACTGCTGGCTGTGGGAATACTCATCGGAAAGTGGCCAGCTTCAGGACTGCTAACGGGCGCTGGATGGGCAATGTTCGCCGGTATCATCCTGTTCTCTGGCAGTCTGTACGTGCTCAGCAACACAGGCATCTCCAAGCTCGGCATCATCACACCATTCGGCGGACTCGCCTTCATCATCGGCTGGGTGCTTGTTGTGATGGCGGTTGTGAAGGCTTAATTACTGTAAATGACAATATTAAGGCAAGAGTCCAATTCGTAAAAGAGTTGGACTCTTTATTTTGGTAGATATGTAAATGTTCAGGGATAAGTGCTTATCATAAGTCTGCGGATGGAAAGAAACGGACTCTAGCTCAGTGACTCGGAATGACTGAGAAGGTTTTTTATTGAAAGGGGCGTATTTACTTAAGGTAGTTTACTTAATAGGGAGAGAAATTATATGAATGAAGCCGCACAAATGTATTGGGACGCATTTTGGAAGTCTCAAAGTCAAGAAAAACCAAAAACAGTTAGTGCATGGCAATTCGGAGCTAATCCAGACCATTTAGCACAGCTTGTCATAGATGGTGTGAAGACAGCCACCTGTTCTGGCCTGGTATTTTATGAAAGAGAGAACGAGCCCTTGCCTTCCGTTGAAGAGTATAGCGTGATTTTAAATAGCAGGGAAGAACCTTTGGCGATTATTAAAACAACAGATGTTAAGATCATGCCCATGAATGAAGTTCCAGAAGAATTTGCTATTGCAGAAGGCGAAGGAAATCGAACGTATCTATATTGGAAAGAGGCCCACGAAAAATGGTTCACTGAAGAATTAAGTAAAGTGGGCCTTGCATTTTCAGAGGATATGATGGTGGTATGTGAGCGTTTTGCGTTAATTGATGTAAAGAGATAGGGAAAAGTGCTTGGGTTTTTTCAGAGAAGATCAGCTCTGACAGTTGATAGCAACAATCTCTGCGAAAACGCCTATTTTAAAGAATCAATAGCTTCTTGAAACACGTCAATGACGTCCTCATCGCTTTCTAATGCCATCCTTTTTCTTAGTTCATCGATTACGCAGGGATTTCCGATTGATTCTAAAGCCATGGCAGAATGCACCCTAATTTCCTCGAGGGGATCATGTAATGTTTGTACCAATAAAGGGATGAGGCTTTCATCGGGAAAATCGGTGGCGAGTAGTGTGCACCAATACTTTCTTCCGTTTAAACTGCTTAAAAGGCCTTCTTTAAGATAGGGGATGATTTGTGAGCTTTCGTATGCAACAAGGATTGTCCGTGTCACCTCGTACACTCCCCATCCGTCAAAGGCTCCTAACGAATGCAGCAAAGGTTTTAAATAGAGAATGTCCGACGGCTGTTCGTCTATGTACTCAATGACACTTCGATACTCATCGACTATTTCTTGTGTCAGCTGATCATCATCAGGCATGGGAGAATATTTATTTAAAATGGTTAGTGCATGCTCATGGTTCAATGCTCGGATCCTCCAGTCTATGGTGCACACGTAATGAACATTTTGTCTGATACAAGAATAACTGCCATTTCATTGATACACACCTATTAGTAAGATGAGATATTATATATTCGTTCGAGCTTCGCTAAATCCTTTAAATTATACTGCTATGATAAAAAGGGTCCGGTACGCATCCGCAACATTCCTCTTTACATCAGGAAATCATGTGGATGTGTACCGGACCCCTATCTTTTTGGAAGATTTCCTGCGAGCAAGTCTTCGAGAGTAGTATGGTCGAGAAGTTCGGCTACGACGTCGCGGACGAGGCTCCAGAGCGGCTTGAGCAGGCACCCTCTATCCTCAAGCAGGCAGTACTCGTAGGATGTAAGGCTCACGCAGCTCATCGGTGCGAGCGGTCCTTCGAGGTCGCGCACCACATCTCCGATTACGATCTCAGATGGCGGACGCTTTAACGAGTATCCGCCTTTTGCTCCGCGCTTGCTTTTCACGTAGCCGTGATTTTTTAGTGTTAACAAGATTTGCTCGAGATACGGCGGCGGAACGAGCGTTTCAGATGAGATGTCTTTCGTCTGGACAAGATCGGATCCGTATTTTCCCCCAAGTACAATAAGCGCCCGCAGTGCGTATTCCCCTTTGCTTGATATTTTCATAGGCTTCTCCTTCTTTATGCCCTTTGTACACTTTATGGCACAAGCGCTGATTTATACGTATTTCGTGTCTATTTTTAACAGCCTCAGGCACGCTTGTACGGTCCTCGTCATAAAGTGAAAGCATAAAGGCGACAAAGTTCATCAACTTTATCGTCAAACAACCATAAAAGGGTGAATGTTAGTGGATTTTTTGAACAAGGTGGAACAGGCGTTAACACAATTGACGCACTATGATGAAGCGCACATCGATCGTGTATTTGAGGAATTAAAACCAACAGCAGAGGATGTCTCCCGTTACTTGCTGGCACCAAAAGGGCTGGAATACGGGAGGAACGTGATTTTTAAAAATGATAACAGCGAAGTGATTCTCGTCTATCTGCCCCCGCTTGCCAAAACGCTCGTGCATGACCACGGGTATTCAAACGGCTGGATTTACATCGTAGAAGGAAACGTGCTGAACATGATCTATGAAGAACGAGAAGAGGAGCTGTTGTTTGTGGATAGCCAGCTGTACAAAAGAGAAGAGACTTTTTCGGTTAGCGGTGAAACGACTCACGCCATGCTCAATCCCGCCCTGACACCGGCCATTTCCCTGCATGTGTACTCTCCGCCACTCGGCCGCGGCAGGGTTTTTTTTGCTAAAGAGGATCAACAGGTAAAGCCCCATGGGTGATAAGGGGGAGCGCTTCATACAAAGTCTGCGTGACAACCGAAACGTCTGGCTGTTTGGAAAAAGGGTGGACGTGACGAATGACCCGCATTTTACCGGTACGCTCTCCACCATCAGCGCTCTTTATGATAGGAACGATGATGTCCAGACCGCCTTTCTTGTGCCCAACTCGCTTGCTGACCTTGAAAAAAGAAGAGCCGCGTTTGAAGCGTGGAGTTTGGCGACGTCCGGTGTGATGAGCCGCTTATCCGATTACGCGAGGTCACGTCTGACAGGCTGGTACGCCAACCGCGAACATTATCGGCAGTATGATGGCCAATTTCCTGATAAAATACAAGCTTTTTATGAGGGTGCGAAAAGAGAGCAGCGATTTTTAACCGTGGTCCAGCGCGATCCGCAGATCAACCGTTCAGCGGATGGAAGCATTGCGGCAGAGGAACTCGGTTTGCTGCGGATCACGAAAAAGACGAGTGAAGGCGTACGTGTGAGCGGAGCCAAAATGATCGGCACGTCTGCTCCGTACAGCAATGACTTGATCGTCTATCCGCTCGCAAAATGGGGAGAGGAGCAGAAGGAGCAGTCCTCCATGCTGCTCGTTGCGGCTGATTCACCTGGCTTGCATATGATCTGCCGTGAACCGTTTTCATCAAATGCAGCGGGTGATCATCCGCTGAGCGCGCGGTTTGACGAGATGGATGCTCTCTTAATTTTTGATGATGTGCTCGTTCCGTGGGAGCGGGTGCTGCTGCATGAAAACCCTGATGCGTTGTGGAGCATTAAAAATGATAAAGTCTCAAGCGGGCTAGCGTATCATCAAGCGATTACGAGACTGCAGATCAAGCTGGAATTTGCGGCCGCTGTCGCGAACGAAATCGCTGAAACGATCGGTGCTGCGGGCTATTTGCACGTCCAAGAAAAGATGGGCGAGCTGCTCATGCAGTGCCAGACGATTAAAGCCCTCCTGATTGCGTCGGAAGCGGGCGGACAGGTTGACGCATATGGCACGTATATCCCGGATTTTTCGTATATTGAAACGGCGCGTAACCTCGGCGCTGTCTATTATCCGCACGCGCTTGAAGTGATTCAGCTGATCGGAGCGGGCGGACTGATCCAGACGCCGTCCAGTGTGAGTGACTTGCACGGAGATGTTTCGCACTTGCTGCAAAAGTATTTTAAAGGAGCGGGTACGGATGCTGTGACACGGACAAAGCTGTTCAAGCTTGCGTGGGATTTAACGAGCAGCCCGCTCGGTTCGCGGCATGAACTATACGAACGGTATTATGCCGGCGATCCGATTCGCAACAAAGCAGGGCAATATTTGGCGCATGATAAAGAGAGATGGAAAACGATGGTGGAGAGGTATTTGTAATCATCAAAAAACGGAGAAGGGATTTCCTTTCTCCGTTTCTTCTTTTTGCAGCCGCACGGGCACGTGAGTCGAGGCTATCAGCGCGGGCTGTATGTGGTCATTTGCTGGCCCTGCTGCTGGCCGCCGTATGGATAGCTGTATTCGATTTCGTTGTCGAACGTAATGTAGTTGACGTACACCATGAGAAGCAGGTAGCGCTTGCCGGTCTGCGGGTCGCTTAAAATGATATGATCACGCCCGGCTGCTTCAATGATGCCTTTGAAAATTTTCGCGTTCCACTTTTCGTTGTTCTCAAACGTCATGTAAACCGTGGCCACTTGGCCTTTGTTCATGCGCAGAATGTTCTCGATGTATGATTGCTCAAGCGGAAGCTGGCCCGGCGAGGCGAAATCCTGTGTCTGCGAATAGCCCGCACCAGGCGCCTGCTGTGACTGAGCCATCTGCTGCGGGACGCCGTATCCTGCCTGCTGGCCGTTAGGCCGTCCGTCCCAATAATAGCCTTGCTGATAATACGGATAATACCAGTTGTTCATTCATAAACCTCCCTAGAACGTGTTAAAGACATTCGGACAATCGCTTTGTGTAGGCTGGTAAAAGCAGTGAGCTTTGTAGCTTCCGGAATGTGGCTGGTTATACCACTTCGGCGGACACGCGCCCTTCGGATCGAAAAACCAAAGCGCGTTTGTCGCCGGACGGTATCTTCTGCCGTTGATGACCTGCTGCGCCAGCCGCCGCTCGTTCGCACGGGCCCCTTGGTAAAAGTAGCCCTTAATGGTCGCCTCGAATCCGCCCGGGCGCTGAAACACCATCTGCCTCATGTTCGTGATTTTTTTGAAATCAAGGCAGTTCGAACGAATTCGGTTAACGCCAGTGTTGCCGACGAGCAGCATGCCAAGATCACCTTCACCCTCTGCTTCCGCACGAATCAGCCGCGCCAGAAGATCCACATCTTTGGATGTATAATTAATGACCGCCATTGTTGTCCCCTCCCAGGTGCATACATAATCATGGTTGTACAAGAACAAATAAAGACAGTCTTACCGTTAATATGTATGACGAGCAGGGGGGAGGTAGACCAACCATTTCATGGGCGGGGTCAATGTTGTGATACTTGGAAGGTCGGGGGAAGGTCGGGGTCCGGTACCATTTACGATGAAGAGTGCCATATCGGCGTTTTGTGATAATGGTACCGGACCCCACAGCCAATGGAAGCTAAAACAGATCATGCACCGAACTGGTCTGGAAACGATCAGATTGAGCGTTTTTTTAGCTAGTTTTTAAAGAAATACTTACTAAGCTAGTTAAAATCATTTTTTATGTTCGTGGATGTAGGAAGTTAAAATGAGGAGAAATGAGGGGGTCCGGTACTTTTTCCAACAAACGGCGCTATAACGCCGAATTTGTGGGGTTGTACCGGACCCCCATATTTTTATAAATTTACTGGCTGACTGGCTCAAACGCCGCTTGCAACAATTTCCGGAAAAGTCGTGACATTTATCGGAAAAGTCACGACAACTACTCAAAAACTCACATCAATTCAGCCCAAAGTTACAACATTTGATCAATAAAGCTCTTAAACTAGTTAAAAATCATCATTGTCCGGGCTTTCACAAAAAAGGGGTCCGGTACAGTTTACACCCATCGCTGCTATAACAGCGTATAAATGGAAACGTACCGGACCCCGGTCTTCAAAGCTTTAAAACAGCGATGTACTCGCTCTCATATTATAGTCCGTGATCTCAAAGCCTAATTGCTGATATAGCTTAAGAGCGCCGTTATTGTGGCCGAACACGTGGAGCCAGACGTCATCGATCCCCAGCGCTTTCACTTCTTGCATGAAAAGGGTCATCACTTGTTTACCAAAACCGCGCCCGCGATGTTCAGCCGAAACGAATATTTCATACAAATATGCATAATTTGGCTGCTGTTCTTTGTGTACCGCATACCAAAGATACCCGATAGTCTCGCCTTCCACCACAATATTCTTCAAGTAATGGTTCTCTGTTTTCTCACGATCAGGCAGCAGGTTTCCGAACGCTTCCTGCGATTGCTCTAAAGAGGTTTCACGTTTCCAGCTCCCGTTCCGCACTTTATCTTCCGCAAAATTCACGACGGCGGTATCCAGAAAATGCTCGAAATCTACTTCATTCATCTTAACAAGCTCAACGTTCATAGCAATCACCTCAGAAAAAAGCCCACTCCTAACAAAGGAAATGGGCTTAATGGTTATTTACACATTCAAAAACGCCGGAACTTTTTCTTTCGTCAGGATGTTCCCCACATAGAAGGAGCCGAACTCGCCGTAGCGTGCGGATACTTCGTCAAAGCGCATTTCGTACACGAGTTTCTTGAACTGTAGCACGTCGTTCGCGAACAGTGTGACGCCCCACTCCCAGTCGTCGAACCCGACAGAACCGGTAATGATCTGCTTCACTTTGCCTGCATAGCTGCGGCCGATCATGCCGTGCGAGTACATCATTTTCTTGCGCTCTTCCATCGGCAGCATGTACCAATTGTCGTTGCCTTCGCGGCGCTTGTCCATCGGATAGAAGCACACGTGGTTCCATTTTGGCAGCTCAGGGAACAAGCGCGCCTTGATCATCGGATCCATCTCGCCCGCTTCGTTTACCGGGTTGTACGTGCTCAGCTCGACGACCGACACGTACGAGTGTGCAGGGATCGTGTATTGCGCGAACATTGTTTTGTTGAACGCGTTCTCAATTTCGTTCAGCTCTTCCATCGTCGGACGAAGTAGCATCATCATGAAATCCGCTTTTTGGCCAACAATGCTGTACAGCGCGTGGCTGCCTGCATTTTCAGCTTCTGTATTTTCCCATTTTTCAAGGAAAGTCATAAATTCACGGATGGCAAGCTCGCGCTGGTCGCTCGTAAGCGTCTTCCATGCGGCCCAATCCATCGTTCTAAAATCATGTAAACAATACCAGCCGTCTAGTGTCACTGCTGCTTCGCTCATATGTATCCACTCCTTGATTCCAAGTTTTCGTTCCACTTCAGATTTTATCACATTACCCGCACAATGAGAAAAAGCCGCCCCAGGATTTGAGGCAGCTTCTTAAAAAGCAGTTAGATATACCGCTGAATCAGCTGCTCCAGTTCGCGGCCGAGCACCTGCGGATTCTGCAGCTGCGCCCCAGTCAGGCTCACGCGCACTTTGCGTTCGTCCATGTCCATCGCAGATTCAAGCATCCCGAATAGGCCTTTTGCTTTTTTATCAATTTCTAGCAGCAGCTCAATGCCCGTTCCTTGGCGAAGCATGATCACTTCAAGCTCATCGAGCTTGCGGTAGAACGCGCCGCTCATCGGCACGAACTCGAACTCTTGGATAAAAGGAACGCTTGACCGCAAGAAACGCGGTGCGAGCTCACAATTCGCTTTGCGAAGCTTGAACCCGATGTGTTCAACAGCTGAGAACACGGCAGAAGCGGACGCATCCGGCAGCACTTTGATAAAATCGTTGTCTGTCGGGTCAACCGCCATCTGGATATCGAGCCCTGTTTTAATCCAGACAGGCGTCTGGCCGATCGTATACGGCGTTTCAGCGGGAAGAGCAAACGAGAACGGAATGTCTTTGTTCTCATTAGCCGCTACTTTTATTTTGGAAGCAGCCGTGTACTTTGCGAGAGCCGTTGTTTCGCGGACTTTGTTATCGTCAACTTCCCGGTAATATTCCGTCATCACAAAAAGAGTGATATGGTCGATCTCCTGCTCGACCTTGCCTCCATAAATTTTCACCGTGCCGGTCACGTTCTCACCTGGTGAGTAAGTATCTTTGTCCAGTACAGTATCCACTTTCGCTGCGCCGATCCCAACGCTCGCGAGCATGCGGTTCACAAATGACATAATGATAACCTCCTGCAAAATGTTTTCTCCACTTTATACGGAGTCTATAACGAAAAGATTCAATAAACGAAGTCCGTTTCCTCTGAAATTTCCGAAAAAAAAGACTTCTTGTTTCAACCGCTTACATAAATGGGGATAGGTTTAAATAGGTGATGAAAAGGAGTAAGCTGTAAGGGAAGATACATTGTTCCTTACTATAGGAGGTTTTTGTTGTGAGTGATTTATTCGTAGATTTGAAAAATAAAGTGCAGCAAGCGAATCCGGTCATCGTGTTTCCGGAAGGAACGGATGAGCGTATTTTAGAAGCAGCAAGCCGTCTCGCGAGCGAAAACGTATTGCAGCCAATCTTGGTCGGCAACGTATCAGAGGTAGAAGGTATCGCAAACACGCTTGGTCATGACTTGACTGGTGTGCAAATTATCGACCCGAGAGAATACGACGGCTTTGACGAGCTTGTCGCGGCATTCGTCGAGCGCCGCAAAGGCAAGGCGACCGAAGAGCAGGCGCGCACAGCACTGCTTGACGGCAACTATTTTGGCACGATGCTTGTATATACAGGAAAAGCCCACGGTTTAGTGAGCGGTGCGGCGCATTCAACGGCTGACACAGTCCGTCCGGCGCTTCAAATCATTAAGACAAAAGAAGGCGTCAAGAAAACGTCCGGCGCGTTCATCATGGTAAAAGGCGAGGAGAAGTACGTGTTCGCGGACTGTGCGATCAACATTTCACCTTCAGCAAGCGATCTTGCGGAGTCCGCTGTCGTAAGCGCACACACAGCACGCGTATTCGGCATCGACCCGAAAGTAGCGCTCCTTTCGTTCTCAACGAAGGGATCGGCGAACTCTCCTGAAACGGAAAAAGTGGTAGATGCAACGAAACTACTCGCTGAGATGAACCCGGACTTCCCATTTGACGGCGAGCTGCAGTTCGATGCTGCATTCGTGCCGTCGGTTGCCGAGAAAAAAGCGCCGCAATCCGCGATCAAAGGGGAAGCGAACGTGTTCTTATTCCCAAGTCTTGAAGCCGGCAACATCGGCTACAAAATGGTACAGCGCCTCGGCGGTTATGAGGCGATCGGACCGATTCTGCAAGGATTGAACATGCCAGTGAACGACCTGTCACGCGGCTGTAACGCAGAAGACGTATACAAGCTCGCATTGATCACAGCGATGCAGGCACTATAAAATAACACGGAAAAAGCACTGCGCGCGAGTCGAAGTGCTTTTTTTTTACGTCCATTCTTTTCCGTGTTTAAGAATGAATGATATATCTTTCTGATAATGTTGAAGATGCCCTTCAGCTATCATTTGTTGAAACGCCGCATCGCCTTCCATTGCTTTTCTTTCAATTGTTTTACATAACCCTTCTAAACGCAGCAGCACCATTTCTAGATAACGTTCATTTCTTTTCTCACCGTACGATTCAAAAAACAATTTCACTCGTCTTTTAATACGATTAGCATGCTGCGAAGATTGATAAAAAACGGTGTCGCCTGTTTCAGTATAATAAAATCTGCTTAACGGTACGCATGTGTATAGCGCGTAGGCGATGTCCCAAAGTCTGGGTCCAGGACCCGCCACATCAAAATCAATGATGCCTGCCATCATTTTATGTTTAAAGATCATGTTGTATATCGCAAAGTCATTATGACACAGTACTTCAAACGGTTCGGGTGTGTGATCAATCGGCTTCCACGTTTCATTCAAAGGAAAATCACTTACCGTGTCATGGTATAGACGAAGCACGGCGGCTATGTCTTTTAATACATCATCTGACCACATATATTCTTTTAAAGGATAGGTGCCGGCTTCACCTTCTATAAAGGACAACATCTCTCTGCCTTTTTCATCTATGCCCAGAAATTTTGGTGCATAGTGAAACCCGTTGTTTTCCAAATGGTTCAATAGCGTGTGAACATTCTTGCTGTTAGGTTTTAACTCGCGGCGAACGGTATTTTCTACACGATAGACGCTTGATACATTTCCGCCTGCAAGTCGTTCTTCGTTTTCCAGGTTGGACAAACCGTCCCCCTCCAATTGTTTCATCCTGTTCACCCACTATGCCGCAAGAAAAGAAAGAATCCTCTCCTTCATCCCGCCGATGTTTGTGAACAAAATATACGTTTCTTTTGTTGTTTGGATTACTACTCGGTCTGTGTTGTCATATGGATTTCCGATTCGGATCGCTGCCTTTTCCTCCCCGCCATATGTATCATCCTCCACCACGTCCGTGATCTCGGTTAACGGAATTTCAAGATTAAGCAATTGATAGGCAATCACCAGGTTATCCCCGTTTTTTCTTACCTTTATCTCATATAACTCCATTCGTATTCCCGCCTTGTCTTTTGTTTATTAACGTTAACATAAAATGTAAGAATGCGTTTTAATATTTTGAAAATATCAAGTAAAATAAAGAGAACTGAAAATTAGTGTTAAAAGGAGCAAGGCGAAATGATTAATTTCTATAAACGAGCCGAAGAAGCGGCAGCGATATACAGTCAAAATCCGAAAGTGAAAGCGATCATGCTGGCAGGATCGGTATCGCGCGGCTGGCAGGATGCGTTCTCTGATATTGAGATCCATATTTTTTGGAGCGCGGACCCGAGTGATGAAGACCGCAAATCGGCGATCCAGCAGCTGAATGGTGAAATTCTTTCTTACTTTGACTATGAGGAGGAAGAATGGTCAGAGTCTTACATCGTCGACGGTATAAAAATTGAAATTAGCAGTTTCCGTATCGAAACGGTGGAAAAGGTGATCGAGCACGTAACAGAGGATTTCTCTACCTCCCTCGACGAACAGGCGCTGCTCTCGGCGATCGAAGCGGGAGAAGCGCTATATGGTCACGATGATATTGAGTCGATGAAACAGAAGATTGCCGTATACCCGGATGAACTGGCAAAAGCGATGATTCAAGAGCGCCTGGAGATGGGGGCACGCTGGATGAACCGGGCGGGGCTTGTCCATCGCAAGGATTATGTCCTGCTTTACTCGACCATCACGCACGTTCAGCACAACCTGCTCGGTATGCTGCATGCCCTAAACGGGATGTACGTGCAGCATCCAGGATTCAAATGGCTTCACAGAACGATAGGACAGATGACCATTGCGCCTGAAATAGCAGCTGAAAGGTTCGAGCGCGTCTTTACAGTAGAAGCACCAGAGGCGGTCAGTATTATGGACTATCTGATCCGAGACGTGTACGACCTTGTGGAAGCGCGCTATCCTGATCTGGATGTGGAAACATACCGTAAGAAAACAGAAATCGTGAAAGGAAACACCCATTGGAAACAATAAATCAGAACAGGCTAAATGAGTTTATCAAGACAATCTTTCCAGGCCTGGAGCTGAGGATGCCACTGTTTTATCAATGGGACTA
This sequence comes from Fictibacillus iocasae, assembly GCF_042665465.1. Lineage (NCBI taxonomy): Bacteria > Bacillati > Bacillota > Bacilli > Caryophanales > Fictibacillaceae > Fictibacillus > Fictibacillus iocasae. The sequence goes on along the minus strand of NZ_JBHTCP010000013.1, from coordinate 262,248 downwards.
TGCCATACGATTTGAGCTTGGTGTCATGTCACTCAGCGGTGATGATGATCAGCTGTACCTAGAAAATGTGTATAAAAAAGCGTTAACGCTGTTCCACTCGCTGCATGAAAAAGAAGACCAGCTCATCGTCGCTGCAAGCGTAAGTGATTATGGATATGGCATCAAGCAACCTGGGCATTTACACTTTTTTTCAAAATATATAAAAGAACGATCCATGCTGCGCACATTAACTCACCAAACTCTGCCGTATATGTATGCGGAGGATGAGGAAGACGATGAATGTGCCACGCATGTGTTTACTCTAACTTGCCGGATGGAGGATTTGCGTCTTCATCCTATGATTAAGGCGATTTGCCGTCACGATATGGGAATGAAGCCGTCAATCCCACACGAAATCTACTTTATTAACCGGACGAAAGGGACCATTTTCTTCATCTATGACGATAGAGGCTGTGACGTTCTTGGCACGTCAAGAGAATCCCTTGAACACATGTATCACGATTACAATGCGTGGATTCTAGATTACGATCGAAAAGAGATAGATGAAACGTTTAAACGATAACGATGAAACACTGCGGTTTTGCAGTGTTTTCTTTATGCCTCTTTTAAGAAATTAGTATAATTTAGTAAAACCTTAAATCTTTTTCCATATTTTCTCGTTAGCTTAGTGGAGGTGTGATTATGACGGATTGGGAGCTGATTGCTGAGGCGAAGGGCGGCAGTGCGGCGAGCCAGGAAATACTGGTGCGGCGCTATTATAAGCTCGTGTACACCTTTCTTTACCGAATGACGGGAGAGAAGGAGCTCGCCATGGACCTGACGCAAGAGACCTTTATCAAGACATTGCGTCAGCTGGATAAGTACAAGCCGTCCTCTGAATTTAAGAGCTGGCTGCTGACGGTTGCGGGCAATACCGCGAGAGATCACTTGAAAAGCAAGCATCATAAAGAGCATCAGCATACATATGAGCTGCTTGATACAGATATGAAAAAAGAGAAAAGCGTCGCGTCGATTTTTGAGAAAAATGAGAAGCGCAAAGAAATCCAGCAGGCACTGCTCGACTTGCCGGACTTTCAGCGTGAGGCCATTTTACTCAAATATTACAACGATATGAAACTAGCAGACATCGCGTCTATGACGAACACGAGCGTGCCGACCGTCAAATCGAGGCTGAAGCAAGGACTCGGCAAGCTGAAAATTTATTTGAACAGAGGTGAATGTGATGAAAAACGAACCAATTGACGCAGAAGTGCAGCGCTATTTAGAACTATATTCTGTCGATTTTCCTAATGAAGATGAGATGGAGAGTTCGATTGCAATGATTATGGCACATGCTCCAAAAAAGAAAAACCGGCTGCGCATCGTGCAAAACGGTGCGGTGTCACTGCTGCAAAACAGCATGCGCGAGCTTCTTCATTTTGATGCGGCGTTCTGGGTGTTGAACGCCATTTTCCTCACACTTGGTGCGGTCACGCTGATCGAGCAGACCATCGATCCGTATATGATGGCTTTCATTCTCGCTCCGCTTCCCTTTATATCGGCACTTTATGAAATTTTCAAAAGTCGGGATGAAGGTCTAATGGAGCTGGAAATGTCACTGAAATACAGCACCCAGCAGATTATGATGTCGAGGCTGTTAATGGTAGGGGTGTTCAACCTTATGATGAACACGGTGCTGTGGATATCGTTTTCAATTGTATATCCAGATCTGCTATTTTCAAAGCTATTGATTAGCTGGACGGTGCCGTATGTACTCGTAACCAGCATCTCGTTTTTGTTTGCGATGAGCGTGAAAAGCAGCATATCGAGTGGAATCGTCACAGCGGTGTGGGTTTCATTTTGTTACTGGGCTTTGCAGGTTGAGACATTTCAGAACATGGTGGTTGAGATGGACAGTACGCCAGCCGCGATTGGTCTCCTAACGGGCATCTTACTTTGGGTGATTGGAATACGAAACATGAAAAAAATGAACGTGAGGAGTGCGGGATATGAAGCTTAAATTAGAGAACGTTTCAAAGGTTTTCGGTGACAAAAAGGCGGTCGATGGTGTCACGACCGAACTGACGAGCGGGGTGTACGGGTTTCTTGGCGCGAATGGATCGGGCAAGACGACGCTGATGAGAATGCTTGCTGCCGTATCGACGCCAACATCTGGCGTCATTACGCTGAACGGTGAAGACATAAGCGATATGGGCGCACAATACCGCGATTTACTAGGTTATTTGCCGCAGCATATCGGCTATTATAAAAATTTCACAGTCGAGAAATTTTTGATGTATATCGCGAGTTTAAAAGGGCTGGAAAAAGGTGAAGCAAAGCAACGGATTCAAGAGCTGCTGCTGATGGTGAACATGACCGACAGCCGAAAAACGAAGATGGGCAAGCTCTCAGGTGGAATGAAACAGCGCGTGGGCATCGCACAGGCACTGCTCAATGACCCGAAAGTGCTGATTGTCGATGAACCGACAGCAGGACTCGATCCGAAAGAACGCATCCGCTTCCGCAACCTGCTCGCCGAGATCGCGAGCGACCGTATCGTGCTGCTATCGACGCATATCGTATCCGATATCGAATATATCGCGAAAGAAATTTTAATCATGAAGGACGGCAAGCTGATTCAGAAAGACACGCCGCAAAACCTGATGCAGCATATCGCGACGAACGTGTGGAGTGTCGATGTGAGCGACGCGGAAATACCGTCCTACCAGGCCACGTATAAGGTCGGCAATATTACGAGAAAAGCGGAAGGCATCGACCTGCGTATTATTTCGGAGAAAAAGCCGTCTCCGCAAGCCGTCAACGTGCCCGTTAACTTAGAGGATCTGTATTTGTACTATTTTGATGAAGAGGTGAGCGCATGAACCTGCTGCGTTGGGAATTAAAGAAAATCTTTCAGCAAAAAACGATCTATATCGTCGCTGTCGTCATGCTTGCCTTTTTCACAACAAATGCGCTAGGTAGAGAAGACCGGACGATGAGCCGCGAAGTATACAGAGAATGGGCAGGACCGATTACTACGGAAAAAATGGATAAAGCGAAAAAGCTTTACGATGATATTTCAAAAACAATGCCAGAAGTAGAAGAGGGAAGATTCGAAGACCTAAGCGACCGAGAACGTGTGGAGTACAGCATGTCCGAAATGCTTGCATATGGAAAGAACAGTACGAACAGTGCAAAAGCTCAGATCGCTCAAATTGAAAAGCGCATAATAAAAGCAGTATCAGCTGGCGATGATGCGCTCGTTAATAAGCTGAAGCTCGAAAAACAGATGTACAGCCAAGTGCAAGTGAACACGTTCGCTTATCATGACGGACCGCAGGAAATCGTCGATACAGTGAATACGTTCGGTCTCGTGTTCTCTGGGCTACTGCTGGTTGTCGGACTGGCTGGCATTTATTCCAGCGAGCGCTCTTCAGGGGTGGAGAATTACATGTTAAGCGCAAAAAATGGAAGAGAAAAGGTAATGCGCGCGAAAATGTACGCTTCCTTCCTATACGCTCTGTCTGTTGTGGCGGTTTGGGAACTATACAGCGTGAGTATGTGGACGTATTTATACGGTGCTGATGGCTGGAATCTGCCATTGCAGTATTCCTTCAAGTATTATTTCTCTCCATACAGCATGACGCTTGCAGAATACCACGGTATTCAGATGGGCATTCATGTTCTTGGCGCACTGGCGCTGGCTGGAGTCATTGTCATCGTCTCGATGATTTCCCGCTCATCCATGATCGCCCTGTTCGGAGCCGGAGTCGTGTTCGGATTGCCTGTCTTTATAGAGAGTATGCTCGGAATGGACCAAGAATGGGTGAACAACCTGTTAACGTACAGCCTCACCAACATCATGAAAGTGGAAGGCTTGTTCGAGAAATTCAAGTCGGTGAGTCTTTTCGGAATGCCGGTTATTGCGCCTTATGTAGGCATAGTTGTTGCGGTTATTGTGCTGGGACTCGCCATATATTTGGCTAGATTCCTGATTGTGAGGAAAGAAGTCGTTTAAAGAAGGGTGTCCCGGTCACGCGGGACACCCTTTTAAATAAGTCTGTCGGATTTATTTGCGAATTTGGGAAGTTTATTTGCAAATTAGAGAACTTTATTTGCAAATTTTCTCCACTTGTTTGCAGATCTCGAAAATTTGTTTGCAGGCACATTTTTTATTTGTTTTTCGACACCGTTACTTGCACAAATGCCATCTTATTTGCAGCCCAGCCCAGTCTAGCCCAAAGCGAGAGCGGGCTTCTACAACCCTGCAAACACCTTCTCATTCCGCTCCCATATCCGCTCCAAATTCACCGTCATCATGCCAGACTCTTCAACGGAAAGACCTTCGCTTACAAATTCATCTGAAACCTCACCAAGCACAACGAGCAAACGCTGCAGCATGTCCATCACCGTGATCTCCACCCCGGCAAGCTCACTTAATGACGCCATCACTTCAGGCCGGATCACCGGATACGAAAATTTAGTAGACTCGTCGTTTAAAGCGCGCTTGTAAAACTCGCCAATCACGGCTGCGCGCTCGGACCCGCTGCCACTTGCGCAAAGGTAGATCTGTACGGCGACGCCGCCGCGCATGCGGCGCTGCGAGATGCCGGCGAATTTGCGGCCACCGATGCTCAAATCATAGCTTCCTGGGCAATAAGAGCCTTCAATCTCGCGCGCTTCAAAAACCAAACCGTACGGCTCGAGCATCATCCGCACAAGCTCCACCATCGTGTCGTAGCCAAGATCAATATCAATCTTGTGATCTTTTTCAGCAAAAATAAGCGAGATGTTCAGCACGCCTTCGTCTAACACGACAGCGAGTCCGCCGGAATTCCGCACGATCACACGATAGCCTTCACTCTCCAAAAACGCGATACCATCACGCAGATGCGGCAGCCGTGCATCCTGTATGCCGAGCACGATCGTATCGTGATGCACCCACGTACGGGCGGTGGACGGGGACTCGCCTTTTCCGACGGACGCGCACAGTGTGTCATCAGTCGCGAAGCTTTGGCGCGCATCAAACGCAGGTCCGAGAAACGACTGGTCGATCAAGCGCCATGTCCTCTGGCGCAGCAAACTCTCGTTCATTACAGCTTCTCCGCTGTGATGATAAAGGTTTTCGGAATGCCGCGGTCGAATTCTTCGGCATGAGGCTCCTCGATCAGCTGCTGAATCCAAAGGCCCTGGCTGCCGATGGCCGTGACGATTTCTCCGAGCGTCCATTTGCGCAGGGATACTTGAAACGGTGCGCGCTCTTCCGCGTTCGCATAGCGAAGCTCAGGCAGAAACTTGGAATACGCGACCTCCGTCACTTCAAGCGTTACATCAAAATAATCGCCATCGACCTTATGCTTCCTCACCGCCTGGCTTTTGCCTTGTGACGAAATGAGCTTGGTCGAGACTGGATGAAAATCCTGCAGCACAAGCTTGCCGCCTTTTTTCAAAAGCTGTGATGCCACAGCGAAGAACGGGTTCAGGTCGGTAAAATAGTGCAGAATGCCAAGTTCCGTGAAGACGAGGTCGTAATCGCCGCATAGCTCCTCGTTAGGCAGTGCGAGCACATCCGCCACCACATAGCGCAGCGGCACGTCTGCGGCAGCTGCCAGCTCGCGTGCGTAGGCGGCGTTTGATTCGGAAATATCGATAACTGTCGTGTCGGCGCCGAGCAGCGCGAGCGCAACCGCTTTGCTGCCGTGCGAGCCGAGCAGGTTCACGACTTTTTTTCCTTTTACATCACCAATATATTGATGCAGCGGATCGAGCTTTTTCAGCGGATCAGCCGCGATTTTCGCCGCTGCTTTTTCAGGCGTTCCGAAACGGTTCGTCCATGCGTTATAGGCGCTTTTGTTCCAGGCTTGTCCGTTTGACTCCCTGCGTTCTGTATCCATGTTCATTCCTCCAGCGTATCTATCTATTGACCAGTATTAACAGATTGTTATCAGTCTATATGATACCATTTTTCACACCGAAAAAATTTACAATCTCGAAGAACCGCACTGTGAAAGGATTGTTGGAAATCTGGCGAAAAAAGGTTGTTGCCGGGGTGTTATGGCGGCGATACAATAGGGTATAACTCCAGTTAGAAGCAACTAAAAAACACCGATGAGAGACCTTCTGCAGCAAGCCGGCGAGAAGGGATTTTCTTTTTTTAGACGAATTACTACACTCAACCTTAAAACAGTACACAACTTCCTCCTATACGTTTCTACTAACCCATGAAAAAAGGAGTATCTCTTAACCAATGGCAAATCCATTAGGGCAGTTACACGAAGAGAAGGTATTTAAAGATCCGGTTCACCGCTATATTCATGTCCGCGACGAGTTGATCTGGAAACTGATCGGCACGCGAGAGTTTCAGCGGCTGCGCCGTGTGCGCCAGCTTGGAACGACGTATCTCACGTTTCACGGAGCCGAGCATAGCCGGTTCAGCCATTCATTAGGTGTGTACGAGATTACGAGAAGAATCATGGAAATCTTTCACGGCCGCGACCAGTGGGACGACAGCGAGCGTTTGCTCGTGCTGAGTGCTGCACTGCTGCATGACGTCGGCCACGGTCCGTTCTCGCATTCGTTTGAAAAAGTGTTTGGAGTGGACCATGAGGAATTCAGCCGCGACATCATTACAGGTGATACAGAAGTGAATAGCGTGCTGCGGCTTATGGGAGAAGATTTTCCGGGCAAGGTCGCCGATGTAATCGCGAAAACGTATCATAACAAGCTTGTCGTGAGTTTAATTTCAAGCCAGATCGACGCAGACCGGATGGATTATTTGCTGCGCGACGCGTATTTTACAGGGGTCAGCTACGGAAACTTTGACATTGAGCGGATCTTGCGCGTCATGAGGCCGGCAGAAGACGGCGTCGTCATCAAATCGAGTGGTATGCACGCTGTAGAAGATTACATAATGAGCCGATATCAGATGTATTGGCAAGTGTATTTTCATCCGGTTACAAGAAGTGCAGAGGTGATCTTAAGCCGCATCCTGCACCGTGCCAAAGAGCTGTATGAGAGCGGGTATGTGTTCCGTAACAGCCTGGCACACTTTGAATCTCTTTTTAAAGGCAGCATTTCGCTCGAGGATTACATCCGCCTGGATGAAGGGGTGATGCAGTACTATTTCCTTCTCTGGCAGGACGAGCCGGACGAGATCTTAAGCGACCTGTGCCGCCGTTTTATGGACCGCAAGCTGTTCAAGTATGCGGACATGGTATCGATCAGCGATATGCATGAGCTTTACAAGCTGTTTGAAGAAGCCGGGCTGAACCCGAGGTATTATTTGATCATCGATTCATCGTCTGATCTGCCGTACGACTTTTACCGTCCGGGAGAAAAAGAAGAGCGGCTGCCGATTAATTTGCTGAAGCCGAACGGGGAAATTCGCGAGCTGTCACGCGAGTCGGATGTTGTTGAAGCGATATCTGGCAAGCGCCGCACCGATCATAAGCTGTATTTTCCGGCTGAGCTGATCGATAGCCTGAGCGATGAGAACGTAAAGCAGCGAATCAAACACATTTTATATAAATAGAGTCATTTTGTTAGGGGGAAAAGGATCATGTTTGATGATCATTTAAAGATCATGACCATGCTGAAAGAAGCGGGTGAAGTTGTCGGGCGCAAGAAGCTGCAAAAGATGGTATTCATCGCCAAGAAGCTGAACTTCCCGTTTCAGGAGAAATATCAGTTTCACTTTTACGGCCCGTATTCAGAAGAGCTGACCCTTCGCATTGAGGAGCTGTGCAATCTCGGTTTTCTGCAGGAAGAGAAGGAAAAAGTGAGCGGCTATTCGCAATACCGTTATAGTTTGAACGAGGAAGGCGACCGCCTCGCGTCTTCGTTCGGTAAAGAGATTGCGGGCCTCGGCGAATGCGTGCGTTCCATGAACGAGCAGCCGTCCCGTTTTCTGGAGCTCGTTTCGACGATTATGTTCTTCGACAAGCTCTCAAAGGAGCAGGTCATCGAGAAAGTGCACATCGTGAAGGCGAAGCTGAAATACAGCGACGAAGAGATACAGGATGCGTTCCAATACATTCAAGCACTTTCAGATATGAAACAATAAAGTAATATAAAGGCTGTCTCCATTTAAAGAAATGGGACAGCCTTTATTCATTCCAGCGAAATCGGATCGAGTATCCGCCTTGGTAGATGCCATACACATATATGATGATCATGAAAAGGAGAACGGGAATAATGAGCGCCAGCAATGTGGTGATAAAGCCGAGCCGTACGCTGCGGTCGTATAACTTATTCGCGATATAACCGATTCCAAGACCGAGCATCATCATGCTCGTGATGAAAATGCCGACCCACAGCTTCATGTGCGCACCCCTCCTTGTTCACATTTTCTCCATCTCTCCTGATCTTTAAACCGTTTTAATGCTGCTGCAACAGTATTGCAATCCGTCTCGTCTATGATAAAAAGCATAAATTGATGGAAGGGAGTGTCTGTGATGAAAAAAGCAGGATTATTTTTAGCGGCGATGCTGATTGGACTAGCCGCATGTGGGACGCCTGAAAAAAAGGACGGCAGCCATAGCGGTGGAGGCAGTCCAGCTGTTGTCGAGGAACAGGGCGTGGAAATGAAAATCGCTGAGGATGGCGGGAAACCGAAGCTAGTCATAACCAATAACACGGAAAAAATGGTGACGGCAGGTATGCACTACAAGCTTGAAAAGAAGAAAGACGGAGGATGGGAGCACGTGAACAGCGACATGATGTTCATGGAAAAGGCCTTCGTCATTAAACCAGGCAAGTCGTTTGATCAGGAAATCGAACTGAAAAAGGATGAAGGAGAATATCAGGTGAGTAAGGAAGTTTTCCTAGGAGAAGGGGAGAAGGTAAAGCTGGTGCTTTCGTTAAAGTAAGGTACAGGAATAAATGCCGACTAGCGCTTGGGCTGCCCAAGCGCTAGTGATTCGTTAGTCTACTCCCATTTTTGTTCCCTTCGATAAAGGGTTCTTTTAGTCGATGATAAAACAATCGCAGTCGAACGGCGTTTCACTGAGGGCAAAAGAATCTCGTCAAAAAAATCTTCATCAGCCGAAACATTCCATGGTGTTACGCCAAAAAAAGCGTTCGCCAAGTCTTCCAAAATTCCGCTTGTGAAGCTCATCGCGCCAGCATCGTCAGTCCCTCTGAATTCTTCAGGGACGTCCTCCACTTGAATGGCTACAGCGAGGTTTCCAAGTACCTTCCAGCGATGGTTATCCAAGAAATTTGGTGTGATGGAAAGCACCGCAATAAAAGAAGGCGGTATAAAGTCTTCAAGAGGTGGGACATCGCTTAAATGAAGATCAAGTAAACCGCAAACAGGATGTGTATAGCTCTTCCATACAACCTGTCCAAAGGTATACGTACCGTTCTCTAGAGGGACTTGGAAGATATCTCCCACTTTCCATTTTTGTTTCTTTGGCCGTTTATGGGAAAGCAGTTGTTTTCGGGCAATGGCTGCTTCTTCTTCGGATAAGTTTGAATGGGCCATTTCGTTTATAATGACCGCAGTTTCCAATATCAAATCTGAAGAGGTTGTTCGGATCATTACAGCGCTTGATTCATAATCAATAAGAATACGCTTGTAAAGCTTCGGTTCAATTTTCTCTCTCAATGTTTTCCTTAGCCATTTTACTGCTTCATCGTTCGTTTCCAAATGAAAGTATTCCGCAAGATCATCATCAATGCGGAAATAGGAAGTAGAGGCATCTGGCAGAAAAACGTCAATCATCCCTATTCGACAAGACGTGTTCATCGTATTTACAAGCTCCTTTCATTACGGTTGGCTATTAAGAGAATAGCATATAGAAAAAAGCCAGGGCGCACGTAAACCCTGGCTTTCGTATTAATGCGGCAAGAATGCCAGCTGGTAGAAGAACAGTACGGCAAACAGGTAGACGAGGAAAGGAACCTCGCGCCATTTTCCGCGGACCACCTTTAACAGCGGATAAGAGATGAAACCAAGCGCGATACCTGTGGCGATGCTCGATGTGAGCGGCATGCTCAAGATAATCAAGAACGCCGGGAACGCTTCGTCAAACTCGTCCCACTTGATCTTGCCGAGCGAGCTCAGCATAAAGCTTCCGACAATGATGAGTGTAGGTGCCGTGATCGCTGCAATTCCTGAAATCGCGCCGACAAGCGGTGCGAAGAAAGCAGAGGCGATGAACAATACAGCAACGACGACGGATGTTAGTCCAGAACGTCCTCCCGCAGCAACACCTGATGACGATTCAATGTACGCGCTTGTCGGGCTCGTACCAAGAGCAGCACCGACTGTTGTGGCAACAGAATCTGCTAAAAGAGCTTCGCGTGCACGGGGCATTTTATTGTCCTTCATCAGTCCAGCTTGTTCCGCAACGCCGACCATCGTACCGGTCGTATCGAAAATCGTCACAAGAAGGAAAGAGAAGACGACCGCATATAAACCGTATTGAAACACATCAGAAAAGGCCGTAAGCGGGCTTCCGAAAATGAACAATGAGTCAGGCATGTTTGGCAGTGAAACAATTTTATCTGTGAATTTCAGCTGTCCTGTCGCATAAGCGATAATGCCTGTCGCGATCATGCCGAAAAAGAGTGCGCCGTTCACGTTCAGTGCGATGAGTACGAGTGTGATGGCAAGACCAGCGAGCGCAAGCATGACACCTGGAGAATGAAGGTCACCGAGCGCGACTAAGTTTTCCTTATGTGCCGTGATGATGCCTGTCAGACGCATTCCGATGAACGCGATGAATAATCCGATACCAGCTGTGATACCGTGCTTCAAGTTCGCCGGAATCGCTTCAATCAGCTTTGAACGGAAAGGTGTTAACGATAATAATATAAAAATAAGACCAGCGACGAAAACAGCGCCGAACGCCACTTGATAGGAAATGTCGGTGTTGGTTCCGACAACCGAGAACGCAAAGTACGCGTTAAGCCCCATTCCTGGCGCGATGGCGATCGGCAGGTTGGCGAAAAGCGCCATCCAGAGTGTGCCGACGACAGTCGAGATGATCGTGGCCATAAAGACCGTATCAAACGGGACACCTGCCGAATGAAGGATGATCGGGTTAACGATGACAATGTACACCATCGTTAAAAATGTTGTTATTCCCGCAAGCATTTCTGTTTTCACATTCGTGCCTAATTCTTTTAATTTAAAAAAGGATGATAGCATATTGTGTTACCTCCAAAATACGAACAATATTTACATACAAAATATATATTATTCGTTTTTAAGGGATATATCAACCTTTTTTACTGCTGATTATGAATTCTAAGGAGCGGTTGATCTCCGTTACAGGCGCACGCTTTCCGCGGGGTGCAGCGAAAAGCAGAAAGGGCTCGTCCAGCCACGACAAGCAAAAGGGCAAGAGGCCGGTAAGTCGCTCTTTGACTTATTGGACTTTTGAACTTTTGACCTCGAGTGGCTAGCCCTTTCTGCTGGACAAGTGAGCTATCCGTCGCAAGCGCCTTTGGAAGGTCTCACCTTCTCACTCATCCCGCAGGATAAGGAAGGCGACGCAGCAAGACATCAAACGCAAGAAAATGTGCCTTTCATTTTCGAGGAGTCGGCACCTTTCACTACGATCAACTAACAAGATGAATTCAAGGTGAATTTAGCGACTGTGCAAGTGTGTCAGCTAAATCGGTTGTCTCTATAGTAGGTAAATCTTTGATAAAAGTAGCGATGAAGCTTTTGCGCAAGTAACATTTCCATGCTCATTATTGGCAGTGAAGAAATCTCATGAAGATGAGCAATGAAAGTGATAGCGGCATCCATTCGTAATGACAGAATTGGCGTAGAAGAACATGGTTTTTGATAATCACAGCATTGTAATAGAGTGTGCGCGATGTGGTACAATAACGCTAGAAAAGCTGGAGACGGAGGGTTTGTTAAGATGAAGGACTTTTTTGAGAAAAAAAATGACGGAGCAAAAAAGGGCATGGGCTTCACCATCTTGAGCGGTGATTCGACTGGCGGGCACGGCGGCTTCGGAATCGGAGCACTCAGTCTGGATAACGTCACACCGGTGATTGTGGACACGGAAGACAGTGTGGCATATGTTGATATGGGCGCCCTTCACGCGAGAAGCGAAGTAGAGAAGCGGATCAAGTTCACACCTGACCGGAGCAACACGCCAAATCCACGGCTGTACTGGCTCGTCTGGGTAACGATGGGGCGGACGGAGCAAGGGCCATATTATCACGGTGTGGCCGCGTGCGAGATGCAGATTGACGTTGAGGCGCGGCGCGGGTACAAAAGCTTGCCGGAGCACGTGAACAGGATGGATAAATCAATGAAAGGTCATATCATTATTGATGATATGGACGAAAAATCACGCCGATTGCTCGGCAACTTCCTTCGTGATCATGACGAGGCCATTTTCGAGCGTTCTTCTGATGCTGTGAAGAAAATGGTGGAATAATATTGGAAAAGTTATGAACCTTTTTTGAACTTTTTTAAGAATGTCTTGTGACAAGAAAGCCTTTCCATTACACTGAACCTAGCATTGTACACACATTGCTAGGACAAAAAAATGCCCGGACCGCACATGCGGCTCCGGGCATTTTTTTTTTTTTTTGGTGTTCGGCGGTTGCGGATATCGTGCGGCGTGAACGTAACCTAGGTTGGCGCGCGTTCTGTTTGTAATCTAAGATGCGAGTACCGTACCCCGACTATCCCCGACTATGGATTTTTCATCATTACCACCAGTCAAACCAGCCTTCTTTTTCTTTCTCAGGTTCTTGGTTCGTCCCTTCTCCATGTTCGTCGCAGTATTCGGTCGGCTCAGTGTCTTTCACATAGTACGATACGCGCGTGACGGGACAGCTGTCGGTCGCCAGTTTTCCGTTAGACGGGTTGACGGTGACGGCCTTCACGCCGTCAGGCTGCTTGAACGACATGGCAGGCTCCCCGTACAGCGCATTCTCCATGAACTCCACCCACACACGCTTCGAGTAGCCGGTATCGGTTTTGCCGAGCTTTTCGCCTTTATCATAGCCGACCCATACGGAGGTGGTCAGCTGCGGTGTAAAGCCAATCATCCAGCTGTCGGCAGGTGTTGAGCCCGATTTTCCCGCCATCGGCCTTGTGATATGCTGATTAATGCTTGAACCAGTAACGTTCGTATACGTTCCGAGACGATCGTCGAACATGCCGGACAGCATATCCGTCAGCACGAACGTGTTCTCTTTGTTGAGCACCTGCTTTTTCTCATATTCATGCTCGTAAAGCACAGCGCCGTCACGGTCTGTGATTTTTGTAATAAAAACAGGCTTTACTTGTTCTCCGCCATTGGCGAACAGGTTATACGCGTTCGTCATTTCCATCACACCCACACCCTTTGAGCCGAGAGCGAGTGAAGGAATCTTATCGAGCGGAGAGTGAATCCCGAACTTCTTTGCACTTTTAACGAGCTTGTCAGGTCCTAGAAACAAATTGGTTTTCACCGCGTAAATGTTGTCAGACATGGCGATCGCCTGTGACATCGTAATAAAATCGTTCGCGTACTTGTCTTTGAAGTTCTGCGGCTCATAATCCTTGTTGCCGTCGCCCATCGCGAACGCGGTCGGTTCACTCTTCAGCGAAGTGGAAGGTGTATAGCCGTTTTCTAAAGCGGCATAGTACAAAAATGGCTTAAACGTAGAGCCGGGCGCACGCTTCGCCTGAACGGCGCGGTTGAACGGACTTTTGCTGTAATCGCGTCCCCCAATCATCGCGCGCACATCTCCGTTGCGCGGATCCATCGCGACCAGCGCGGCCTGCAGCTCTTCTTTTCCTCGAATCTTGCCGTTCATCGCTTCCTCAGCTATCTGCTGCATACCGGCATCAAGCGTCGTGTAAATGTGCAGTCCGCCGAAACGGAGGGTTTCCGGGTTCACCTTCATCTCTTTTTTCAGCACAGCGAGTACGGCATCTTGAAAATAAGGTGCAATTTTCGGCTTTTGTTCTTCTTTTATTCGCTGAAAGGAAAGGTGCGTGCGTTTGGCGATGGTTTTTTCCTTTGCGTTCACATGTCCGTCCTCTTTCATAGCTGTCAAAATAACCGCTTGCCGGTCCTTTGCGCGGTGATAATGCGCGACCGGTGAGTAATACGACGGGCCTTTCGGTATGCCGGCGAGCATGCTGGCTTCCGCTAGCGTCAGATTCTCGGCATTTTTTCCATAATAATAATGAGCGGCCGATTGAATGCCATAAGCACCGTGGCCGTAATAAATGGTATTCAAATAGCCTTCTAAAATCTCTTTTTTTGAATAATTCATCTCCAGCCGGAGTGTGTAAAACGCCTCCTGAAGCTTGCGGCGCCATGTTTTGTCATGTGTTAAAAACAGATTCCGAGCGTACTGCTGGCTGATGGTGCTGGCGCCTTGAACCTTTGATCCCGCTTTAATATCGGCTAAGACCGCCCCGGCAATGCGCTTGAAATCAAATCCAATATGGTCGTAAAAGCTCTTATCTTCAATAGAGAGCGTGGCGTTAATAATGTCCTTATCAATCTTCTTAAGCGGCACCCAGTACCGGTTTTGTCCAGAGTTATGAATCTCTCCGATAACAGAGCCATCTCGCGCGTGAAGAACAGTAGTTTGCGGCACCAAAAGAGCGGGAGGACCCATCAATTTGGCAAGCAAAAGCAAACCGGCGAAACTCACAAACATCGCGCCAACCCCGAGCAGACTCCATTTTTTTATCAGCCGCTGCTTTTCTCGCTTTGGCAAATTCTTTATTTTAAGCCAATATTGCTTCAAAGCTTCCATCATGGCACCCCTTGTGTTCTGGATAATGGCCGTTGCTGCACGTTGCTTAGGTAGTTATCGTTAGTATGGGAGAGTTGGAGGGGTCTTAAACATCTGTAGTATTGTTAAATCGCTGTTAAGCAATCACAGGAGTTGTTGATTTCCGATACAGGTGCACGCTTATCCAGAGGGGGTATGGGGAAAAGCACGGGTGGGCTCGTTTAGCCTAGGGCAAGCAAATGAGAAAGGGACCTAAAGAATCGATTTGTGACTTAGTGGGCACTGGCTCATTTGACCTCGAGGGACTAGCCATTTCTGCTGGACAAATCGAAAAGCAGAAATGGCTCGTTCAGCCCCGACAAGCAAATGAGAAAGGGACCGGTAAGTCGGTTTGTGACTTAGTGGGCACTGGCTCATTTGACCTCGAGGGGCTAGCCATTTCTGCTGGACAAATCGAAAAGCGGAGGCGGCTCTTTCAGTCCCGACCAGCAGAAGGTGAAGGGGCAAGGAAGGCGCTTTTTGCCTTACTGGACCATTCATCCTTCTGACTCGAGGGACTAGCCGCCGTAGCTGGACAAGGTGAGCCCCAACGCTCTCCAAGCGCCATTGAAGGGTCTCACTTTCCCACTCGTCCCGCTGGATAAGAAAGGCGGCGCAGCAAGACATCAAACGCAAGAAAAAGTGATCTTCTTTTTCGAGAAGTCGGCATATTCACTTCAATCAACTGCATTGAAGGTCATAGATGTCTCACTAAAACAATTATTTTTAAGAAATTTTATAAAGCAATGCTCTAAAGTCTGAACTGAAGATGAAAATACTAATCCAAAAGATTCTTTTAGAGTGTGATTGAAAGTGAGTTTAAAGCGAGAGTGATATAATGGCAGGGAGAAAAGGAGTGATCGGGATGCTGCTGAAGAATGTCCGGCTGCTGACGCGGAATGGTGATGGGAAATGGAGTACGGCGACTAGCGACGTGCTTATTGAGGGAGATAAGATTAAGGAAATCGGGACGTTTGATCATGAGATTACCGGTCATGAAGTGGTCGATGGCAAAGGCATGCTTGCAGCACCTGGGCTGATTAACGGTCATCAGCATACGCCGATGTCACTGCTGCGGTGCTATAGTGATGATGTGCCGCTTATGACGTGGCTGAATGAGAAAATGCTGCCGATTGAGATGAAGATGGACGAGAATGACCGTTATATCGGGGCGCTGCTGTCTATGGCGGAAATGATCAAAAGCGGCACGACGGCGTATGCCGACATGTATATCGGCATGGATCAAGTGGCAGATGCGGTTACGCACTCAGGAATACGGGCGTCGCTCGCACGCGGGTTGATCGCGATGGACAGCAATTTTGAAGGACGTCTGCAGGAAGCGGCAGACGTGGTGGATCGCTATCATGGGGCGGCGGACGGCCGGATTACGACGATGATCGCGCCGCACTCGCCATATATGTGTCCGCCTGATCTGTTAAAGGGCGCGGTCTCACTTGCTTCTGAAAAAGGTGTGCCGCTGCATATTCATTTAGCCGAAACGAAGGACGAAGAGCGAATGATTCAGGAGCGTTACGGCATGCGTCCGGTGCAGTATTTGCAGGAAAACGGTGTGTTTGAACAGCCTGTCTTGCTCGCTCATGGTGTTCATTTTAACGAGGATGATTTTAACGTCTTAAAGAACATAAAAGGCGGCATCGTCCATAATCCGGTGTCTAACGCAAAGCTTGGCTGCGGTATAAGCGATGTGAAAAAGCTGATGGAGCTCGGTATCACGGTCGGTTTAGGGACGGACGGAGCGGGCAGTGCGAGCACGCTGGATCTGTTTATGGAGATGAAGGCGGCAAGCTGGATGCAGAAGCTGAAGTACGAGGATGCAGGGGTACTGTCGGCGCATGAGGTGCTGTCGATGGCGACGGTGAACGGGGCGGAGCTGCTCGGTCTTGGTGGTGTGGCTGGAGAGCTGAAGCCCGGCATGAAGGCGGATCTCATTTTGCTGAACATGAACCAGCTGCATCTCACACCGTCTTATGAAGAGGCGAGTTTGCTTGTGTATGCGGCGAGCGGACATGACGTCGACACGTCCATCATCAACGGCAAGATGGTCATGCGCGGCCGCGAGCTTTTAACGGTCGATGAAGAAAAGCTGAAGTTTGACGCGAGAAGCCGTGCTGAAGGCCTTTTGCAGAGATTATCATAGGACAAGCTGTGAAAAACGTGGTAAAATAATGAAGACTTGAGCATAGTATAAAGGAACAAAAAAATCCGCCCATGCGCGAACACGGACGGACTAGCAGACGGTGCCTAAAACAGGCGCCGGCTATAAGCTGCGAATACAATAGGGCAACATATAGGCCGCGAAAACTCCTGCCAGAGGTGAGCGGTCTATTTTTTTTGCTTAGACATGATTGTGACAACGAGCGAGCTGAACGCAACCGCGAACATTAACGCTTCGAAAACTGTCAGAGGCACCACCCCCCTTCCACTGTAAGCTGTAAAAAGCACAATGGTTTGACCAGCCTCAGTCATAAAGGGAATGCGCCGACCGCTCATGTCTCAAAAAAGCAACCGCCTGCTGTACTTACCATTATATCACGAACGTATGTTTTTATGCTGAGGCAAAAGGATCATTGATGAAAATTATTATAGAGGCGAAGGAGCGGTTGATTTCCGTTACAGGGGCACGCTTTCCGCGGGGTGAGCGGTGAGCCCTACCGTCGCAAGCGCCATTGGAAGGTCTCACCTGTCTCACTCATCCCGCTGGAGTCGGCCCCTTCCACTCCAATCAACTTATCAAGATGCTTTGAACCCCTTATTCTTGATGGATATCTTTTCAAAACATTCTTTTCTACTTTGAATTCATCATTGATAAAAGTTGATCGGAGTGTAGGGCGCCGACTCCTCGAAAATGAAAAATCACATTTTCTTGCGTTTGATGTCTTGCTGCGCCGCCTTCCTTATCCTGCGGGACGAGTGGTCAGGTGAGACCATTTAAAGGCGCGCAGCGACAAATGGGCTCACTTTGTCCAGCAGAAAGGGCTAGCCCCTCGAGGTCAAATGAGTAAGTGCCCAATAAGTCAAAAAGCGACTTACCGGTCCCTTCCTCATTTGCTTGTCGGGGCTGAACTAGCCCTTTCTGCTTTTCGCTCACCCCGCGGAAAGCGTGCACCTGTAACGGAGATCAACATCTCCTAAGAATTCTAAAAGAATTGAAGCTTTTAAAAAAGACGTTTTTCCTTAAAAAGCGTGTGGAATAACAGATGTGTAAATGCTATAATCGTTATGTTTGCAAAAAACAATGACAACGATGCCTGGCATTTCAATATAGAAGGAGTGGTATATCATGGGAATCTGGTTTACTGAGAAACAAACAGAAAACTTCGGAATCACAATGAAAATCAACAAAACATACGTATCGGAGCAAACGGAATTTCAAAAGCTTGATATGGTAGAAACAGAAGAGTTCGGAAACATGCTCATCCTTGACGGCATGGTCATGACTACACAAAAGGACGAGTTCGTTTACCACGAGATGGTCGCGCACGTTCCTTTGTTCACACACCCTAACCCGAAAAACGTACTCGTTGTCGGCGGCGGAGACGGCGGTGTTATCCGTGAAGTATTAAAGCACCCGTCTGTTGAAAAAGCGACACTTGTTGAAATCGACGGAAAAGTAATCGAGTACTCTAAGCAATACCTTCCGGAAATCGCAGGCGAGCTTGAAAACGAGCGCGTTGAAGTGAAGGTTGACGACGGATTCATGCACATCGCAACAAGCGAAAACGTATACGACGTCATCATGGTTGACTCGACTGAGCCTGTAGGACCAGCAGCTAAGCTTTTCGAAAAAGGCTTTTACGAAGGCATCTCAAAAGCGCTTAAAGAAGACGGAATCTTTGTTGCTCAAACGGACAACCCATGGTTCACGCCTGAATTGATTACAAACGTGTTCCGTGATGTGAGCGAGATTTTCCCAATCACGCGCCTTTACACAGCGAACATCCCGACTTACCCGAGCGGCCTTTGGACGTTCACGATCGGTTCGAAAAAGCATGATCCGCTTGAAATCCCGGCTGAGCGTTTCCACGATATCGAAACAAAATATTGGACGCCTGAATTGCACACTGCTGCATTTGCGCTTCCGAAGTTTGTTGGTGACTTAATTAAGAAATAATACATGGAGGGAGCTTATCGTAAGCTCCCTCGTTACATAAGAAAAGGAGTGTTATTCATGCGTTTTGATGAAGCTTATTCTGGCAACGTGTTTATTTTAAGCAAGCCTGATTATCAAACAGCCGATGCGGTCATTTACGGCATGCCAATGGACTGGACCGTTTCCTTCCGTCCGGGATCCCGTTTTGGCCCGGCAAGAATCCGCGAGGCGTCACTTGGACTAGAAGAGTACAGCCCATACATGGACAAGCATTTGGAGGAAGTGAACTACTTCGACGCGGGCGACATTCCGCTTCCGTTCGGAAACCCTCAGCGTTCGCTTGATATGATTGAAGAGTATTTAGGAAAGCTGTTGGATGACAACAAGTTCCCCCTCGGCCTTGGTGGTGAGCACTTGGTAACATGGCCGGTGTTCAAGGCGCTGCACAAGAAATACGAAGATTTCGTCGTCATCCATATTGATGCGCACGCTGACCTTCGCGAGCAATATGAAGGCGAGATTTTGTCTCACTCTACACCTATCCGCAAGGTGTGCAACCTGATCGGCGCAGAAAACGTGTACTCGTTCGGTATCCGTTCAGGCATGCGCGAGGAGTTCCAGTTCGCAAAAGAAAGCGGCATGCACATGTACAAGTTCGATGTGGCAGAACCACTTAAGAAAGTCCTGCCAACATTGGCTGGCCGCAACGTGTACGTGACGATCGACATCGACGTTCTAGACCCTTCTGCAGCACCAGGAACAGGAACAGCAGAAGCAGGCGGAATCACGTCTAAAGAGCTTCTAGAAGCGATCCAGCTGATCGCACAATCCGATGTAAACGTGATCGGAGCTGACTTGGTAGAAGTCGCGCCAATCTACGATCCATCTGAACAGACACCGATCGCAGCGAGCAAGTTCCTTCGTGAAATCCTGCTTGGCTGGGTGAACAAAAAATAATACCAATAAGGTGAGGAGCCCCGTCTCGATGACGGGGCTCCTCGTTGTGGAAAAAAAGGAATTATGTCCGCGCTTTACTGATTCGCAGCCGCAATCGTCAAGAATCCGCCCGCACGGTATCAGATCGAGCCCTTCCTATCTTTTCAGCATAAATTCAAGCCTTGAACATGCAAAAAAAAGCTAAATATTAAAAGCTATTACATAAAAGCTGCTTTGAATGCATCAATGTTAAGTTGATTTTCGTCTAAGGTGCCGACTCCAGCAGATAGGGCTAACCCCTCATTTGGTTGTCGGGGCTGAACGAGCCAGCCATGCTTTTCGATTTGTCCAGCAGAAATGGCTAGCCCCTCGAGGTCAAATGAGTAAGTGCCCAATAAGTCAAAGAGCGACTTACTGGTCCCTTTCTCATTTGCTTGTCGGGGCTGAACGAGCCATCCCTGCTTTTCGGTGCACCTGTAAAGGAGATCGACATCTCCTTAGAATTCTAAATGCAACAAATATTGCGTAAGATAGCAGTTAATATGACTTAAACAGAACTTTTACATAGGGTATTTATGAAATGTATTCTGCGAATTATGTTGATTCTTGTTATTTTTTGCGTAGGTCTTTGGTATAGTGAAGGGTAGGGA
The DNA here is from genome assembly GCF_042665465.1 of Fictibacillus iocasae. NCBI lineage: Bacteria > Bacillati > Bacillota > Bacilli > Caryophanales > Fictibacillaceae > Fictibacillus > Fictibacillus iocasae. Next base: position 241,818 of record NZ_JBHTCP010000013.1, on the reverse strand, counting down.
ATATTCTGAAATCAGAATGAAAGGGGGAGAAAGGATATGGATCAATCAAATATTATGTCCGCTCCTTTCATTCAGCAGTTCATTCAAAGCCTTTCTGATGCCGTCATTCTTTTAGGCGGCGACCAAAAAATTCTGAATGTGAATGAAGCCGCTGAGTTGTTAATAGGAAGCCAATCGAGCCAGCTTGAAGGCCAAGCTGTAAATCTATTTATAAAAAACTATCATCCTGGGGCGGAAGAGGTTTATGTGTGCAATAAGGATGGAGAATTTCTGTCAACCTGCTCGGAAGGGGAGCTACCGTTTGGCGGTGCGACGGTTCGATATCTGATTCTTAAGCCCGTCCGTATGCAAAAGCAGGATGATCTGCTTAAGGCGCTCATGAATATCGTCCCAGATTTTATAGGAATCAAGGACGATGAGGGCCGCTTTGTTTTTGCCAATGCGTTTGTCGGAGAGATGTTTGGCGTTCCGGATTTTGATTTTACAGGAAAGCATGATCGAGAGCTGGCAGAAATGATCACTCCGTTCCGCGACGTGTTCAACTATTGTGTGGAAACGGATGAATATGTATGGCAAAAGGGAAGGATTATGCGTGTGGAAGAGCGCATTCCTTCGCTAACGGGTGGTGAGCGTGTTTTTGATGTGTATAAAATTCCGGTTTTCCAGGAAGACGGCTCACGCAAAAATCTGCTCGTGTTCGGACGCGAAGTGACGGAGAAGATTGAAAGCGAGGCACGCTACCGCCTTTTAGCTGAAAACGTTCATGACATCATTTCCACTCACACACCGGATGGAGCATTTAAATACATATCGCCTTCATGTGAAGAGAATTTAGGCCTTAAGCCAGAGGATTTAATAGGGAAAACCGGCTTTGGGATCATGCATCCCGATGACATAGAAAAAATGATGCAAGCACTGGATGATATTAACGCTGGAGTGAGAGCGCTTACTGTCCAGTTCAGGCTGCTCAACCGAGAAGACGACGGATATGTGTGGCTCGAAGCCTCGTTCAAAAGCGTCATCGATCCGATTACAGGGGAAGTGACTGAAATAACAGGAGTAACCCGTAATATATCGGAGAGGAAGAATACGGAAAAGCTGCTGGTAGAGAGCAAGCAGCGTTACAAGTCACTGTTTGACCACAATCCCTCGATCGTCTGTTCTATGAACAGGCAAGGACAGTTTACAAGAGTGAACAGAAAAACGAGGGAAATCAGCGGCTACAGCATGAACGAGCTGCTTCAGATGACGATTGAAGGTCTGCTTTCTGAAGGAGAAGCAGACAGGCTGAAGGAGGACTTTCGAGAAGTGCTTCAAGGCAATCCAAGAACGTTCGAGACATTCATTACCTGCAAGAGCGGTGATGTCCGTAACCTCCGCGTAACAGGGATACCAATTGTCGTCGAACAAGAGATCATCGGTGTGTATGGTGTGGCACGAGATGTAACGGAGCTGAAGAAGACGGAAGAGATGCTGCGAAAATCGGACAAGCTCTCCATTGTCGGACAGCTTGCTGCCTCGATCGCCCACGAAATTCGCAATCCGCTTACTTCGCTAAAAGGATTCATTCAGCTGTTCTTGGAAAATCGTGATGTAGATGCCGGCCGCTATTATTTAATCATGCATGATGAACTGAGCCGGATTGAACACATCATGAGCGAGCTGCTGTTGCTGGCTAAGCCTCAGGTGAAGTCATATAAAAGCACGGAGGTTAAAAGCTTAGTATCGTTTGTTTCCACTTTATTGGAGAGACATGCTCTCGTGCAGAACATCCACATTATCACGGATGTAGAAGACGACCTGCCGTTTGTGCTTGGTGAAGAGAATGAACTGAAGCAGGTTTTGATCAACCTCATTAAAAATGGAATTGAAGCCATGAGCGATGGCGGCGTGGTCCTGGTCAAAGCATTTAAAGAGGATGACCAGGTTAAGGTGCAAGTGATCGATCAAGGCTGCGGCATACCGAAAGACCGCATCGACAGGCTTGGGGAACCTTTTTTCACGACAAAAGAAAAGGGAACAGGGCTTGGCATGATGGTCAGCTATAAAATCATGAAAGAGCACAACGGCGATATTTCTATTGAATCAACACTAGGAAAAGGCACCATCATTACCTTGTCGTTTCCTGTGCATACAAACTAGCCGGCATCATTCCGGCTCCTAAGCGAAAAGGCATATGCTGCCTTTTCGCTTTTTTAAAGTGCAGTTTTTGGTTTTTAGTTGTTTGGGGTCCGGTACCGCCTTATAAAACCGCTTTACAATCAAGGGTTGTTAGGTGGCAGTACCGGACCCCGCCCTTGAAAACTCAACCTTGCCTGCAACTGAAAAACGCTCTTATGGACCTATGACCATTGACACATGAAAAAGCTGAATTTTCAGTTAAATGCATATTTCGTTCTATATCTGTATTTTTACAAATGCTGTAAAGTTTAGGACAAGTTATGATACAGGAGGCTAGGGATATGAAAAAGCGTTTCTTTTATTCTGCAGCACTGGCAGGGGTTATGGCATTTTCGGTTTTCTCTCCAACGGCATTGGCACATGATGAATTAGGCAAGGATTACATAGAAAAAGGAGACGACGTTGGTCAATATGAGTTCATGGGACCAACGATGGAATCGTCTAAGAATATTCTCGGCTGGAAAGAGGCGGCATCGGTTCAGATCCAAAAAAAGAACGGTGTGCAGAACAATACGGCGGACGTTTACGCGCATAAAGGATATGCATATCTTGGAACGCATACGGCGAACGGCGGAGGAGGCGGTGTTCGAGTATTTGATTTGAAGGATCCGTCTAATCCTAAAGAGGTAGCCGTGTTCGCTGACCTGCCTGGCACCTGGCAGGAGAAGGTGATCGTGAAATCTGTGAGCACACCAGAATTCACGGGTGATCTTGCGGTAGTGAGCGTTCAGAAGCTGAACCGTTTAGATCCGAATACGAAAGGCGGGTTCCTGCTTTATGATGTGACGAACCCTGAAGCGCCGAAAAAATTGGGGTTCTGGGCGACTCCGCAAAATGTCCGCGGAACGCATGAATTGTATTTAACAGAGCAGGGGAACCGTGTGCTTGTATTGACGGCAAACCCGTACTCTAATTTCTACGATAAGTCGTCTCATGATTTTAACGTGATAGATGCAACAAATCCAGCTGCTCCAAAAACAGTGTACTCGTTCGATGCTGCTCAACTGGAGCCAGAGTATGACGGCTATAACTTCAAAGACGAGTACGGACAGCACCGAGTTGGCTTTGCGCACAGCGTGAAAACGGACGGAAACGGATCAACCGCCTATGTTTCTTTCTGGGATATGGGAACTCTGATTTTTGACATAAGCAAGCCGGAAGCAACGAAATTCCTCGGCCGCACCGAGTTTGATAAAAATGTTCAAGGAGCGGCTCACTCGTCCGCACTCGCGAAAGGCGGTAATGTGCTGATCGAAACGCGTGAGGTAGCGAACCCGAAGCGTGACGGCTTCGAGTATGGCTACGGGTACACAAGAATTTATGATATTAAGGACAAAAAGAACCCGAAGCTGCTCAGCTATTTTAAAACAGAAGAATCGCTGACGCCTGGAGACAAGCCGACCTTCGCTTATACGGTGCATGATCCGAAGGTGAGGGGCAATACGCTGTACCTGTCGCATTATGCTGCAGGTATCAGGGCGCTCGATATTACAAACCCTTCTGCACCATACGAGCTGGGTCACTACCGCCCAGAGAACGCGTACTTCTGGGGTGTTTTCATCGACCGAAACTACATGCTCGCGTCCGATATGGGCAACGGTTTAAAAGTGGTATTGAAAAACAACGGACAAAACGAATAGCGTAATAACGTGTAACAGAAAAGAAACCGCATCCTCCGCGGTTTCTTTTTTTTGCTCTTGTTTATCGATTTAGCCAAGCTCGTTCAATCAGTCCGTCAAAAAAAAACAAAAAAATTATGTCTTTCTGACGTACCGTACCCCATAGGAGGAGAATTGGGGCACGATATATGTAATAGCAACTTTGGCGGAGGAGAATCATCCATGAGATTACAGAATGTCATACATGTACTGGCTGAGCGCGGGGCTTTACTGCAGCAGCCGGTCAATATAGATAAAATAAAGATAGAAGGAATAGAGAGCAATTCGGGAAAAGTGGCAGCCGGCTTTTTATTTGTGGCCATACCAGGATACAAGCATGATGGCCACGATTTTATTGAGGACGCCGTGAAAAGAGGTGCAGCTGCGGTGATTGGGGAGCGGGAGGCGGATGCGATAGCTGGACTTCCAGAAAATGTCCCGTACGTTCAGGTTTCCAATGCCCGCGAGGCGATCGCTTTGGCGGCGAGTCGATTTTACGAAAAGCCTGACCGCAAGCGGACAGTGATCGGCATTACCGGAACGAACGGAAAGACGACCACCTCTTTTTTATTGCGTGATGTGTTGGAGCAGGCGGGGATTTCTTGTTCTCTTTTCGGGACGATCGCGAACTTTTTGAACGGTGAAGAAAGAAAAACAGTGAACACGACACCTGACGCCCTTCAGCTGAACCGGATGATGGCGGAGAGCAACGACGAAGTGATCATCTTAGAGGTGTCATCTCATGCGATTGAGCAGTACCGGGTGGAAGGGATCAACTTCGACATGGCGCTCTTCACGAACCTCAGCAAAGAACACCTTGATTACCATGGCACGATGGAGGAATATTTCGGTGTGAAGCGAAAGCTGTTCGATCAGCTGAAAATAGGAGGGAAAGCCGTTGTGTTCACCGATACACCCTGGGGCAGGCGGCTCGTCACGGATCTGGAAGAAAAGGATGTACCCGTTATTACGGCTGGACAAGTACAGGATAATGAATTTTGGCTGAACAGCATACAAGCGGATGAAGAACCGGTGTTCACGCTGCAGCATCTTGATCAAAGCTATACGATCAGCCTGCCGATCCCTGGCCTTCATAACGTGTACAACGCGGCGCTTGCGTTTGCTGCGGCAAGCGAGCTCATTTCCGACGGGAGCAGAATCGCTAGTGGCTTGGAGAATTTTAAAGGGGTGCCAGGACGCTTTGAGATGCTGCGGCATGCGTGCGGCGCGCGCTTTATCATCGATTATGCGCACACGACCGATGCGGTACAGTACTGTTTGCATACGGCAAAAAGGATTGGTGCCAAGCGGATTGTCCATGTATTCGGGTTCCGCGGCAACCGGGACACAGGAAAGCGTGAGATGATGGTCGCAGCATCAGCAAAGTACAGTGACATATTTATTTTAACGTTTGATGATCTGAACGGGATTGAACCGGGTGAGATGGAGGCGGAGCTGCGCGCGCTTAATGAAGAACACGGTCAAGGAAAAGGCGTTGTGATCACGGACCGAACGATGGCGATCAAGCATGCCTATGATATCGCTCAGGAAGGCGACTGGATTTTCATTACCGGCAAAGGGCCGGAAACGTACCGGACCCCGTTTTTCATGCCAGCCGACAGCGATAGGAGCACCGTTGAGCTTTTATTGCAGGACCAGAATGAAAAAAAGACGCTCAAAAGCTCGTAATCATGATAAAGATGCAAAATTCCTCTCCGGTAGGTTGTAAACGTGAGGGGAATTCTTTTATAATATGTAGGTTATAGAGTAGCATGTTAAAGCAAGAATTAAAGGAAGTGTCGACAGCCATGGAACAAGATACGAATATACCGGTCTCCGTCACCGTCGAATCTGAGATTCAAATGGGCGATGACGCTGAAAGGCATCACACCCACACAGACGGGACGCTGATTCATAAGGGATCGGCTACTTATCTTCAATATAAAGAAGTGATAGAAGGCGCCGGTTCGGTCAATAATGTCATCAAGATCACAAATGACGGCATTCTGATCCTCCGTTCAGGCAGTGTGTCGATGAAACAGAAATTTTTGATCGGCCAGACGACGAAAGGGATGTACGACAGCCCGTATGGCCAGCTTTGGATGGAAACGACGACAGATAAGATGAACTTCCGGTATAACCAGCAAAAGAAAGAAGGCGATTTGCTGCTTTCTTACGGTCTGGTTCTGCAGGGTGAAGATACAGGCAAGCATACGATAAAAATTGCATTTCAGGGGGCGAAAGCATGAATGTAGTAGATCAGGTGAAACTTCAGCTGAAGGAAGAGATCGAAGCGGCGGTAGTCAAAACAGGACTCGCTGCTAAAGAAGAGCTTCCGGTTGTCGTTTTGGAGACGCCGAAAGACAAAGCGAACGGCGACTTCGCGACGAACATGGCGATGCAGCTGGCGCGTATTGCGAAAAAAGCGCCGCGCGCGATCGCAGACGAAATTGTCGCAAACTTCGACAAGTCAAAGGCTTCCATCGGTAAAGTGGAGATTGCGGGTCCGGGCTTCATTAACTTTTACATGGATAACTCGTACTTAACCGAGCTCGTGCCGACCATCTTGAAGGCAGGCGCAGATTACGGCCGTACGGATCTTGGAAAGGGAAGCCGTGTGCAGGTCGAGTTCGTTTCCGCGAACCCGACAGGAACGCTTCACCTCGGACACGCGCGCGGCGCGGCAGTCGGCGACTCGATCTGCAACATCCTCGACGCGGCAGGCTACGACGTTTCCCGTGAATACTACATTAACGATGCCGGCAACCAGATCAATAACCTGGCAGCGTCGATCGAAGCGCGCTATTTCCAGGCGCTGGGCCAGGAAAAGGATATGCCGGCAGACGGCTACCATGGCGCAGATATTATCGGATTCGGTCAAGAGCTCGCAAAAGAGCACGGCGACAAGTTCGCGGCGATGCCAGAGGAAGAACGCCTCGCATTTTTCCGTGAGTACGGTCTCGAGCGCGAAATGGAGAAGATTAAAACGGACTTAGCGGCGTTCCGTGTTCCGTTTGATGTGTGGTACTCGGAAACATCACTTTATCAAAATGGAAAGATCGGACCGGCACTTGATAAGCTTCGTGAAAAAGGATACGTGTACGAAGAAGACGGCGCCACATGGTTCCGTTCGACAGACCTTGGCGACGACAAGGACCGTGTTTTGATCAAGAACGACGGATCATATACGTACTTGACGCCAGATCTTGCGTATCACAAAGACAAGTTCGAACGCGGGTTCGACCGACTGATCAACATCTGGGGAGCCGACCACCACGGCTATATTCCGCGTATGAAAGCGGCTGTCGAGGCGCTTGGGTACAGCAAGGACCAGCTCGATGTCATGATCATTCAACTTGTGTCTCTTTTCCAGAACGGCGAAAAGGTGAAGATGAGCAAGCGTACAGGAAAAGCCGTGACGATGCGCGACCTGATGGAGGAAGTCGGCACAGACGCGACTCGCTATTTCTTCGCGATGCGTTCCAACGACACGCATCTTGACTTCGATATGGATCTGGCTGTTTCCAAGTCGAACGAGAACCCAGTATTCTACGTGCAATACGCACACGCGCGCGTTTGCAGCATGCTCCGCCAAGGCGAAGAGATGGGCTTATCCTATGAAGGTGATATTAATTTGAGCCTCATGGATTCAGAAAAAGAGTATGAGCTGCTGAAAAAGCTTGGTGAGTACCCAGCCGTGATTAACGAAGCGGCAGAAAAGCTGCTCACACACCGTGTAACGAATTATGTGTTCGAGCTCGCATCTGCACTGCACAGCTTCTATAACGCAGAGCGCGTACTAGACGCAGAAAACAAAGAAAAATCAACAGCACGCTTCGCTTTGATGAAAGCCACACAGATCACGATTGCCAACGCGTTGAAAATAGTTGGTGTTGAAGCGCCTGAGAGAATGTAATAGTCCTATTCAAAAACGGATTCCATACACATCGGAATTCGTTTTTTTTTGTATGCTCGAAAGCAGGAGAGACATGTCTCGTGCAAAAGAATGACCATTGTCTCATAACGATTGGAAAAGGGTGTGGTATGATATCATTACATTAATTCCCATTAGTAGAAAAACTGTAGAGGGATGGGTCAATCATGAGAGGAATAGCAAGTATTTTCATAATAGCAGCCGTTCTGCTGACAGGGTGTCAGGAAAGCAATGAAAAGGAAGACATTTCTTCGGTTCAAACCGCAAAATCAGAGAACTTAGCAAAGTTCAGCGATACAAAAGTCGGTGATCATTCGAAAATCATTTCTTTGGTAAGTGAACTGCCTGGAGGCGAAACGTATAAAGAAATCAAACTGGGGGATTCTTCTGTCAGCGTTGTTTATGGCAGGAAGGATGGCTCCAACTATACGGAAGAAGAGTTCTCGGATTATTGGTTGAATAACGATACGATAAAAAAGAATCTTCTCTATAACAGTACGGCCATTCTCATACTCGTACCAAACGCTGATGAAGTGGCTATTGAAATGGAAGGGGAGACACCTCAGACATTCCATATCACACGAGAAGAACTCGACGGCTATTTTAACTATCCACTCCAGCACTATGCAGAACACGAAAAGCTGTGGGAGGAAGAAATTGTGAAGGAAACGGTGCTGAATCAAGAGGAGCGGCAGAAATTTTTCCGTACCTTTCCATTAAAATAAACAACTGCAAACCGCCTGCTCTACGATAATTGCCGTAACAGGGATATTCCGTCTAACAGTGAGATATAGTATGAAGAAAAAGCTCAAAGCAGGAGTGATAACGATGAAAATATATGTGCTGTCTTTGCTGACGGGTCTGATCGTCGGGTTCGTGTTCGCCCTTTTTAAGCTTCCTATTCCCGCACCGCCTGCTTTGCCGGGCATTATCGGAATCGTCGGCATTTACCTCGGCTTCCAGCTGTACGGCTGGGTGGCAGCCACCTTCTTAAAATAGTTCTCAAAACCTTTCTAAAGCGATAGTTAGAAAGGTTTTTTTGCATGTTAAGAAAGCTTAAAAATCAGGAGGACTTGAATGTTCCTCCTGATTTTTTTAGTTCCGTTGAGTTAATTTGCTTTTTAAAAAAATTAACATATGTTACCATATTTATAAGGGGTTTTGGTGACGTTAAGAAGATCGAGGTTGAACCGATACGTCCCGGGACACAGTCTGCCTTTTCTCACTCCCCTGAATCCCTCTACCGATTAAGACGTTCTTTACATACATCCAGAATACAGATTAAGAGTGAAGTAACCGACACTGCTTTATGTGAAATTTTTATATACGATCTATTTTATTGGTGATCGTTCACATGAATAACGGGCTTGATAGGAGGATAAATAGAACATGCACCTTAGGCTGAAACTGTTGAACAGCATGCTGAAATTAATGATGGCTTAGCGATTGGAACGTTTATTAAAAAAAGGTATGCATACTTGGAGTCTTGGTTTGACAGTTTCACCGTTGTTCCGATGACTATGATTGCCTACTTTCTTTTATCTTCTGTTCTCACATTTGAAAACGGGACCATCCCGCCTCCGTTTTATCAGCGAGTTGGATTTGAACTCTTTATCCTTTTTCTGCTCGCTGTCCCCACGGTAGCCTTTTTTATCGCGAACGAAACGAAGCAGCTGCTGAGGGATGAATATGTCTCGGTGTCCCGCATTCTCGGCGGAACTGGTCTCCATATTTTGAAGAAACATGTCTTTCGGCAGCTGTTTCCAGTATTGATGATCTTGTTCATGCAGCAGTTCGTCCAGACCTTGATCATCCTCGTGCATCTTGGGGTGCTGCAGCTGTTTTTTGGTGGGACAATCGTCTTTTTTGGAGGAGAAGTAGATTCCATTTCTCATGAATGGACAGGACTGCTTGGTATGTATTATCAGTCGTTCATGGCTCATCCTTGGGTACCGCTCATTCCTATGATCTTTTTTTCACTTACCATCATTTCAGGAAATTTCATATTGGCCGGGGTTGAAAAAGCGTATCAGACGGCAAAACAGCTGAGAGGAAAATCGGACGAGACCGTGCTGGAGGAGAGACCTTCAGCTGGAAAATTTACATTTCTAGAAGAACGCATGAAAAGCGCAAATTAAAAAATGAGGCTGTCCCGTATGTTCGGGGCAGCCTTACGTGTTTTAGCTGGCACGGATGATGGGGATTGATAGATCTGTTTTATAGGATATAAGCCGGCAAATGTTTGATTTCAGATAGGTAGCGGTACATCCTCCATGTAAGTGATCATAGGGTTCTTGAATGTTTTTTCTTAAAAGTGTCTAGTTAACGAGTAATCCCATCGTCAAGGGGAATAGAACATTATTCCAGTATAAGGAGGCCGTTATGAAAGCTGTCACTTTTCAAGGCACAAAGGACATTCAGGTCAAGCAGGTGGAGGATCCCCAGCTTCAGAAAAAGGATGATATCATCGTCAAAATCACGTCAACAGCCATATGCGGATCAGATCTGCACATCTACCAGGGCGCACTGCCGACATCAAAAGGCTATGTGATTGGGCATGAGCCGATGGGAATCGTGGAGGAAGTCGGACCAGACGTGACAAAAGTGAAAAAAGGAGACCGCGTGGTGCTGCCGTTTAACATCGCGTGCGGCCACTGCCACTATTGCAGCCATGAGATGGAAAGCCAGTGTGATAACTCAAATGGAAACCCAGAGTATGACACGGGCGGCTATTTTGGCTTTACGGAGCGCTATGGCAACTATCCTGGCGGGCAGGCGGAGTACTTGCGCGTGCCGTATGGAAATTTTATGCCGTTCGTGATTCCAGAATCATGTGACCTTGAGGATGAGGCGCTGCTTTTCATGTCTGATGTCCTGCCGACCGCTTATTGGAGCGTTGAGAACTCCGGCATGAAGGAAGGCGACACGGTGGCCGTGCTCGGCTGCGGGCCGGTCGGGCTGATGGCGCAGAAATTCGCATGGATGCGAGGCGCAAAACGAGTGATTGCGATCGATAACCTCGCGTACCGCCTGAACCATGCGAAAACGAAAAACAATGCAGAAGTGTACAACTTTGATGAATACGATGACATGGGCATGCACATTAAAGAAATCACGAGCGGCGGGGTAGATGTCGTGATCGACTGTGTCGGGATGGACGGGAAGAAATCGGTCATGGAGAAGGTCGAGCAGAAACTGAAGCTGCAGGGTGGCACGATCAGTGCGATTCAGATCGGGCTGAACGCAGTCCGGAAGTTTGGAACGATGCAGCTGACGGGTGTGTACGGGTCGATGTACAACATGTTCCCGCTCGGCAATATCTTCGAGCGCAACGTGACGCTGAAGATGGGGCAGGCGCCGGTCATCCATTACATGCCGATGCTGTTTGATAAGATCATGAACCGCGAGTTCGACCCTACCGAGATCATCACGCACCGCGTGCCGCTCGATCAGGCCGCGGATATGTACAAAACCTTCAACGACCACGAAGACGAGTGCATCAAGGTCGTGCTGAAGCCGTAAACCAAAATCGCAAAACCGGGGTCCGGTACTCCCTCCATTAGAAGCCTGCTATGCTGGCTCTTTCATGGTGGGCGTACCGGACCCCGGGCTTTACATCAAGATCGTCCCGCCTGTGATCCGCTTGAAGCCGCGCACTTTTTCGAGCTCGGCGATCAGCTTCAGTGCGGCACGGTCTTTTTCCTTTGCCTCGATCATCACGTCCAAGTAATCGGTATGATTCGCGGCTTCCTTAAAGAACGGAAGCACATAGTCAAGGCTGACAAAATCATGATGGCTGCGGTATTGCTTTTCGGTCTTCGGCGATGAAAGGTGCACTTTCGGCGGCCGGCCGGTGCCTTCCCACGTTTTCACGAAACGCGGCAAAATTTCCGATAGTGGAATCGACGGGTTCGCTTGATCATGATGATAATCATACATCATCGGCACACCGAGCTTTTCGCACACGTCGAGCGTCTCGGCCGCATGAAACGTTTTATCATCGTTCTCAAGCGTCAGCCTTTTTAAGATCGTAACCGGCAATGTTTTAATATTTTCATAAAAGCGCTGAAGAGAAGCGTCCTTGTCGCCGTAAGCACCGCCAACATGAATGTTCAGATAGCTGGTATCTGCGACTCCCATCGCGGAAAGCATATCGTAATGGTACTGCAGATCCTTTACCGCGTTTTGCGTGACTTCTTCTCTCGGACTCGTGAACAGCGTGAACTGGTTCGGGTGCATGCTCGTGCGCAGTCCGTACTTCTTAATGAGCTTGCCGATCTCTGCAAACTCTTTGTGCGTGTGTTTTAAATAATCCCAGTTCACATCAGGATGTGTCGCGAGCGGCACGATAGATGACGACATCCGATGCAGCGGCAGCTGGTGGGCGACGCAATAGTGCAGCACCCGCAATGTGCTTTCCAGATTCTTTTTCGTGATGGCGATCAGCTGCTGCATCCGCAGTTCAGGATCGCGCTTCGAGTAGGTCGCGTACGTCATCGTTTTGGCGGGCGATGCGTCGTGCAGCTCCAGTGCTGTCGAAACAAAACCGAATGATACGAGCATTCCTTCATCCCCTTTCTTCAAAAAGTGTAACAAAAAAATACGTATTCAGCTGGTCTGATGCCTTATTCCGAACAGTTCGCTTATGCATATTGTTTCCATATTGCAGCCGCAGCATGACTAAAAAAACTTTATAAAAAAATAAATGACTGAATGCTCATTCAGTTTACTTTATGATATACTGAAGTCAGAAAATTTAATGCTTTTAGAATTATGTGTTAGAACCGTATTTTTACAGGGAAAAAGGATAGGAATAGGAAGGGAGAGACCACGCAATGAGCACGTTGCAGCTAATCAATTGGATTGCCTTCATCTTTGTAACCGCTTACGCTTTTTATTTGTTCGCACATCTTCTCAAAACGCGCTACGAATTTATTCAGCTGGGCAAAAAAGTGGAGTTCGATCATACGGTACAGGAACGAATCAAGGCTGTACTCATCAACGTCTTCGGACAAAAGAAACTGTTAAAAGATAAAAAGAGCGGAATCATTCATGTGATGTTCTTTTACGGCTTCATCCTCGTGCAGTTCGGAGCCATCGACTTCATTTGGAAAGGGCTCGCGCCTGGCTCGCATTTGCCGCTAGGCCCGCTGTACCCAGGATTCACGTTCTTCCAGGAAATCGTGACGCTCATGATTCTCGTCGCGGTCGTCTGGGCGTTCTACCGCCGTTATGTGGAGAAGCTCGTCCGATTGAAGCGCGGCTTTAAATCGGGCCTCGTCCTTCTCTTTATCGGCGGTCTCATGCTGTCGGTATTGCTCGGCAACGCGGCAGAAATCATCTGGCACGACCTGCCGTTCGAATGGACAGCACCGATCGCGTCAGGGCTCGCTTACCTGATCGGCTTTGTTGGGAAAACAGGAGCCGCTGTCATCTTCTTTATCTGCTGGTGGATTCACTTGTTATTCTTGCTTACGTTCCTCGTGTACGTGCCGCAGTCCAAGCATGCACACTTGATTGCCGGGCCGCTTAACGTTTGGCTTGGCCGCCGAGATAAAGTAGGTAAGCTGTCGAGTATTAATTTCGAAGACGAGTCTCAGGAAGTTTTCGGTGTGAATAAAATAGAAGACTTCAATCAAAAGCAGCTCGTAGACCTTTACGCATGCGTAGAGTGCGGGCGCTGTACGAATGTTTGTCCGGCGACCGGCACAGGAAAAATGCTGTCTCCGATGGATCTGATCGTGAAGCTTCGAGATCACTTAACTGAAAAAGGAGCCGTCGTCACATCCCGCACACCTTGGATGCCGGCCTATGCGTTCGCTGACACAACAGGCAACCAGCTCGCTTACGCATCACGCGGGGAGGGTGCACAGGAAACGGCTGCTGCCGGCTACGATGTGTCCATGATCGGCGACGTCATCACAGAAGAAGAAATCTGGGCGTGTACAACATGCCGTAACTGTGAAGACCAGTGTCCGGTGATGAACGAGCACGTCGATAAGATCATCGACATGCGCCGTTACCTTGTTTTAACTGAAGGAAAGATGGAGAGCGATGCGAAGCGCGCGATCCAGAACATCGAAAAGCAGGGGAACCCATGGGGCATCTCGAAGAAAGAGCGCGAGAACTGGCGCGACCTTCGTGATGACATCCACATCCCGACTGTCAAAGAGATGGAAAAAGCGGGAGAAGAGTTCGAGTACCTGTTCTGGGTCAGCTCGATGGGCTCTTACGACAACCGCAGCCAAAAGATTGCGCTCTCACTTGCGAAGATCATGAACGAAGGCAACATCAAGTTCGCGATTCTTGGAAACAAGGAAAAGAACTCCGGCGACACGCCGCGCCGTCTTGGCAACGAGTTCCTTTACCAAGAGATGGTTACAGCGAACGTGGCGCTTTTCGAAAAGCATAACGTGAAAAAGATCATCACGATCGACCCTCACGCGTACAATACGTTTAAAAACGAGTATCCTGAATTCGGTCTTGAAGCAGAGGTGTACCACCATACCGAGCTCCTTGCACAGTGGATCAAAGAAGGCCGCATCAAGCCGCAGCATGAGGTAAAAGAGACGATCACGTACCACGATTCGTGCTACCTTGGCCGCTATAACGAAGTGTACGAACCGCCACGCGATATTTTAAAAGCAATTCCTGGCGTCACACTCGTCGAGATGGACCGCAACCGCCAAAACGGAATGTGCTGCGGCGCCGGCGGAGGACTCATGTGGACCGAGGAAAAAGCGGGATCACGTGTGAACGTCGCCCGTACCGAGCAGGCTTTGGCCGTGAACCCGACCATGATCGGAAGCGGATGCCCGTTCTGCTTAACGATGCTGAGCGACGGAACGAAAGCGAAGGAAGTAGAAGACCGCGTCCAAACATTGGATGTAGTAGAAATTCTCGAAAAATCGCTGTTCGGCGACGCAAAAGAAAAAGTGCTTCACTAATAAAACGAGCAGGAACCCCATGGACCGTTGTAGCCATGGGTTTCCTGCACGTTAACCATCGACTGAGCGTTCGCTCGGTAAATAGCTCTCATTCGTTTACATTATTTCAATGGTCAACGATTGTTTTGTAAGCGTTATCAATATATCCCACTGAGGAAGCTTTCAAGAAATTTTTAAAATATCTGTGAAAAGTTGGTTGGAGTGAAAGGCGCCGACTCCTCGAAAATGAAAGGCACATTTTCTTGCGTTTGATGTCTTGCTGCGTCGCCTTCCTTATCCTGCGGGATGAGTGAGACAGGTGAGACCATCCAATGGCGCTTGCGACGGAAGGGCTCACCGCTCACCCCGCGGAAAGCGTGCGCCTGTAACGGAAACCAACTGCTTTCATCTTTTTAAAATATCTTAAGGAGGTCATCTATCATGGTTCGTTCTGTCATTGTCAGCGGTGTGCGTACACCGATCGGGAAGTTTGGCGGAGGTTTAAGTTCATTAACCGCATCAGATCTTGGCGGCATTGTCATTAAAGAAGCTCTTAACCGCGCGGGTGTTGCACCTGAAGCGGTTGATGAAGTCATCATCGGCAACGTGCTTCAAGGGGGGCAAGGCCAGATTCCGTCACGTCAGGCGGCGCAGAAAGCCGGCATTCCTTGGGAAGTGAAGACCGAAACGATCAATAAAGTGTGTGCATCAGGACTGCGCGCCATCACGATGGCCGACCAGATCATCCGCACGGGCGATGAGGACATCATCGTAGCAGGCGGAATGGAATCGATGAGCAACGCGCCTTACATCCTTCCGAAAGCTCGCTGGGGCTTGCGAATGGGCGACGGCCAAGTGAAAGACATGATGACGCACGATGGCCTGACGTGTTCGTTCACCGGGGTTCACATGGGCATCTACGGCAACGATGTAGCGAAAGAGCTGGAGATTTCCCGCGAAAAGCAAGACGAATGGGCACTGCGCAGTCACGAGCTGGCGTTAGCAGCGGCTGAAAAATTTTCCGATGAGATCGTTCCGGTTCACGTGCCGCAGCGAAAAGGCGACCCAATCACGGTTGCAGTGGACGAATCACCGAGAAAAGGTTCGTCGATCGAAGCCTTGTCAAAGCTTAAGCCGGTTTTCTCACAAGACGGCACGATCACAGCCGGAAACGCACCTGGCGTCAATGACGGTGCGGCTGCTGTTGTCGTCATGAGCGAGGAGCGCGCGCAGAGCGAAGGAAAAGAAGTGCTCGCAACGATCCTCGGACATACAGCGATTGCGGTCGAAGCGAAGGATTTCCCGAAAACACCGGGACTCGTCATTAACGAGCTTTTAAAGAAAACAGGCAGAAAGCTAGAAGAGATCGACCTTTTTGAAATTAACGAAGCGTTCGCGGCAGTCGCGCTATCAAGCTCTGTGCTGGCAGGTCTCGATTTGGAAAAGGTGAACGTGAATGGCGGCGCGGTTGCTCTCGGACACCCGATCGGAGCGAGTGGAACGAGAATCGTTGTTTCATTGGTTCATGAATTAAAGCGACGCGGCGGCGGTCTTGGCATCGCATCGATCTGCAGCGGCGGAGGCCAGGGCGACGCGATTTTAGTAGAAGTGAAATAAAGGGAGGCGTATAGATGAACATTCAAACAATCATGGTAATCGGCGCAGGACAGATGGGATCTGGCATTGCCCAAGTGTGCGCGATGGCTGGCTACAGCGTGTATTTGCACGACCTGAAGGAAGAGTTCGTTGAAAAAGGAATGGGCATTATTCAGAAAAACCTTTCCCGCCAAGTGGAAAAAGGGCGTATGGCGGAGGACGAGAAAACCGCCGTGCTCGAGCGCCTCACTTCTTCAACCGAGCTGAAAAACGCAGAAAAATGCGACCTGATCATCGAGGCGGTCGTGGAGAACATGGAAGTGAAAACGAACTTGTTCAAGATTCTCGATGAGTTCGCACCGGAACATGCGATTCTCGCGTCCAACACCTCCTCGCTTCCGATCACAGAGATCGCGGCTTCCACAAAGCGTCCTGAAAAAGTGATCGGCATGCACTTCATGAACCCGGTTCCGGTCATGAAGCTCGTTGAGATCATCCGCGGCCTTCAGACGGCAGACGACGTGTACGAAACGATCGAAAATGTTTCGCGCAAGCTTTCCAAAGTGCCGGTAGAAGTGAACGATTTCCCTGGCTTCATCTCTAACCGCATCTTGATGCCGATGATCAACGAAGCGATTTTCGCAGTGTACGAAGGGGTGGCAACACCTGAAGCGGTCGATGAAATTATGAAACTCGGAATGAACCATCCGATGGGACCGCTGACGCTTGCTGATTTTATCGGACTGGACACGTGTTTGTACATTATGGAAACGCTGCATGAAGGATTTGGCGACGATAAATACCGTCCGTGCCCGCTGCTCCGGAAATATGTGAAGGCCGGCTGGCTCGGCAAGAAATCCGGTAAAGGGTTTTACGACTACCAATCTTAATTAATGGCGGTTGAGGGAAGAAGAGGTGGAGAGGCTATGAATCTTAACTTTACGGAAGAACAGAAAATGATGCAGAAGATGGTCCGCGATTTTGCGCAGAAAGAGATTGCCCCTATACAAGAGAAAATGGATGAGAGTGACGAGTTTCCGCGCGACATCATCGATAAGATGGCAGAGCTCGGATTGATGGGCATTCCGATTCCTGAGGAATACGGCGGCGCAGGTATGGATTTTACATCGTATATTATCGCGATCAATGAACTGTCCAGAGTAAGCGCGACGGTAGGTGTTATTCTGTCCGTTCATACGAGTGTCGGGACGAACCCGATCCTTTACTTCGGGAATGAAGAGCAAAAGAGAAAATACATCCCGAAATTAGCGAGTGGAGAGTACTTAGGAGCGTTCGGATTAACAGAGCCGGGAGCCGGTTCTGATGCAGGAAGCTTGAAGACGAGAGCGGTGCGCCAGGGCGATCATTATGTCTTGAACGGCTCAAAGATTTTTATCACGAATGCGGGCGAGGCGGACATCTACATCGTGTTCGCATCGACTGACCCGGATAAAGGCAGCCGCGGCATATCGGCTTTTATAGTGGAAAAAGATACACCAGGATTCTCTGTCGGCAAAAAAGAGAAGAAGATGGGGATGAACGGCTCGAACACGTGCGAGATTGTGTTCGATAACGCAAAAGTGCCGGTGGGGAATCTGCTTGGCGAGGAAGGAATCGGATTCAAGATCGCAATGAGCAACCTCGACGCAGGCCGCATCGGCATCGCAGCACAGTCGCTCGGCATCGCCGAAGCGGCGTTAGAGCAGGCGGTCGCGTACGCGAAGGAACGTAAGCAGTTCGGAAAATCGATCGGTGCCCAGCAAGGCATCGGATTCAAGCTCGCCGATATGGCGACGGAAGTGGAAGCGGCAAAGCTTCTCACGTACCGCGCAGCAAACCTGAAGTCACTCGGCGAGCCGTGCGGAACCGAAGCATCGATGGCAAAGCTCTTCGCTTCCACGACTGCGATGAAATCAGCAATCGAAGCGGTGCAGGTGCACGGCGGCTACGGCTACACAAAAGACTATACGGTCGAGCGGCTGTTCCGCGATGCAAAGGTATGCGAGATCTACGAAGGCACGAGCGAGATTCAGCGCATCGTGATCTCGAAGGATTTGCTGAGGTGATTGAAAAAACAGTCGGGGTAGTCGGGAATAGCCGGGATCCGGTACTTCGGTACCGGACCCCGGGGGTGCCTCGGTCAACCAAGCTGCAAATAAATAAGTGTCGGCGCAAGAAAACGTGTCGAAAAATAAACAAATTTTGCTCGTGTAAATAAATTTTCTGAGCTGCAAATAAACTTGTCAGATTCGCAAATAAACAGCTCAAATTTGCAAATAAACCTCCAAGATTCGCAAATAAATCAAAATGAAGTCTCTTGAAGCGTCATCCCAAGGTCCCGCGCCACGCGCGGCGGACCCCAACAAACCATTAGAACACTAAATCAAATAGAACAGGCTGGTGACTAGTATGTTTTTTAAGCTTTCTGAAGAGCATGAGATGATTCGTAAGATGGTTCGCGATTTCGCGAAGAATGAAGTGGAGCCGACAGCGGCTGAGCGTGATGAGGAAGAGCGTTTTGACCGTGCGATTTTTGATCAGATGGGCGAGCTGGGCCTTTGCGGCATTCCGTGGCCGGAAGAGTACGGCGGGATTGGCGGAGACTACCTCGGATACGTGATCGCGGTTGAAGAGCTGTCGCGTGTATGCGCGTCGGTCGGTGTGACGCTTTCGGCGCATACGTCGCTTTGCGGCTGGCCGATCTACAAGTTCGGTAACGAAGAGCAGAAGCAGAAATTTCTTCGTCCGATGGCGGAAGGCAAGAAAATCGGCGCATACGGCCTGACGGAAGCGGGATCGGGTTCTGATGCATCCAACATGAAAACAGTGGCTAAACGTGACGGCGATCACTATATCATTAACGGTGCGAAAATTTTCATCACGAACGCAGGCGATGCGGAGATTTATGTTGTGTTTGCCAGAACCGATATCGAAGCTGGATATAAAGGCGTTTCGGCTTTTATCGTCGAAAAAGGGACGCCAGGATTTTCGTTCGGAAAGAAAGAAAAGAAGCTGGGCATCCGTTCATCCCCGACGTTAGAAATCATTTTCGAAGATTGCCGTGTGCCGGCTGAGAACCTTCTTGGAAAAGAAGGAGAAGGCTTCAAAATCGCGATGATGACGCTTGACGGCGGACGAAACGGAATTGCGGCGCAGGCCGTTGGGATCGCGCAGGGCGCGCTTGATGCGGCAACTGGCTACGCGAAAGAGCGCAAGCAGTTCGGCAAGCCGATTGGCGCGAACCAAGGAATCGGATTTAAGCTCGCTGACATGGCGACAAAAATTGAAGCGGCCAGACTGTTAACCTATCAGGCGGCGTGGAGAGAATCAGAAGGCATGCCGTACGGAAAAGAATCGGCGATGTCGAAGCTGTTCGCGGGCGATATCGCGATGGAAGTGACGGTAGACGCAGTGCAGGTGTTCGGCGGCTACGGCTATACGAAGGATTACCCGGTCGAGCGTTATATGCGAGACGCGAAGATCACCCAGATCTATGAAGGAACGCAGGAGATTCAAAGACTCGTTATTTCCAAAATGCTGCTGAAAGATTAATAGGTGGCCGCGATGCACCACTTAGCAGCTCGAATTCAGCAAAAAGAAGAGCGCGCTTTAGCCCGGGCCATCACGCTCGTTGAAAACAGCGCGCCGGATAAGCTGGACCTTCTCAAAAGCATTTATCCGCTGCAAAAAGGGGCGCACTGGATCGGCATCACCGGTTCGCCTGGCGCTGGCAAGAGCTCGCTCGTGAACCGGCTCATCTCTCTTTTGCGGAAAAAAGGGATGACGGTCGGAGTGGTTGCGGTCGATCCGACGAGTCCTTTCAGCGGCGGGGCCATTCTTGGTGACAGAGTGCGGATGGAGCAGCATTTCACCGACAGCGGCGTCTTTATCCGCAGCATGGGGACGCGCGGCAGCCTTGGCGGCCTCGCGCGAACGGCGAAGGAAACGGTCAGGCTCATGGACGCGTACGGTTTTGACGTGATTTTGATCGAAACGGTCGGTGTCGGGCAGTCGGAGCTGGATATTATGAAGCTCGCCCATACGACAGCGGTCGTTTTGAACCCGGGAAGCGGCGATGTGATTCAAGTGTTCAAGGCGGGAATCATGGAGATCGCGGACTTGTTTGCCGTGAATAAAGCGGATATGCCGGGAGTCCCGAAGCTGCTCGCCGAGATCGAGGCGATGCTTGACCTCGTAAAGCACGACGCTGATTACCGCCCGCCGGTCATCCAGACGATCTCGACCGAGAACAAAGGCATCGAGGAGCTTTGGGACGCAATGACCGCTCACCGCCACTATCTCCATCAAAGCGGTGAAGGGGAGAGGCGCCGAAAAGAGAATCTGCATCGTGAAGTGATCGAGGTCGTGCAGCATGAACTGTATCAGCGGATATGGCAGCAGGAGGAAGAAGCAGGATTTTCCTGGCTGCAGCCGCTTTTACAAGGACAGATGAACCCTTACTCAGCAGCTGAGAGCATCATGAAAGGCAAGTCACAATGGAAAGCCGGAAATGAGGGATAGCACTTGGGCAGAAAAGAAGTGCCGTCGCTGGTAAAGGACGAAAAACTGATCAAAAAGCGGCGGGAAGAGATGGTGAAGGCAGCGGTCTCTCTTTTTAAAGAAAACGGCTTTCACCGCACCACAACACGTGAGATCGCGAAAGCCTCGGGGTTCAGCATCGGAACGCTGTATGAATATATCCGTTCGAAGGAAGATATTTTATACCTCGTCTGCGACAGCATTTATGACGGCGTAAAAGACCGGCTGAACGAGGAAATTTCGTCATCCGGCAGCTCGGCTGCAGACGTGCGTGCTGCGGTCACCGCCTATTTTAAAGTGATGGACGAGATGCAGGACGAGGTGCTTGTCATGTATCAGGAAGTGAAATCACTCTCTCACGAAGCTCTGCCGTACGTGCTGAAAAAAGAGATCGAGATGACGGCGATGTTCGAGGATCTGCTGCTGCAGGCGAGCGAGAGCGGAGAGCTGTCACTCACAAAACAAGAAATCAAAGCGGCTGCTAATAACATCCTCATTCAAGGGCAAATGTGGACGTTCAGGCGGTGGATACTGCAAAAGCTTTATTCACTCGAAGAATATACGAACATCCAAGTGAGATTATTATTCGATGGGATACGAAAGGAAGGATAGCGATGAGCCAATCAGCGATGTACAAACCAAAGCATCACGTTCGTTTTGTGACAGCATCCAGCTTGTTTGACGGCCATGATGCCTCCATTAACATCATGCGCCGCATTTTGCAGGGCAGCGGTGCAGAGGTCATCCACCTCGGCCATAACCGGTCGGTAGAAGAAGTGGTAAGCGCAGCGATTCAGGAGGATGTACAAGGAATCGCGATTTCCTCATATCAAGGCGGACATGTCGAATATTTTAAATACATGATCGATCTGTTAAAAGAAAGAGGCGCCGGTCATATAAAAGTGTTCGGCGGCGGGGGCGGCGTCATCATTCCGCCGGAAATAAAAGAACTGCACGCGTACGGCGTGACGCGCATCTTCTCGCCAGAGGACGGACGCATCCGCGGTCTGCAGGGCATGATCGATTTTATGATGGAGCAGTGTGACTTTGCGACGGTAACGAGCTTGACGGATGAGGTAGAGAAGCTCGCTGAGCGTGATTCCCGTGCTGTCGCGCGCTTGATCACGCTTGCGGAGAACATGAAAACGGCACCAGAAGAAATCGCGGCAACAGCTGAAAATGTTCTCGATCAAGTAAAATCTCTGCAAAAGACAGTTCCGGTGCTCGGTATCACAGGTACAGGCGGAGCAGGGAAAAGCTCGCTCACTGACGAGCTTGTGCGACGCTTTTTATATGAGCTGGAGGATCAGACGGTTGCGATTATCTCGATCGACCCGACGAAACAGAAAACAGGCGGCGCGCTTTTAGGAGACCGTATCCGCATGAACGCGATCTATCATCCGTGTGTGTATATGCGCAGTCTGGCAACGCGCGGTTCACGTTCTGAGCTGTCTGCGGCAGTGGCGGATGCCATCACCATCACAAAAGCGGCTGGCTTCGATTTGATCATCGTCGAAACGAGCGGCATCGGGCAAGGTGATGCGGGTATCACCGAGATCTCCGATGTGTCGATGTACGTGATGACGAGCGAGTTCGGTGCGCCGTCACAGCTTGAAAAGATCGACATGATTGACTATGCGGACTTGATCGCGATCAACAAGTTTGAGCGAAAAGGATCCGAGGACGCGCTTCGCGATGTGAAAAAGCAATATCAGCGCTCACGCCAATGGTTCGAGCGTGACCTGGACGAGATGCCTGTATACGGCACAATCGCGTCACAGTTTAACGACGCAGGAACGAACGTCCTGTTTTCCGCGCTCATCCGTACGATTCAGGAAAAATGCGGAGTTGATTGGGGTGTGCAGTCAGCGGCAGACGCGATGACGGCGAAGAAAAACGTCATCATCCCTGGCGAACGTGCGCAATATTTGAATGATATCTCACAAACCGTTCGCCGCTATCATGCGTCGGTTGAAGAACAGTCAAAGCTCGCCCGCAAAAGCTTCCAGCTCGCAGGCACGCTTGAAACGATAAAAGAATATGACGCGGCAGGCAACGAGGTCGTTGCAGCGCTTCAATCGACGCGCGAAAAGGTAGAAGAAAACCTGTTGCCATCAACGAAAAAGACGATCGAAAACTGGCCGAAGCTCAAAGAAATGTACAGCGGAAAAGAGCTTGTCACGAAAATCCGCGACAAAGAAATCCGCACAGAATTGACGACGAAAAGCTTGTCAGGGCTCGATATCCCGAAAGTGGCGCTGCCAAAGTTCGAGGACTGGGGCGAGATCGTGAAATGGGTAATGAAAGAAAACGTTCCAGGCTACTTCCCATATACAGCAGGTGTGTTCCCGTTCAAGCGTAAAGGCGAGGACCCGAAGCGCCAGTTTGCGGGAGAAGGAACGCCTGAACGCACGAACCGCCGATTCCATTATCTGTCCAAGGACGATGATGCGAAACGCTTGTCCACAGCGTTCGATTCCGTCACGCTTTACGGCGAAGATCCGGATTACCGCCCGGACATTTACGGGAAAATCGGCGAGAGCGGTGTGAGCATCTGTACGCTCGAAGACATGCAAAAGCTGTATGACGGATTCGATCTGATCGCACCGAGCACATCAGTCTCGATGACGATCAACGGACCGGCGCCGATCATCCTTGCTATGTTCATGAACACAGCCATCATCCAGCAGCTAAAAGCGTTTGAAGAGAAAAACGGCCGCGCGCCTGATGAAAAAGAAACAGCTGAAATTAAGGCACACACGCTATCCTCTGTAAGGGGTACGGTACAGGCGGATATTTTAAAAGAAGATCAAGGACAGAACACGTGCATCTTCTCGACCGAGTTCGCGCTTCGCATGATGGGCGACATTCAGCAATATTTTATCGACCATCAAGTGCGCAACTATTATTCCGTTTCAATCTCGGGCTATCATATCGCGGAGGCGGGAGCGAACCCTATTTCACAGCTTGCGTTCACGCTCGCGAACGGCTTCACGTATGTGGAGTACTATTTGAGCCGCGGCATGAAGATCGATGACTTTGCACCAAATCTGTCGTTCTTCTTCTCAAACGGACTTGATCCGGAGTATACGGTCATCGGCCGTGTGGCACGCCGCATCTGGGCGTCCGTCATGCGCGATAAATACAGCGCGAACGAGCGCAGCCAGAAGCTGAAGTATCATATCCAAACATCTGGACGTTCACTGCACGCACAGGAAATCGATTTTAACGATATCCGCACGACCCTGCAGGCGTTAATGGCGCTGTATGACAACTGCAACTCACTGCACACGAACTCGTATGATGAGGCGATCACGACGCCAACGGAAGAATCCGTACGACGCGCGATGGCGATCCAGCTGATCATCACAAAAGAACTCGGTCTTGCCCGCAACGAAAACTCGCTGCAGGGATCGTTCATTATCGAGGAGCTAACGGATCTGGTTGAAGAAATGGTGCTGCAGGAGTTTGAACGCATCAACGCAAGAGGCGGCGTGCTCGGCGCGATGGAAACACAATATCAGCGCGGAAAGATACAGGAAGAGTCGATGTACTACGAAATGAAAAAGCACGACGGCTCCTTCCCGATCATCGGCGTGAACACCTACCTGAACCCGAACCCGCCATCTGACGAAGAGTTCAACATGCAGCTCGCACGTGCAACAAAAGAAGAAAAAGAACAGCAAATCGCCAACCTGGAAGCGTTCAAACAGCAGCACGCTGACAAATCAGCAGAAGCCTTACAGCGCTTAAGAAACACTGCACTATCAGGCGGCAACATCTTCGAAGAACTCATGAACACCGTCCAATACGCCTCACTAGGCCAAATCACATCCGCCCTCTACGAAGTCGGCGGAAAATATAGAAGAAACATGTAACATTTTTTAGAGTGTACCTTTTTGGGGGTACGGTACAGCAGTTGAAAATCCCAGTCACCATAAGGTTTTCAGCATGAGGTACCGTACCCCCATTTATACTTGCGGTACTCTTTACTGGTTTAGTAATTATTTTAAAAGTATTAGATTCAGTTACTTCAAGCATTACTTTGATTGACTTAACATCTTTGAATCCTTCATTGACTAAGTTGAACGGAGTGAAAGGTGCCGACTCCTCGAAAATGAAAGGCACATTTTCTTGCGTTTGATGTCTTGCTGCGTCGCCCTCCTTATCCTGCGGGACGAGTGGGAAGGTGAGACCTTTTAAAGGCGCGTAGCGACAAAAGGGCTCACCTTGTCCAGCAGAAACGGCTAGCCCCTCGAGGTCAAAAGTTCAAGAGTCCAATAAGTCAAAGAACGACTTACCGCCCTCTTGCTCTTTTGCTTGTCGGGGCTGAACGAGCCGTTACTGCTTTTCTGCCCGCCCCGCGGAAAGCGTGCACCTGTAACGCAGATCAACTTCTTCTATGATTTCGTAGAAATCTAACAAAAACTACAAGAGCGAATTATTTTTCAATCATTGTCTGTAATTTTATTTTGCATAAGCTCTTAAAATTTGTTTATAATGGGGAGTATGAATCCTCTAGAATGCGCATACATGCATAAGATATATGATGGTAGAGAAGGAAAGGAAGTGCGGGCAGGGGTATGATGACAGCTTATTCCAAGGAAGAGATCATGGAAATGTCCATGGTTGAAATCACGTACGAAATTTTAAAAGAAGAAAAACAGCCTGTGCAGTTTAACGATCTCGTGAAACGAATCGCAGATCTAAAGGAAGTTCCAGAAAAAGAACTTCACAAGCGCTTGGCATTTTTCTATACAGATCTCAACATTGACGGCCGCTATGTTTCACTGGGCGACAACAAATGGGGCTTGAAAGCTTGGTATCCGTTCGAGAGCTCAGAAGAAGAGCTCGGTGCGACGAACAAGCCGGTTAAGCGCAAAAAGATGGTCGATGACGAAGACTTCGACGATTACGATGAGGACTTTGAGGAAGACTTCGATGAGCTTGATGTCGACGATGAGTTCACGGCTGAAGACGACGATGATGACGCAGTGGACCTAGACGAAGACGAAGACTTCGATGAAGAAGATGAAGAAGAACTCGAAGACGACGAAGAACTCGCTGATGAAGAAGACTTAGAGGACGAAGAATAAACGATAAAATGACCGACCCTGTTAATAGGGCGGTCTTTTTATTTCACTGTCCATCTGGAATGGACAAATTTACCCCGAATGTCCATATGCGGTACCGGACCCCATACACGGATCACGTACAGGACACCATACAAGGATCCTGTACCGGACCCCAGCCTTTCTATTTCTTCTTTTTTCGCCTTGACATAGGAACTCGATTTCGGTAATATCATTTTTGGGCTAAACCTGTATGTGAAAAGCATAAATCGTTACTTATAAAACAAAAGTGCCCCCTGTTATTAGGGGAAGTGTCACTTTTGTTTTTTTATTTTTTATAGTAATAGTCGCAAGTTTGGTCATTATAAACGTAGATTTGTAATTGGACCAAGCAATATTAGGTACTAGGAGGAAAGTGGACATGGCAAAGTATATTTTTGTAACGGGCGGCGTTGTCTCCTCGTTAGGAAAAGGAATTACAGCAGCTTCACTAGGACGCTTGCTGAAAAACCGCGGAGTGAAGGTGACGACTCAAAAGTTTGACCCTTACATCAACGTGGATCCAGGAACGATGAGTCCGTATCAGCACGGTGAAGTTTTCGTAACGGACGACGGGGCGGAAACAGACCTTGACCTTGGCCACTATGAGCGTTTCATCGACATCAACTTAAACAAATACAGCTCTGTGACAACAGGGAAAATTTATTCTACTGTTCTTCGTAAAGAGCGCCGCGGCGAATATCTTGGCGGAACCGTTCAGGTAATCCCGCACGTAACGAACGAGATCAAAGAACGCATCCAGCGTGCTGGACGCGAAACAAACGCAGACGTAGTTATCACAGAAATCGGAGGAACGGTAGGGGATATTGAGAGCCTTCCATTCCTTGAAGCGATCCGCCAGCTGAAGAGTGACCTCGGCTCTGAAAACGTGATGTACATTCACTGTACGCTTCTTCCTTACATCCGTGCAGCCGGAGAAATGAAGACAAAGCCGACACAGCATAGTGTCAAAGAGCTTCGCAGCCTTGGAATCCAGCCGAACATTATCGTAGTCCGTACGGAAATGCCGGTACCGCAGGAAATGAAAGATAAGATCGGCCTTTTCTGCGACATCGATCCAAAAGCGGTTATCGAAGCGCGTGATGCCGAGACGCTTTACCAGGTTCCGATCGACCTTCAAGATCAGGACATGGATGACCTCGTGTGCAAACACTTGAAGCTGGACTGCCCAGAAGCAGACATGACAGAGTGGAAGGTATTGATCGACCGCGTCATGAACTTGTCAGGCAAAGTGAAAATTGCGCTTGTTGGTAAGTATGTGGCTCTTCAAGATGCGTATATCTCCGTTGTCGAATCCCTTCGCCATGCGGGCTATCAGTTCGACGCCGATATCGATATCGACTGGATCAACTCGGAAGATGTGACAGCAGAAAACGTAAACGAGCTTCTAAAAGATGCTGACGGAATCCTTGTGCCTGGCGGCTTCGGAGACCGGGGTGTGGAAGGGAAAATCCTTGCCACACAATACGCGCGTGAAAACAATGTGCCGTTCCTGGGTATTTGCTTAGGCATGCAGCTGGCTTCCGTAGAATTTGCTCGTAACGTGCTTGGCCTTGAAGGGGCGCATTCTGCCGAGCTTAACCCTGAAACAAACTATCCAGTGATTGATCTTCTTCCAGAGCAGAAGGATGTAGAAGATCTTGGCGGTACACTTCGCCTCGGATTGCAGCCTTGTAAGCTAAAGGAAAACACAAAAGCGTTCGATGCGTATAAAGATGAAGTGATCTATGAGCGTCATCGTCACCGTTATGAGTTCAACAACGAATACCGTGAGCAGATGGAAGCGAAAGGCTTTGTGTTCTCAGGAACGTCTCCTGACGGCCGTCTAGTGGAAGTGATCGAGATCAAGGATCACCCATGGTTCGTCGCTTCACAGTTCCACCCAGAGTTTACATCGCGACCGACACGCCCGCAGCCGCTATTCCGCGACTTCATCGGCGCAGTCGTTCATTTGAAAAAATAATTACACAAAAAGTTCGAAAAGTTCGGGGTCCGGTACCTCGGCTGGAACAGCGGCATGATTGCCGCGTTCCAGCCGTTCAGTACCGGACCCCGGTTTGTTTTTTTGTTTTTAACTTTAGGCTTTATTTAAAACTCCTCCATATACTCGCTCACCGTGATGTGCAGCGCCTGGTAGACATACAGTCCGCAGATGGCTGACGGGAAGCCTGTGCGTGTGCCGTCGTCCTGGGGGATGAGGCCGCGGACCGCTTTGGTGTCGAGCACCGCATCATATGGTAACCCCTCAACATCGATCCCTTTTTCAACAGCTCCGATAAAGATCGTGCGGGCACCCTCAGCGCGCGCTTTTTCGGCGGCCGTTAACGCATCACCATCTGCTGCATATCGTGCGCTCACGACAACCGTGTCCATTTCAGTCAGCTCAACCGTTTTATCGTAAAAGGAGCTAGACGCAATGGCGTTCGGTCCGGTCACCCCTTCATAGGCGACTGCCATCATCTCGGCCTTGCCGAAAAAGTAGACAGTGCCTTCTGAAAAAAGAGACTGAGCAAGCAGGCGTGCTGCGTCCTCGATGGTTTCTTCTGATGTTTTCTCGATAGTTTGGAACAAGCCAGTGAGCTGGGTATTGAAAATTTTAAGCATGTTTTTTTCCTCCGAACATGTTCAGTACATAATGCATCTTTTTAGTATACTGAAATTGCGTGCTATTTTCACATTTGTGAGAAGGAAAAAACTAACATGTAACGAATACGTTAAAGATGAACACAAAACGAAAACGATCATCAAAATTCAAATAGAGGTGGAGTCAGCATGGAAGGTAAAATCTTAATCGTAGATGACCAGTACGGCATTCGTATATTGCTGAATGAAATTTTTCAAAAAGAAGGCTATAAGACGTATCAAGCGGCTAACGGTGTGCAGGCATTGTCGATTGTCGAGAAAGAAGCGCCTCATCTCGTTATTTTAGATATGAAAATCCNCATACGGAGAGCTGGATATGATTCATGAAGCAATGAAGCTTGGCGCGATCACTCATTTTGCCAAGCCGTTTGATATCGATGAAATCCGGGCGGCTGTCAGGAAAGAACTTCCTCTTCCTGAAAAATCCTCTTAAAATTAAAAATCCCGCGCCATTGCGCAAATGATAGCGTTTGCACCGAAAAACCTTGATTTATTGCGGTTTTCAGGCTGTCTTGGTATGCTATAATAGTTGTGAAAATAGACAAACCACGGTGTTTATTTGCTATGCCTTGAGGGAACAAAAAGTAATGCGTTATTTTTTGCCCGATCTTGTCTGGCGCTAAACACTTGGACAAACTGCAATCGGCGATCAGCCGGATCGTACCAATATACCAAGGAGGATCTTTCATATGCCTTTAGTATCAATGAAAGAAATGCTTGAAAAAGCAAAAGCAGAGGGTTACGCGGTAGGACAATTCAATCTTAATAACCTGGAATTTACGCAGGCTATCTTAAAGGCAGCTCAAGAAGAGAAGTCTCCAGTTATTCTTGGAGTTTCTGAAGGTGCTGCTCGTTATATGGGCGGATTCAAGCTCGTTGTGAGCATGGTTAAAGCTCTTATGGAGGAATACAAAGTAACGGTTCCTGTGGCAATTCACCTTGACCACGGTTCAAGCTTCCAAAAGTGTGCAGAAGCGATTCACGCAGGCTTCACGTCTGTAATGATCGATGGTTCTCACCACCCGCTTGAGGAAAACATCGAGTTAACGAAAAAAGTGGTTGAGCTTGCTCACATCCACGGCGTTTCTGTTGAAGCTGAGCTTGGCCGCATCGGCGGACAAGAAGACGATCTTGTTGTAGAAGATGCGGATGCAGCATACGCGATCCCGTCTGAGTGCGATCAGCTAGTACGCGAAACAGGCGTTGACTGCTTCGCTCCAGCTCTTGGGTCGGTTCACGGACCCTACAAAGGCGAGCCGAACCTTGGCTTCGACCGCATGAAGGAAGTTATGGAATTGACTGGTGTACCGCTTGTCCTTCATGGCGGAACAGGAATCCCTACAAAAGACATCCAAAAAGCGATCTCTCTTGGAACAGCTAAAATTAACGTAAACACTGAAAACCAAATTGCTTCTCACAACGCGGTTAAAGAATACGTTTCCGCTAACCCAGGCAAATACGACCCTCGTTCGTACTTGACTGCAGCGCGTGATGCGATTCAGACAACAGTTCAAGGGAAGATGCGCGAGTTCGGTTCTTCCAACAAAGCGTAAAATCAAACCAAACATGAAACCGCCTATACTTTATAGGCGGTTTCATTTACAATGGGGAAGTACAAAGTAACGGGCTGGCGCTATAATCAGCGTAGAAATCCGGCTCTCTGGAAACAATAGTATCGTTTAAGACCATACAATAAGTTGAAGGAGATGTATCCTTTTGAAATTCTTTATTGATACCGCTAACATTGATGAAATTCGTGAAGCCCATGACCTCGGCATTCTGGCAGGCGTGACGACAAATCCGTCCCTGGTAGCGAAAGAAAAGGGCGTTCATTTTCATGACCGCCTGCGCGAGATCACAGAGCTTGTCTCTGGTTCTGTTAGTGCGGAAGTAAATGGCACGACATACGAAGAAATGGTGAACGAAGGGAAAGAGCTTGCAGCGATCGCCCCGAACATCACGGTAAAAGTTCCGATGACGGCTGACGGCCTAAAAGCGGTCAAGACGTTCAGCGACAACAATATCAAAACAAACGTAACGCTTATTTTCTCTGCCAATCAGGCGCTTCTTGCTGCACGAGCAGGTGCGACGTACGTTTCACCGTTCCTCGGACGTTTGGATGATATCGGCCAGGACGGATTAGAACTGATTTCGCAGATCGCTGCCATCTTTGCGGTTCATGACATCCCGACTGAAATCATTGCGGCATCCATCCGCCACCCGATACACGTGACAGAAGCGGCGATGCGCGGTGCCCACATCGCGACCGTTCCTCCATCTGTTATCCACGGCTTGATGAAGCACCCGCTGACGGACCAAGGCATCGAGAAATTTTTAGCCGATTACCGCGCTTCTCAGCAACAATAGCATTCATCGTCAGAAATAGAACAAGTAAGCGGAGAGAACTGCCTCTCCGCCTGCTTTTGTTTTTGGATTTATTTTCCTTATACTGCAAATACTAACCTTATCTTATTCATAGAGTCAGAGAAGAAGGGAGTTAACCATGGAAAAGCTAATGATCGAAGGCGGTTTTCCGCTTGAGGGGACCGTTCACATAAGCGGGGCGAAAAACAGTGCCGTTGCGCTGATCCCGGCTACCATTCTAGCCGAATCGACTGTTACCATCGACCATCTTCCAAACATTTCAGATGTGAGGCTGCTTCGCGATCTTTTAGAGGAGATTGGCGGAGAAGCAGAACTGGATGAGAACAACTCGCTTACCGTTAACCCAGCGAACATGATTTCAATGCCTCTTCCGAACGGAAAAGTAAAGAAGCTCCGTGCTTCCTATTATTTGATGGGTGCGATGCTCGGCCGTTTTAAGAAAGCCGTTATCGGCCTTCCTGGCGGCTGCAACCTCGGTCCGCGTCCGATTGACCAGCATATTAAGGGCTTTGAAGCACTTGGTGCGAAAGTAACGAACGAGCAAGGTGCCATCTATCTTCGTGCAGACGAGCTGATCGGTGCCCGCATTTATCTGGACGTTGTCAGCGTCGGGGCAACTATCAACATCATGCTCGCTGCTGTCCGCGCTAAAGGTCAGACAATCATTGAAAACGCGGCAAAAGAACCAGAAATTATCGATGTTGCGACACTTTTAACCAGTATGGGAGCGAAGATTAAAGGAGCAGGGACAGATGTCATCCGTATTGAAGGCGTCGACAAAATGTATGGCTGCAGGCACTCTATCATTCCTGACCGCATCGAGGCAGGCACATACATGATTCTGGCGGCTGCAATGGGCCAGCAGGTGACGATCGATAACGTCATCCCGCTGCACCTCGAATCATTGATTGCCAAACTCCGCGAGATGGGCGTAGCGATTGAGACGATGGACGATCAAGTACTCGTACATTCGAGCCACCGTCCGCTTAAGAGCGTGGATATTAAAACATTGGTGTACCCAGGCTTCCCGACTGATCTGCAGCAGCCATTCACCTCTCTTTTAACGAGAGCAGAAGGGACAAGCATCGTGACCGACACGATCTACAGCGCGCGCTTCAAGCACATCGACGAGCTTCGTCGCATGGGAGCGAACGTAAAGGTTGAAGGACGCTCTTCAATCATCAACGGCCCTGCACGCCTAGAGGGCGCAAAAGTAAAAGCGAGCGACCTGCGCGCAGGCGCGGCACTAGTCGTCGCCGGCCTCATGGCAGAAGGCGTCACAGAAATCTCCGGCCTCGAACACATCGACCGCGGCTACGAGTCACTCGTCGACAAACTCACAGGACTCGGCGCCAAAATCTGGCGAGAAAACATGGACGCAGAAGAAATGCAAGAAATGAAGAATTCCTGATTTTTTTTTAGACACTGTCTGAATTGAGGGGCTCAAGGACGTCTTTGAATTCATCAATGAAGAAGTTGATTGGAGTGTAAGGCGCCGACTCCTGCAGGATAAGTGGGACAGGTGAGACCCTTCAATGGCGCTTGCGACGAAGGGGCTCACCGCCCACCCTGCGGAAAGCGTGCGCCTGAAACGGAAATCAACACATCCTTGAATCCTTAAATAAACAAACTTGATCGCCTACAACCAGGCGATTTTCATTGAATAGATTTGTAAGCGTTACCAGAATAAGGAGAGTGGAAACCGTGGAAAGAAGCTTATCAATGGAATTGGTTCGAGTAACAGAAGCAGCAGCACTTGCGTCCGCACGCTGGATGGGGCGGGGCAAGAAGGACGAGGCAGATGATGCGGCAACAACCGCGATGCGCAATGTATTTGACACGATTCCGATGAAAGGAACGGTCGTGATCGGAGAAGGCGAGATGGATGAGGCGCCGATGCTTTATATCGGCGAGAAGCTTGGGACGGGCTACGGTCCGCGCGTGGACGTAGCCGTCGATCCTCTAGAAGGAACGAACATCGTGGCAAGCGGAACGTGGAATGCGCTCGCCGTGCTTGCGATCGCGGATCATGGAAACCTTTTGCACGCTCCTGATATGTATATGGATAAAATTGCGGTCGGCCCGGAAGCGGTGGGCATGATTGACATCAATGCTTCGGTGACAGACAACCTGCGTGCTGTCGCAAAAGCGAAAAACAAGGATATCGAAGACGTTGTCGCAACGATCCTTGACCGTCCGCGCCACGAAAAGATCATCCAAGAAATCAGAGAAGCTGGAGCACGCATCAAGCTGATTTCTGACGGCGATGTGGCCGCTGCGATCAACACTGCGTTTGAAGGAACAGGTGTCGACATCTTGTTCGGATCAGGCGGTGCGCCTGAGGGTGTTATTGCGGCGGTTGCGCTGAAATGCCTAGGCGGGGAGATTCAAGGAAAGCTGCTGCCGCAGGACGATGCGGAACTGCAGCGCTGCATTAAAATGGGCATCACTGATGTGAACCGTGTTCTTCGCATGGAAGATCTCGTTAAAGGAGACGATGCGATCTTTGCCGCTACAGGCGTCACGGATGGAGAACTGTTAAAGGGCGTTCAATTCAAAGGATCTACGGGCACAACGCAGTCCGTTGTTATGCGTGCCAAATCGGGAACGGTCCGTTTCATTGACGGCCGCCACAGCTTGAAGAAGAAACCGGATCTTGTGATTAAACCATAGACAGGTCAAGGGGAAAACGCAGATGCTTTCTGCGCTTTTTCCCTTTTCTCTATGAGCGTATTTGATTAATGTAGCGCGTTATGGTTAAAATAAGAAGTAAATGTTTTTATGAGAAAAACATCTCCTTTTCCTTCCTTCCTAAAAAAACAATTTATCCCAACAGCTAAGTATAAAAAACGATATAGATAAGTGTGGTGTCAGAATGGGTATTTTACTATCCGATTTAGAAAACAAGAAGTTAAAAGAATTGTACGAACTGGCAAAAGAATATAAAGTACCATACTACGGCAAGCTGACGAAGCGTGAGCTCATGATTTCCATTTTAAAAGCGCAGGCTGAAAACGATGGCTTCTCGTTCATGGAGGGAATATTAGAGATCATTCCGACAGAGGGCTTCGGATTTTTGCGTCCGATCAACTACTCACCGAGCTCGCAGGATATTTATATTTCCGCGTCGCAGATCCGCCGTTTTGAGCTTAGAAACGGGGACAAAGTCTCTGGAAAAGTGCGTCCGCCGAAAGAAAACGAGCGTTATTACGGCCTGCTGCAGGTGAACATGGTGAACGGCGAAGATCCTGAAACGGCAAAGGACCGCGTTCATTTCCCTGCGCTGACGGCTTTATATCCAGACAGCAAAATGGTGATGGAAACAGAGAGCAAGAACATTTCAACTCGAATCATCGATATGATCGCACCAGTCGGCTTCGGTCAGCGCGGCTTGATCGTCGCTCCTCCAAAAGCGGGGAAAACAAGCTTGATCAAGGAAATCGCGCACAGCATCACTACGAACAACCCTGAGGTGGAGCTGATCGTTCTTCTGATCGATGAGCGCCCGGAGGAAGTGACTGACATCGAACGTTCGGTAAAAGGCGATGTTGTCAGCTCCACGTTTGATGAAGTGCCAGAAAACCACATCAAGGTCGCTGAGCTCGTGCTTGAGCGTGCGATGCGCCTAGTGGAGCACAAGAAAAATGTCGTGATCCTGCTCGACAGCATCACACGCCTTGCGCGTGCGTATAACCTTGTTATCCCGCCGAGCGGACGTACGCTCTCAGGCGGTATCGACCCGGCAGCGTTCCACCGTCCGAAGCGTTTCTTCGGTGCTGCCCGAAACATTGAAGAAGGCGGCTCATTGACGATTTTGGCGACGGCCCTTGTGGAAACAGGCTCGCGCATGGATGATGTCATTTATGAAGAATTTAAAGGAACCGGAAACATGGAGCTTCACCTCGACCGTAAGCTGGCTGAGCGCCGCATTTTCCCGGCGATCGACATCCGCCGTTCTGGAACTCGAAAAGAAGAGCTGCTTATCGAAAAAGAGCATCTTGAACACCTGTGGTCGATTCGTAAAACGATGGTCGATTCCATTGATTTTGTGGATAATTTCATGAAGCGATTGAAGCGCACACCGAACAATGAAGCGTTCTTTGAGATGTTTGAAGCCGAGAAAAACGGGAACACGAAACGCCCGAAAACATTGCAAAATTAGAATATTTTTCTCCTCCAAGTTCTGTTGCAAAGTCGTAACGTCCCTGTTATACTGTTTTTATGTGTTTATTTAACTCTGGCTCTTCCTCGGAATCCAGGGCAGAAGGAGTGATAACGAATGAAAGAAGCTATTCATCCAAACTATAAAAAGGTTCTTTTTGTAGATGCACAAAGCGGATTCACTTTCCTTTCCGGTTCTACATTGTCTTCTAGCGAAACAATGAAGTGGGAAGATGGAAACGAATACCCAGTGATCAAAGTGGATATCAGCTCTGACACTCATCCGTTCTACACAGGCCGTCAGAAGTTTACTGACGTTGGTGGACGTGTTGACCGCTTCAAAAAGAAATACAACATGAAGTAATCAAAAGGGCAAGTTATCTTGCCCTTTTTTTTTCTTCATTTATTCTAAAAATCCGTGAGTTTTAGGCGGATTTTTTACATGTTATGACATTTTGTCAAGCAAAGCCCGAGCTTGTCGTCTACTAAGTTTTCTTTACGCTGTTTCGACTCGACGTGGCTAAAAAGTTAATGTCCATAGTGTAAGTGCAGCTAAGGCTGACGCCAAAAGCTTGTCGTCTGCCAAGTTTTCTTTATATGTTCGTACGTTTGTACATACTAAATAGAAGAATGACCATCGGAAGGGGGAACCGGAACATGTATATCATGAAACACCACGGCTGGCTTGAGCTGATTTGCGGAAGCATGTTTTCTGGAAAATCGGAGGAGCTGATCGGCCGTGTTCGCCGCGCGAACTACGCCAAACAGCAAGTGCAGGTTTTCAAGCCGCTGATCGATAACCGGTACAGCGAGGAATCGGTCGTATCGCATAACGGAACAGCAGTAATCGCCGAGCCAGTCGGTCGTTCGGTCGATATCTTAAAAAATGTCCGTCCAGAAACAGAGGTTGTGGCGATTGACGAAGTGCAGTTTTTCGACATGGACATCATTCCAGTCGCGCAGGAGCTTGCCGATCAAGGCATGCGCGTGATCGTGGCAGGCTTGGACCAGGACTTCAGAGGCGAGCCGTTCGGGCCGGTTCCCGAGCTTATGGCTCTCGCTGAACACGTCACGAAGCTTCAGGCGATCTGCCAGGTGTGCGGTTCCCCTGCAAGCCGTACACAGCGCCTCATCAATGACGAGCCTGCATCCTATGATGACCCGATTATCTTAGTCGGCGCGTCAGAATCGTACGAGCCACGCTGTCGCCACTGCCACCAAGTGCCAGGGAAAAAGCGGAACGAGCTGAAAAACGACGCGTTTAATCAATAATGCTCTTTTAACAAGCCGGATCCTCAAGGGAGTCTGGCTTGTTTTCGCATTTATTTGCGAATCTTGAGAGTTTATTTGCAAATCTTGAACATTTATTTGCAAATCCGGACACATTATTAGCACCTCTAAAATTTTATTTGCACGCGCCCTCAAATCTCCCTCCGCCATACATTATTTCCCTTCATGCCATCATGGCGAATGGGGGATTTTAATGGTACGGGAGGTGTAGGCTGTGAGGAAGGTCATTTTCAGCTTATCAGCAGCAGTTATACTGCTTGGAGCGTGTTCTTCGCCGGTGAAGCCGCCGGAAGCGAGCGGGAAGATTGAGCCTGCTGCATATGAAGACAAAAAGGATATTCGTGACACGTTATTCGGACACGGCATCGTCAATTACCATGTAACGAAGAATGAGCCGCGCATCAACTATTCGACCGATACGAACATGAATCCGCATGATTACCGGACGATGAACACGACCCGGTTTGATATCTCGGACGATCAGGACTATATTCGCCGAGTCGTGAAAAATAGGACCGGGATTGAGCCGCAGATGGTTTCGATCAATGGAAACTTTGCCCATATTCATGTGAATGTTCCAAGTAACACGTCGAAAAAAGAACGCAGCAAGATTCGCCGAAACGTGATCAATGCCGTGCAAACCGCTGTGCCACGCTACAACTACTCGTTAAAGATCGACTGAACACAAGAAAAAGAGCCGAAAACCGGCTCTTTTTCTGCTACTTCCGTAAATTTTCCTGCTCCTTCAGCCTGTTTTGCTCGTCGGCTGCCTGTCTTGCTGTGTCTTTTAACGATTCCTGCCTCGCCTGTTCGCGCTGCTTTTCTGCTTCACGGTCGAAGTCTTTTTTCGGCTCTGTCATGATCATCGCCTCCTTTAGAGTTCAAGTTCCCCCAGTTTGGTGATGGTGAAACACGGCGTTTTACTTCACACGTCTTGCCGCTTGCTGCAAAGGATCCCACGCGCCGTTGTAGGGCGGGGCGTAGCTTAAATCCAGATCAATCAGATCATCAATGGTCATTCCACAATAAAGGGCGGTTGCGATCACATCGATCCGTTTATCAACGCCTTTTTTCCCGATAATCTGTGCTCCGAGCAATTGTTTGCTGTCTTCCGCGAACAATATTCTTATCTGCAGCTTCTCCGCACCTGGATAATATCCGGCATGGCTGTTCGCTGAAATGTCTACACTTTTAAACGTCAACCCGATCTTCTCAGCCTCTTTCGCTGAAACCCCTGTTTTGCCTAACGAAAGGTCCATGAACTGGATGATCGATGTGCCTGCGACGCCTTTAAACGGTTTTTTCAAGCCGACCATGTTCAGCCCGGCGATCCGGCCTTGCTTGTTGGCCGTCGTTCCGAGCGGGATGTGATCGTTTATTTTTTTCACGATATGGTACTGTGTCGCGCAGTCTCCCGCCGCATAAATTCCTTCAACGTTCGTCTGCATGTATTCATCGACGATCACAACTCCGCGATCGTTAAGCGCCACGCCCGTTCCCTTCAGAAAATCCGTGTTCGGCTTCACTCCGACACTCACAATGACAAGGTCGGTCATATAGTCCTTTTTCGCCGTCTTCACAAACTGGACGCGGTCATCGCCCTTGAACCCGAGCACTTCCTCCTGCAGACAAATTTCAATCCCGTGTTTCTCCGCTTCTTGTAAAATATGTGAGGCCATTTCGTCATCAAAAATGCCAGCTACCTGTGATCCGCGCTGGATAATGCGGACGTTTTTGCCGATTGCTTTCATGTTTTCAGCCATTTCGAGCCCGATGTAGCCGCCGCCGATGATCGTCACTTCACGCATGCTGTTCTGTAAATCAGCCAGCAGACGCTCCATGTCAGGAATGGTTTTGACAACATGCACGCCGTCCAGGTGGGTGCCGGACCAGTCAGGCATGAGCGGCCGGACACCTGAGGCGACCAGGAGCTTGTCATAGGAAAAGGTGAAAGGTTCGTTCGTTTTCGTATGTAATCCTGTCACGGTCTTGTTCTGTGCATCGACAGCTTGGACTTCATGATAAGTCCGCGCATCGATCTTATATTTTTCTCGAAACGTCTCAACAGAGCGCGCGATTAATTTATCGGTGGATGGTATAAGGCCGCCGGCAACATATGGCAGCCCGCACTGGCCATAGGAATAGATGCCGCCTTTTTCAAATACTGTAATATCTGCGTCTGGCAGATGGCGTACGATCTGCATCGCGGCACTCATGCCAGCTGCGTCACCGCCGATTATGGCAAATTTCATGAAACTCAGCCCCTTTCTTAACAGCTTAGTATTCCCGGTTTTCAGCATATCTTAACCTCTATTTTTCGATAAGTCCCGCTATTTTCCTTTATGACCAACATTAAGCGGCATCGAAAATCGAAACTTTATCGTAAAGAAAGAGGGTGACGTGTGTGCTTGAAATTAAATCAAATGGGCCTGGCTGGAATTCTCCGACAGAGCCGGTCACGCATTTGCTGAAGCTGCTCGATAAGAAGCCGCTGGATCCGGTGTATGAAGCCATGGGCAATTTTATCGTGAAGAATAAAAAGAATGTGACAGAAGATCCGCATTATGCCGGCAGCACACAGTTCTTCGGGCACTTTGCGACGGTCTCGCACTGCTTTAATATCATTACGGATGAAAAGGTTGTCATTGAAGAGCTGACAAAAGCGATCCGTATGAACCAGAATCGCCTCGACTACGAGCGATTGCGGAAAAATATATTCTAGATATTGTCAATAATGCCCTCGCTGGGTGATAATTTAATCACAAATCGTGAGAGCGGGTGGATAGATGAAGTGTCTAGTAGCATCGCTGAATGTTGGGCTTCCTGGCGTACTGGTCGTTAACGGAAAAGAAGTGCGGTCTGCGTTCAAGAAACAGCCTGCAGAAAACCCTGTATTCCTGCATTCTCTTCATTTTGAAGGAGACGGACAGGGAAACTTAGAAGTGCATGGCGGTGTGGATAAAGCCGCGTGCGCCTATCCGTTTGAGCATTATGCCTATTGGGAGAGTGAGCTCGGGACCGTGATGCCTGCTGCTTCATTTGGTGAGAACCTGACGCTCGCTGGCATGACAGAGGATCGTGTGTGCATCGGCGACATATGGCGCATAGGCGAAGCCATCGTGCAAGTGTCAGAGCCGCGCCAGCCGTGCGCGAAGCTCGGGGCGAGACATAATCGGCCAGACCTTGTAAAAAAAGTGGCCGACACAGGTTTCACCGGCTATTATTTCAGGGTGCTTCAGGAAGGTTATGTGAAAAAGGGAGATAACCCGGTGCTAAAGGAACGCCCTTACCCGAACTTGACGGTCCGATTCATGAACCTGGCGATATATAAGAAACCATCACAAGCAGACCTGAATCAGATATTGGAGTGCGAGGCATTAGCGGAAGGACTGCGTCAATTCATGGAAAAGAAAATGAGGAATCTTTTTCCTGCCTCTTAATCAGCGAATTGATGTTCTATTTTACGTTATTAAGGGAAAAGGACTGTAAAGAAGCTGTTTTTAAAAAAGGGGTGGCCGAAATGGAAACAAAAATTAACCTGGAAGATTACAAGATGCCAGCAGAAGTGAAGCATCCAGTGGAAGCATTACCGAAAGATACGAGCAATCCAAACCTGGCAAGTGACTTTCATAAAGCGCTGATGAACATGATCAATGAGTTTGATTCACAGCTTGATCACGATCATGAGGTCGGCATGAAGCTCGTCTCGTTCGGGAAAACCATCCAGTTCCACGTATCCCAGATTGGCTATGTGAACCCGAGCTTGATCACGTTCGCTGGGTTTACGCCGGAAGAGAACCCGGTCAAGCTCATCCAGCATGTCTCACAGCTCAGCTTCCTGCTCATGGAAGTGAAGCGACTGAAGCCGGACGAACCGAAGAAAAGAATTGGTTTTACAATCGAAGGATAACGGACAAGCTTTTCTTGGAGACCTATTTTCAAGAGAAGCTCTTTTTGTGCACTTTTTGAAATACAGTTGAGACTTGTACCGCAAAAGCATATAATTAGAATGTTATGCAACGATAAATGAGGTGAAAAGCGTGTTTGAACGGTTAGAAACGATTGAAGCCCGATATGATAAATTGAACGAACTATTGAGCGATCCAGAAGTGATCAGCGATAACAATAAACTGCGCGACTATTCGAAAGAACAGTCTCAGCTGCAGGAGCAAGTAGCGGTCTACCGCGAGTATAAAGAAGCAAAAGAGCAGCTCGACGGCGCAAAGCTTATGCTTGAAGAGAAAATGGACGCTGAAATGACAGCCATGGTAAAAGAAGAAATCAACGAGCTAGAAGAGCAGATCGAAGAATTTATCGCGAAGCTGAAGGTCCTTCTTCTCCCTAAAGACCCAAATGACGACAAGAACGTTATCGTCGAAGTGCGCGGCGCAGCAGGCGGAGACGAAGCGGCATTGTTCGCCGGCGACCTTTACCGCATGTACAGCCGTTATGCGGAAGTGCAAGGCTGGAAGACAGAAGTCATCGAGGCTTCGTATACCGAGCTTGGCGGCTACAAGGAAATTATCTTCATGATTAGTGGTAACGGCGCGTATTCGAAGCTGAAATATGAGAATGG
The DNA here is from genome assembly GCF_042665465.1 of Fictibacillus iocasae. Classification (NCBI taxonomy): domain Bacteria; kingdom Bacillati; phylum Bacillota; class Bacilli; order Caryophanales; family Fictibacillaceae; genus Fictibacillus; species Fictibacillus iocasae. The sequence goes on along the minus strand of NZ_JBHTCP010000013.1, from coordinate 200,797 downwards.
CGCTCACCGCGTACAGCGTGTTCCTGCGACGGAATCTGGCGGACGCATTCATACGTCCACAGCGACGGTAGCCGTTCTTCCAGAAGCGGAAGAAGTTGAAGTAGAGATCCACGAAAAAGACGTTCGTGTCGACACGTTCACTTCATCAGGACCTGGCGGACAGTCGGTTAACACGACGCAGTCTGCGGTCCGTTTGACGCACTTGCCGACAGGTACGGTCGTATCATGTCAGGATGAGAAGTCTCAGATCAAGAACAAAGAAAAGGCGATGAAGGTTCTTCGCGCGCGTGTGGCGGACAAAATCCGCCAGGAAGAGCAGAAGAAATACGATGAGTCGCGTAAATCTGCCGTTGGTACAGGTGACCGCTCTGAGCGTATCCGTACGTACAATTTCCCGCAAAACCGAGTGACGGACCACCGTATCGGTCTGACCATCCAGAAGCTTGACCAGATCCTTCTTGGAAAATTGGACGAGTTCGTCGAGGCGCTTATTACAGAAGACCAGACGAGCAAGATGAAAGCACAGGCGGATAGCTAAAATGAAACACATACACGAAGCCCTGTCCTGGGCTTCTTCTTTTTTAGAAAGCAAGGGGCGGGAAGGTTTTGCGGCAGAAATCCTTTTGCGCCACGTCCTTGGCGGTTTGTCCAGAACTGAACTGATGATGAAGATGCGCGACGAGATGAAAAGGGATGATTTCGAGGCGTTTGAGCGTGCTGTCAGCCTGCACGCAGAGGGCGAGCCGGTGCAGTATATTACAGGATACGAAGAGTTTTACGGCCGAACGTTTACCGTGAACCGTGAAGTGCTCATACCGCGGCCAGAGACAGAAGAACTGGTGGAGCATGTGCTGTATCTTGTGAAAAAGTATTCACACGTGAAAAAAATGGTTGATGTCGGGACAGGAAGCGGCGCCATCTCGGTGACGCTTGCGCTTGAGAACGATGAACTCAATGTAAGTACAGTCGATATTGCTCACGAGTCGATTGAAGTAGCAGAAAAAAATGCCGCCGCACTCGGCGCCACTGTGACGTTTATGCATGGCGACCTGCTGCAGCCGCTGATCTCGGGCGGTATGAAGGTGGACGCGGTCGTATCAAACCCGCCGTATATTCCAGACGCAGATATCCTCGAGCTGGAGACGATCGTCAAAGACCGCGAGCCATATCGTGCGCTCAGCGGCGGAACAGACGGCCTCGATTTTTACCGCCGCTTCATGGAGGAGCTGCCGCTCGTCCTCAACGACGGCGGCTTCATCGGCTTTGAAGTCGGCGGAGGCCAAGGCGAACCCGTCGCAGAAATGCTCCGCCTGACATTCCCAGGCGCTCTAGTATACGTCAAACATGACATCTCGGGTAAGGACCGTATGGTGTTTGCGGAGAGTGTTAGAATTAAGAGCTGAGGTTAGCCCATTTAAACAACCAAAACCAGCTTTTGCTTCTCCGCCTCCCACAGTGGGGTCCGGTACCGATAACGGTCTTGATGATACCGAAGGTCATCATCTCGGTACCGGACCCCAGATGCTTGAAGACATCGAAGAACATGTTCGCCATACCCGGTCCAAGAGCCAAAACAACCACATCACGGTACCGGACCCCAGATGTTTGAAGACATCGAAGAACATGTTCGCCATACCCGGTCCAAGAACCAAATCCAAACATGTTTTAACGCTCAATAAAAAACTTTTAAAAAATACTAGCAAACTAGTATTTTTTTCTTTTATTCTGTTCACACTGTTCTCATGAGGTTGAAAGGGGACGGTTGGGGATGAAGAAAAGACAAAAGCGCCATCATTTTATTTTTATTCTATTAATTTCTTTAGCGGTGATGTTCTTATTTTTTGAAACGCAAACGAAGGTGGCGAACGCCACGTTGAATGGCTCGGTTCAGATTCCGGACGAGTCGATACGTCTTCGCATTCTCGCTAACAGCGACAATGCAGCCGATCAGCTGCTTAAGCGTCAGATCAGAGATGAAGTGAACAAGCAGATTACGACGTGGGTTGGTGGGATCAAGGACATTAAAGAGGCGCGTGAAATCATTAAGCAGCAGCTTCCTGCAATCGAGCAGATTGTGAAGAGCGAGCTGAAGCAGCTTGGAGCTAAGCGTGATTTCACAGTGCAATTTGATAAAGTGGCTTTTCCAACAAAGATGTACGGCGAGTTTGTTTATCCGGCTGGTAACTATGAAGCGGTTTTGATTACGCTTGGGGAAGGTACGGGAGCTAATTGGTGGTGTGTGCTGTTCCCTCCGCTTTGCTTCTTGGATTTTGAGAACGGGGACGCAGTGAAGTCGGATGAAAAAGACGGTAAGGCGTCTAAGCAAGGTGACGCACCGCTTCAGGCGGAGAACGTTTCTGATGATGAAGAAGAGACGGTGCAAACGAAGTTCTTCTTAGTTGAACTGTTCGGTTCCCTCTTTGATGCGGTCGGTACATTATTCTCCTAAATCACTCATATTTCATGCTTCATTTTCATAGAGTAGTGTAAAAGAAGGCTTTCATCGATTGGTGATGGGCCTTTTGTTTCTGTATAGGATGAAAATCACCTTTAGGAGAGGATAGAAATATGGGGATTATTTTACGTCAGGCGATGTCGTTTGAATCGAACGACATTTTGAAGCTAGTAGGGAAAGCGGGTTTGACAGCGGCGGGCATTCAGGATTCTATCCACAATTATCTGGTTGTGGAGAACAGTGAAGGCGAGACGATTGGAACGGTGGGACTTGAGAAGATGGGGGAGGATGGCCTTCTTCGTTCATTTGTTCTGAAGCAGGATTATTCCACAGAATCTCTTTTGCTTAAGCTGATGGACAAGATTTTGGTATACTCTAAGAAAAAGGGCGTTAAAACGATTTATCTGCTTACTAAATCGGTTTCTTTTTTTGAACAGTTATCGTTTATTCCTGTGAAAAGTGAAGAGATACCTGAACAGATCAAGAACAGTGCTCACTATCAAAACAATGCTGAAGAAAAGGTTGTGCTGCTGTCTTATCCATTGCATTGATGTTTGCCCACAACTTGTCCACATTTTTAACAGTTATGTGCATAACTCTGTGGATATAAAAGTTTTGCGATGTAACGGTTTTCAATGCGGACGGCTGCTGCACCTGAAAGGAATGCCAATTATGATGACATACAATACCATGGTCTGGACTGTGGATAACTCTGAGCAAGTGATTGAAAAAAATTCACAGCTTATCCAAGCTTCCCTGTGGATAAAAAAAGACGAGGTGGTCGCTTTTCCGACGGAGACGGTGTATGGTCTTGGCGGAAATGCCTACAGTGACACGGCCATTGGAAGGATTTATGAAGCGAAGGGCCGTCCGAGCGACAATCCGCTGATCGTTCATATTGCGGAAAGATCGCAGCTTCAAGATTTGGTGGGAGAGATTCCTGACAAAGCGAACAAACTGATGGGAGCGTTCTGGCCTGGCCCGCTCACGATCATCTTTCCAAAAGGAAGCAAGGTGAGCGCGCGTGTAACCGGCGGTTTGGACACGGTCGCTGTCCGCATGCCGGACCATCCTGTTGCGCTTGAGTTTATCAAATCATGCGGTGTGCCTCTTGCTGCGCCAAGTGCAAACCTTTCCGGAAAGCCGAGTCCGACTTCTGCTGTGCATGTTTATGAAGATCTGTCGGGGCGTATACCGGGAATTGTGGATGGCGGCCAGACAGGCATCGGGGTGGAATCCACGGTTGTGGATTGTTCTGTGGATGGACAGGTTACCATTTTGCGGCCAGGTGGCGTGACGAAAGAGCAGCTTGAACACGTGCTTGGATGTGCTGTGTATGTCGATCCTTCTTTTACTAAAAAAGATACGGCGCCTCGTTCTCCAGGAATGAAATATACCCATTACGCACCAGATGCGCCGTTTGTGCTCGTGAATGGCTCGAGAGAATTTATCCAACAGCTTGTCAAACAAGCTAAGTCGGAAGGGCGCCGGGCAGGTGTGCTGACGACTGTTGAAAACGAAGGCTTTTATTCAGCAGACGCTGTGATTCCTGCAGGTGTCAGGAGCCGGCCGGAAACGGTAGCGGCTGCGCTTTATGATGCGCTTCGTGCGTTCAATGAGGCGAAGGTCGACATCATATACGGTGAGGTGTTTCCAAAACACGGAGTCGGCGATGCGATCATGAACCGTCTGGAAAAGGCGGCTGGCGGAAACATGATGGTGGAAGAGGATAAATAAGCGAAATGAAGCCTTTTTTCAGAAGGCTTCATTTTAGTGTGATACAGCTATATAACACAACGCACTCAAAAAAACCTGAGCCATTTATTCGGCTTCAGGTTTTTCGTCTAATAGCGGAAGGGCGATCGTGAAGGTGCTGCCTTCACCGACCTTGCTGTGTATGGTGATTTTGCCGCCGTGATTTTCAACGATTTTGTAGCAGATCATAAGGCCAAGCCCAGTGCCCTTTTCCTTAGTGGTATAGAACGGTTCACCAAGCGTTTTCAGCCGGCTCTCTTCAATCCCGCAGCCTTCGTCGGTGATGGAGGTCACGATGTATCCATCTTTCAATCGCAGCCGGATGCGCACCGTGCCGCCAGCTGGCATGGACTCGATCGCATTTTTTAAGATATTGATGAACACCTGTTTGATCTGATTTTCTACGCACCAAACAGATGGCAGGTCCTTATCGCAGTCGAAATAAATTTGAGCGTTCATTAAATTAGCCTGCGAATCGAGAAGAGAGATGACATGGTCCATGAGCATCTTGATGTTCGTTAATGTAAAATTCATCGCTTGCGGCTTGGCAAGAAGCATGAACTCTCCAACGATTCCATTAATCCGGTCGATTTCAGACAGCATGATGCTGTAATACTCTGCATTCTCTGTCGCGCGAGATTGAAGCAGCTGCAAAAATCCTTTAATAGAGGTTAACGGGTTGCGAATTTCATGCGCCACTCCAGCAGCAAGCTGGCCGAGAACAGACAGCTTATCCGATTTTCGCAGCATTTCCTCCGTTTTCTTCCGTTCTGTCAAATCCCTCGACACGACCACGACACTTTCAAGCTCATGGTTCTCATCATTCACGACCGGAGTCGCCTGTGATTCGAGCAGCACATAGCTGCCATTGGCGTGCAGGCAGCGCGCTTCAAACTTAACAGGCAGCCTGGTCGATGCCATCGTCCGGAAAGCTGTTTTTGCTTTCATCCGGTCATCCTGGTGGAAGAACATGAGGCCGTTTTTCCCTATGTAATAGGACGGATCAAAGCCTAACAGCTGCTTATTGGAAGGTGACACATAGGTAATTCTGCCTGACGGTTCGGCAACAGCAATTAAATCCATCGTGTTTTCTGCGATGATCCGGTACTTTTCCTCACTAGCTCGAAGCGCCTTTTCTTTTATTTTACGCTCCGTAATATCGCGCGAGATGGCGGACATAGCGATGACCTCTCCGTTATCGCCGAACACCGGACTGAGCGAGAGGCTGACGTTTAATCGACGTCCGCTTTTATGAAGCCGAATGGTTTCATGGCTTTTTACGTAGCCGCCTTTTTTCACGATTTTTAACAGCTGCTCGGATTCAGGCACCATTTCTTCTGGCACGACAGGAAGAATTTCAGAGGCTGATTGATTCAGGTCGGCCTCGCTAAATCCGAACGTTTCTTCAAAAGCGGGATTCACTTGTGTGGTGTGATCACTGAAATTCATAATCGAGATGGCGTCTGTCGAGTTGTAGATCACCGCTTCAAGCAGCTCTTTCGTATCACGCAGTTCACGCTCATAATTCTTTTTCTCGGTTATGTCCTTTGCGATTCCGTAAACTCCAAGTACCTGGTCCACCACGATGATCGGTGTTACCGTCAAGTTTACAAACCGCTGCTCGCCGCTTTTAATGCAAATCATAATCTCATACGTTTGGGGATTGCCGTTAAGCGCTTCTTTAAATTGCTGCTCTGCTTGGAAATGGCGCTCCTTCGGCAGCAAAGGATGAAAGGACATGCCAAGCAGCTCTGATTGCGTGTAACCGGTCAGTATCTCGCACGCGGGATTTACCGTCGTGAAGCGGCCGTTCAGATCCACAGAGAATAAGGCATCCATATTGTGCTCGATTAACGATTGGAAACGCTGTTCGCTCTCGGCTAGCTGCCGTTCCATCGTGACACGCTCGGTCAAGTCCACACAAAAGCCGTATACCTCGACAATCTTGCCATCTCGGTACACAGGTCCGATCGCGGCTAAAAATGGAATGCCATTTAAAACCGCTTCATAGGTGACACTTTCCCCGTTCCAGGCTCGTTCGTAATACTTTAGCTTCAGCTCAGCCACTTTAGGTGGAAAGATATCTTTTATTGATTTTCCGATCACATGGTCTCTTGTTAATCCGAAAGCATCAAATAAGGCTCCTTCGCTTTCGGTCATGATGATTTCTCCGTTTTCCTTTTTGAAAGTAAACGTCATGCTTTTTTGCTTAGAAATGCCTGCAGATAAATAGGGAAGTTGAGTTTCTATGCTGCTGGCGTGCTGTGTCGGTGAGTTGGATTCTCCCATGACGTACTTTTGCCCCCCTTGCAAGAGATTTAGTTAATAAAATATATACGCTAAAAGTAGAGGAATCCCTTTTTCGCAGCTAGTTAAATTGTCGGCCTGACTTGTACAATTTTCTCTTCTAACCCCTTTGGGACGTGCATAGGTATAAGTAGCACAGAAGAGGGAGTGAAACGCTTGGCTGGAATCGGTGAATGGATGACACTTTGGTTGATGTCTTTCGCTCTCGGCATGGATGCCTTCTCTATCGGACTAGGCATGGGGATGCTCAAGCTTCGGAAAAAACAAATCTTGAAAATTGGTGTGACGATAGGATTATTTCATATGATCATGCCCCTTCTCGGCATGACACTTGGCAAACAGATTTCCGTTCACTTTGGCGGCATCGCCACTATGATCGGCGGCATCCTATTGCTGCTCATGGGACTGCAGATGATCCGCGCCTCTTTTTCCAAAGAGGATCAGCCTTTTCTGACACCCGTTGGATTCGGTCTATTGCTGTTCGCGCTGAGCGTCAGTCTCGATAGCTTCTCAGTCGGCTTATCGCTTGGCATTTACGGCGCCAAAACAGCCGCCGTCATTATGATGTTCGGGTTCATGAGCATGATCCTCACATGGAGCGGCCTGTTCATGGGCTCTAAGGTGCAAAAATGGCTCGGCTCCTACAGCGAAGCCCTCGGCGGCTGCATCCTCATGGCATTCGGCGTAAAGCTTCTCTTTTAATTTGGGTAATTTGGGGGTCCGGTACGTTTCATAACCATCCGGGTGTGCCGACCTGCCATCAAACTCCATTTGTGACGATCAAACAGCCATGCTCCCAAGCACACTGATTTATGCTAGAGTGATAAGGGAGCACGGCTTTTATTCTTGCACTTCAAGAAAGCATAACGTTTTAACAGGGAAGATAATTGACGCACTCAAAAAGTTTAGGATTAAAGTATAAGGTCAACTAAGGCTGACTTTAATACATGGCGTCAGCCAAGTTATCTTTAGCCGTTTTTGGGAAAACTAGAGTAAGAGGTGAGCACAATCATGAACATTTTGTTTGTGTGTACAGGAAACACGTGCCGCAGTCCGATGGCTGAAGCACTTTTAAAAGAAAAGGGTAAGGGCCGTTTTCATGTGAAATCTGCAGGTGTATTCGCCGCACAAGGTTCACCGATCAGCCAGCATGCTGCCAGTGCGCTGAACGAACAGAACGTCACCCACTCCCACTCGTCACAATTCATGAATAAAGAGCTTGCCGGCTGGGCAGATCTGATTCTGACGATGACGGAAAATCATAAATTTGCCATCATTCAGCAATGGCCTGAAGCGGTTGAGAAAACATTCACATTAAAAGAGCATGTTCTCGATCCAGAAGAGCAGAGCGTGTTTGATCAGCAATATAAGCTGCTCGCCGAGATAGAGACGTTGAAATCATCGTTTCTTGGCAGCGGAGAAATAAAGGACACTGAGCGGGCGGAACAGTTTTCCAAGGCGGTAGAGCCGCTTGTCAGAAAGCTGCAGGAACTTGAAAACAAGGCGCCGAATCTTGATATCATGGATCCGTACGGCGGTACGCTCGGCATGTATCAGCAAACTCGTGACGAACTTGCTGTCTTGCTTGAAAAATTCTTAAAAAAGTACGATAACTAAAGTAATAGGGGATGTACAATAATCGCAACAACAGTTAAAGGAGCAGATATAGATGAAAATTGTAATTGGATCGGATCATGCAGGTGTTCAGCTGCGCAAGGATATCGCAGCGATGCTCGAAGAAATGGGACATACCGTAACGGACATGGGCTGTGAATGCGATACATCAGTCGATTACCCGGACTATGCGATTCCGGTTGCAACACAAGTGGCAAACGGTGAGGCGGATCGAGGCATTCTGATTTGCGGTACAGGCATTGGAATGAGCATTGCAGCGAACAAGGTAAAAGGCATCCGCTGTGCGCTCGTGCACGACCTTTTCAGCGCAAAGGCCACGCGTCAGCATAACGACACGAACGTACTGGCGATGGGTGAGCGTGTGATCGGACCAGGATTGGCACAGGAAATTGCCAAGGTATGGGTGGAGACTGAGTATGAAGGCGGACGCCATGCACGCCGTGTCGGCAAAATCACGGAATACGAAGGAAGATAAACGAAAGGACGAATAAGGAACAATGAGCGAACAGCTTCAGGAAATTCAAGGTCAGGTCCTACAGGCATTGCGTGATCTGCAAAAACAGGCAAGCTTACGAAGCGGACAGCTGTTAGTGATAGGCGCGAGCACGAGTGAGGTAATGGGTGAGAAAATCGGGACATCGGGCACGATGGAGACCGCGAGTACTCTTTACAGCGGCATAAAGGAGTTTCAGCACGAAACAGGCGTCATGCTGGCGTTTCAGTGCTGCGAGCATTTAAACCGTGCCCTCGTCATGGAACGGGCCGACGCAGAGAAAAAAGGGTATGAAGAAGTGCGTGTCGTGCCAGCACGAAGCGCAGGGGGCGCCCTCGCCACGCATGCCTTTCATCACTTTGACGAGCCGGTTGTCGTGGAATACATCAAGGCCGATGCAGGCATCGACATCGGAGATACGTTTATCGGCATGCACTTAAAGCATGTCGCGGTTCCTGTACGAAGTGAAGTGAAGCAGGTGGGAGAGGCGCATGTGACACTGGCCAAAACCCGGCCGAAGCTGATCGGCGGCGAACGGGCCGTCTATCCTTCCAAAGAAGACATCCGCTGTTTTTAAGCTATTTAAGCTATTTTTGATAGAGAGGAAGCCTTTGAAGCCTTGGTGCTTTGAAGGTTTCTTTTTTTGTGCGAAGGCGTGTGGTGTGCATGAGATGCGTGTGCAAATAAAGCCGGGTTGCTGCAAATAAGTGTGTCGAAAAATAAATAAAATTTCTCGGTGCAAATAAATTTTTGAACCTGCAAATAAGTCGATGAAATTTGCAAATAAATTCTCCTAACTTGCAAATAAATGCTCTAAATCCGCAAATAAACCCTCCCTGACCCTTTCGCACCGCCTCAGCAACCCGCTACAACTAAAAGAATTTTCAAAATTAACGAGTAATAATAAAATAGTGAGGGAGTTGCAGAAGCGAAAGTAATGTTACAATACAGATGAAAACACAAAAAAAACACATTGTACATAAGGGGGAGCTAAGATGGAACAGCTTAGAAGCCAAGATCAGGAAGTCTTCAACGCCATTCAGGATGAACTGAAACGCCAGCGCACGAAGATAGAGCTTATCGCATCCGAAAACTTTGTCAGTGAGGCGGTCATGCAGGCACAGGGGTCTGTGCTGACGAACAAATATGCAGAAGGCTATCCGGGTCGCCGCTATTACGGCGGCTGTGAACATGTTGATGTAGTAGAGGACCTAGCACGTGACCGAGCGAAGAAAATTTTCGGCGCCGACCACGCGAACGTTCAGCCGCACTCAGGGGCTCAGGCAAACATGGCCGTTTATTTCACAATCCTTGAGCAAGGCGACACGGTCCTCGGAATGAACCTGTCTCACGGCGGCCATCTGACACACGGCAGCCATGTGAACTTCTCGGGCATTCAGTACAATTTTGTAGAATACGGTGTAGATAAAGAAACACAGAAAATCGATTACGAAGACGTGCGCCAGAAAGCGATCGAGCATAAGCCGAAGCTAATCGTGGCAGGAGCCAGCGCGTATCCGCGTGCGATCGACTTCAAAAAGTTCCGTCAGATAGCAGACGAGGTAGAAGCGTACCTTATGGTCGATATGGCGCACATCGCCGGCCTCGTGGCAGCAGGACTGCACGAAAACCCTGTGCCTTATGCCGACTTTGTGACAACAACCACGCACAAAACGCTGCGAGGACCTCGCGGCGGCATGATCCTTTGCAAAGAGGAGTATGCAAAGAAAATCGACAAATCCATTTTCCCTGGCATCCAGGGCGGCCCGCTCATGCACGTAATCGCAGCAAAAGCCGTCGCGTTCGGTGAGGCACTGACAGACGAGTTCCGCACGTACGCGCAGAATATCGTCGATAACGCAGCACGCTTATCAGATTCTTTGCAAAAAGAAGGGTTGACGATCGTTTCAGGCGGAACGGACAACCACTTGCTTTTAGTGGATGTGAGCCAGCTCGCCCTGACTGGTAAAGTGGCGGAAAAAGCACTGGATGACATCGGCATCACGACGAACAAGAACACGATACCGTTTGATACAGAAAGCCCGTTTGTCACGAGCGGCATCCGCATCGGAACGGCAGCGGTCACATCACGCGGCTTCGGTCTGGAAGACATGGACGAGATCGCATCGATTATTGGACTCGTGCTCAAGAACATCGAAGACGAAGAAAAGCTGAAGGAAGCCGCCGCCCGCGTCGAAAAGCTCGCAGGCAAGTACAAGCTTTACGAATAATTTCCGAGAAACGCCCTCCAAGCCAAGAGGGCGTTTTTTACTTTTTAGTTGATATACTTTAAAATAGTGAGTAAAGAAAGACATCACGTTTCGAGGTGGATTATGGGGAATAAGAAAAATCATAACAAGAAGACTGTAAAGAAATCAGGATCATCCGGCTGGATCATTCTCGCGGTGGGCATCACAGCTGCACTGGCGGCGATCCTCATTTTTTCGGGGGCGTTCAAAAAGGATAGCACCTCACAAAAGAACGATATCAACTATGCAGGTCAGCCGTTTTTGGGCGATGAAAAGGCGCCGGTTGAGATGATCGAGTTTGGCGACTACAAGTGCCCGGCATGCAAAAACTTTGACGAGCAGCTTTTCCCTGTTATTGAAAAGGAAATGATCCAAACAGGCAAGGTGAAATTTTATTTCATGAACTACGCGTTCATCAACATAGACTCTGAGCGCTCTGCCCAGTTTGCCGAAGCGGTGTACAAGGAGCTTGGCAATGAAACGTTCTGGAAATTCCATCACCAGCTATACGATGAGCAGCCAGACGACCATGCGGCTGAAAAGGAAGACATTTTCACAGAAGACAAGCTGACGAGCATTCTTGAAGGGGTGTCTTCCAAAGAGGACGCTGAAAAAGTGAGAGCAGCTTACAAAGAAAGCGCAGCAAAAAAAGCGTTTGAAACCGATAAAGACATCGTGAGCGAGCTTGGTGTTAAAAGCACACCGACTCTTTTCGTTGACGGCCAGGAGTTTACCGGAAAATCGCTGGATGACCTGAAAAAAATGGTCGATGACGCAGCCAAGGAGAAGAAGTAATGAACCGGCCGTTGTTTGCCGCGTGGCTGACGGCTATTGCGGCCATGCTCGGCAGTCTTTATTTCAGCGAAGTAAAAGGCTTTATACCATGCAGCCTTTGCTGGTATCAGCGTATTCTGATGTATCCGCTTGCTCTCTGGCTTGGGATCGCGGCGTACCGCAATGACCGCAGCATCACCTTATATGTACTCCCAATCGCCGTGATGGGAATGCTGCTGTCAGGGTACCATTATTTGCTGCAAAAGGTGCCGGCGATGAGAGGCTTCGAGCTCTGCACATCCGGCGTCCCATGCTCCGGTCAGTACATCAACTATGCAGGCTTCATCACCATCCCGTTTTTAGCCTTCACGGCGTTCACGATGATTACCCTATTCATGATCCTAGCACGCAAATAAAGAAAACTTGGCTGACTTAAGTCAGCCTTAGTTGCCCTTACACTATGTTGGTTAACTTTTTTGCCACGTCGAGTAATCATCTTGCAAAAAAGTTATGCATTCCTATAGTGTAAAGAAAACTTGGCTGACTTAAGTCAGCCTTAGTTGCCCTTACACTATGTTCGTTAAATTTTTTGGCCACGGAAGCAAAAAAAAACCAGTCTCTTAAACGGAGACTGGTTTTTGCTGTTGGTTGTAGCGTTTTTCCTGTGAATCGGATGGGCTTTTCTTTTTCGGTGATGGCACAGGAATAATATATTGATGGTTAGGCAGGACCTGGATCAGTCTCACCATGGACACACACAGGACAAGAACGATGATGAACATGAGCGGCAGTCCGCGCGTTGCCCACATGTGTTCAGGCACGATGCGCTGCAGAATCACCAGAATAAACGGATGCACCAGGTAAATGCCCATGGAAAGTGTTCCGACTGTGTAAAGACGCTCTTTCAGCCAGCGTGCTTTTTGGAAATAAGGATAAAGCCCGATCGTTGCGAACGAGAGAATCGGTAAATTCACGAAATTCGTCAAGCGTTTAGACGGTACGCTTCCCATTAGCTTGTACTCCCAGACAGCACCGGCATATACAGCTGCCGCCAATACGGCGAAAAGCCATTTGTGCTTTTGTGAGACGCGAACCACTTCTTCCCAGTGATAAGCCATGAATCCGCCAAACACAAAGAAGAAAATCCAGTGAAGGAAGAATACTTTATCGACAATCACTCTGGCAATGACGCCGTCAAACAGAACGCTATGAGAGATGTCAGTAAAATAGCTGTTAATGATTGCCGCGACAACAAGTGCCACACACCAAGCTTTTTTGCTTCGAATCAACTGAAGAAACGGAAATAAAAAGTAAAACTGAATAACGATGGCCATAAAGTACAAATGATAAAATGACTCGCCTAATGTGAACTGATAAAGAAACACTTTAGGATCTGCTGGCCATGTGCCTTTTAGTATATATTTCGTAACGAGTAAATAAAAAATACTCCAAATGATAAAAGGAGATATGATTTTCACCGTTCGTGACTGAATAAACCGCTTTGCATCAAATCCTTTGTTGCGAACCTGAAAAAACAGCAGAAAACCGCTGATGACGGCAAAAGTCGGTGTGCCAAAACGGCCGAGCTGATTCAGCATGAACGTTAGCCAATTATGCACATCTCCATGCTGGGTATAATAAACCGCTGTAACATGGACAAGTAAAACGCCAAGACATGCGAATGCGCGTAAGAAATGGATTTCGTTGAAATAGACCTTTTTAGTTTGGTTCATTGCAGCACTTCCTTTCATAATGAAAGCACATTTATAGCATGCGGCTTTTATACTAACATGGAATTTGCCGAATTCGATTGTATTAATAATTTTCTTACATTTATTTAATGTTCTTTACTTAAATCTGGTAATTCTCTAATATAGTTGCGGCTCGTAACGTTTTTCTGTAAAATGCTAGAGATGCTTAAATAGAACGACAAAACATTTACATAAAAAGGAGTGCTAAGAATGGGGAAAGTACATGTACTGGATCACCCGCTTATCCAGCATAAGCTGACACACATCCGTGATGAGAGAACGGGTACGAAGGAGTTCCGCGAGCTTGTGGACGAGGTAGCCGGCCTGATGGCGTTTGAAATTACACGCGATCTTCCATTGGAAGAAGTGCTTGTCAAAACACCTGTTGCCGAAGCGAAAATGAACGTTATCGCAGGGAAAAAGCTTGGGCTTGTTCCGATTCTTCGCGCTGGCCTGGGTATGGTCGACGGAATTTTAAAGATGGTGCCTGCAGCAAAAGTGGGCCACGTCGGTCTTTACCGTGACCCTGAAACACTGACACCGGTGGAATACTACGTGAAGCTTCCATCTGACGTGGAAGAACGCGACTTCATCGTGATCGACCCGATGCTCGCGACTGGCGGATCAGCTGCTGCGGCAATCGATTCGATCAAAAACCGAGGCGCTAAAAACATTAAGCTCATGTGCCTAGTTGCCGCACCAGAAGGCGTAAAAGTCATCCAGGACGAGCACCCGGACGTAGATATCTACTTAGCTGCACTCGATGAAAAGCTGAACGACCACGGCTACATCGTGCCAGGACTCGGCGACGCTGGTGACAGACTGTACGGAACGAAGTAATTGTCATATTTTAAAGAGGAAAACCGGCCATCGCCGCTCAATTTGAGCAGCGAAAGCCGGTTTTTTAACTTATAAAGAGCTTTTTCTAATGCGATTAGAACCCAACACGACATATTTTGGATTTACTTACTAAAATAAAAGCGGAAAACCGGCCACCGCCTCCAAATTCGGCAGGGAAAACCGGTTTTTTAACTTGTTAAGAGCCATTTATTAATACGAATTGGCACCCACACAACACAATTTAAAGAAGTTACAACAATTCACGGATTTTTCACTACAAGTTTGGAAAAAGTCACAGCAATTCAACGAAAAGTCACAACAATCCATGGATGGGATACAAGAAAGAAGGTCTGGACGACGTCAGCGATAAACAAAATGCTCTAAATGAAAGACGAAAACCGGCCTCCGCCGCCAGGTTGGGCAGGGAAAGCCGGTTTTTTGACTTGTTCCGGTAAGGATATTGATTCTGAAGTCTAATTTTCAATGAATATTCAGGTCTAAAATGATCTATCACAACACTTTTTTAAGATGTTACAACAATTCACGGATTTTTCACTACAAGTTTGATAAAAGTTAAAGCAATCCAACGCAAAGTCACAGCAATTCAACGAAAAGTTAAATCATTTCACCTATTTAGGCAATCTCCATCACCCAAATAAAAAGCGATCCTAGACGCCGCAATCACAGCATATAGAACAGCCTCTCAACCAACTCAACCCTGCTCTTCAAACAAAACATCGAGCGCTTTGCTGCTGCCCGGCTCATGAAGCACGCTCGTCCGCACAACACGCTTTGTATTGTTTTCCATGATGTTGAAGTTGAACGAGTCGATGACCGATCCGTCCTTATTCACATCGCGCCCTTCATATCCATAATCCTTAACCTGTGCATCTGGATACTTTTTCTTTGTTTCCCGAACCGCAATGCTGCCCCAATGAAAGTAATCGTTCTTCCCAGAAGGAGGAGAGGAAACATCCGTGCGAAGCTGTTCCTGATAATTTCCCGTATTCATCTTGCTCAATTTCTGAGAGCTCTCCTCCGTCTTAGGCTCCTTCCCCCCACACGCCGCAAGCAACACCAACACACACAACACAGCCGCAGTTTTTTTAAACATAACCAATAACCCCTTTCATATGTATATAAAAGAAGTATTCACAGAAAAAGGAAATGTTATGAAAACCCCCTTCCTAATTTAGAAGCTCTACAAAATATACTCCGAAGATGAGAGGGATTTGTTAGAGATTATGTTCGTAATTCACCCTGATTTGGTTGATTGCAGTGAAAGGCGCCGACTCCAGCGGCATGAGTGGGCAGGTGAGACCTTTTAAAGGCGCGTAGCGACAAAAGGGCTCACCATGTCCAGCAGAAATGGCTAGCCCCTCTATGTCAAATGAGGAAGTGCCCAATAAGTCAAAGAGCGACTTACTGGTCCCTTCCTCATTTGCTTGTCGGGGCTGAACGAGCCTTTCCTGCTTTTCGCCACACCCCGCGGAAAGCGTGCGACTGAAACGGAAATCAACCTCTTTTGTGAATTCTGAGTAAGAAGCGAAGCTTACAAAACAATCATTCAAAACACCCAAAACTACTTCACCTCATGTACTTTTCACAAAGCAAATAAGCCACAAAATTTCCACAATTTATTTAAACAAATACCCTATATTGCGTTGACATCAATTTGTCACTATTGTATTCTTACAAAGGGAATATGGTAAGGTTTTCATTACAGTGTTGTCAAGGATTTGACACATTCTGTGAACTTCCAAATTCCTGAGGAGAGGAGTCCGGAATATGAGCAAGAAACGGCCTTATAAAGCAATGGCTTTGATGACTGGCATTCTTTCTCAGCTTGTCGGATGCATATTGATCGGCCTTTTCGGAGGGCGATGGATCGACTCGTACATAGAAACTGGTTTTCCGATTTTCCTCATTTTAGGGTTGTTTCTAGGCCTTGCTACAGGTGTTTATGGAACGATCCGCCTCATCAACAACTTCTCAGAGGACGGGCAGAAATGACAGAATACAGCGCGACGTACGCAAGATATTTTAAATACACGCTGTTTTCGCTCTCTTTTTTTGTCCTCGGATATGCGTTTACAGAGTACAAGAGCGTCTTTTTAGGATTGGCACTCGGGACGGTGTTCAGCTTGTATAATCTGTGGAACATGTATTCTAAGATCGGCCGTTTTGGACAAGCGGTTGCCTCAGGAGAGAAGGTTAAAACACTCGGTTCTCTTGCCAGGCTCGTTACGGCAGGCCTCGCTGTTCTTATCGCACAGCGGTATCCGGAACATTTTCATTTGTTAAGTGTGGTAATGGGACTGATGTCAGTCTACATTATCATGTTAATAGATTCACTAACTCGAGCTACTCGAACTTCAAAGGAAAAGAGGTGAACTAAAAGTGGAACATCATGCTCCAATTGTAGAATGGATGGGATTATCTTTTAACTTGTCCAATGTATTAATGATTTTAGTATCATCTGCCATCGTCTTTATTATCGCCGTTTTAGCAACTCGCTCCTTAGCCATGAGGCCGGGCGGAATGCAGAACTTTCTAGAGTGGGTCGTTGATTTCGTTAAAGGAATCATCAACAGCACGATGGACTGGCATACAGGCGGACGCTTTCTTACATTAGGGCTCACGCTGTTAATGTACATTTTCGTCTCCAACATGCTTGGACTTCCATTCGCCATCATGTGGGATGGGGAACTGTGGTGGAAATCGCCAACAGCTGACCCGACCATTACGCTTACACTTGCGGTTATGGTGGTGGCACTTACGCACTACTATGGCGTTAAGATGAAAGGTGTAAAAGAATACGGCGCTGAATTCTTCAGACCGATGAAATTCTTGTTCCCGTTAAAGATCATTGAAGAATTTGCGAACACATTGACGCTTGGACTTCGTCTTTACGGAAACATCTATGCGGGTGAAATCCTGCTAGGGCTGCTTGTCGGCATGTCACACCAAGGCATCTTCTCCGGCATTCTCGGGTTCTTCCCGATGATCGTATGGCAGGGCTTCTCAGTCTTTGTCGGTGCGATCCAGGCATTCATCTTTACGATGCTGACCATGGTTTATCTTGCCCACAAGGTGAGCCACGATCACTAAGAAACACGTGAATTATCAGTTTCTGTTTAACAGGAACTAATTTTAATAAAAAACTTTAGGGAAATTGAAGGGAGAAATTTCACAATGGAACATCTTATTGCAGCTGCAATTGCTATCGGTTTGTCAGCACTAGGTGCAGGTATTGGTAACGGTTTGATCGTTGGACGTACAGTAGAGGGGATTGCTCGCCAGCCAGAACTTCGCGGTACTCTTCAAACAACAATGTTTATCGGGGTAGCACTAGTTGAAGCCCTTCCGATCATCGGAGTAGTTATCGCGTTCATCGCGCTAGGCTCTAAGTAATTCAACTAAAAACATTGTTTATCTAAAGGATCTATATACAGGGGCGAAGCTTGTTTCATAGATGGAACCTTCGCCTTTCCTTATGTATGACCACTGAAGGGAGGAAAAGCTGTGCAATCCTTAATTTTAGGTGCTGCTACAGGTGGATTAAACACTGGCGACATTCTCGTCCAGTTAGCTGCTTTTTTAGTATTAATGCTATTGCTGCGCAAATACGCATGGGGACCGTTAATGGGAATCATGAAAGAGCGCCAGCATCATATCAACAATGAAATCACGGCTGCTGAAACAAGCCGCAAAGAAGCTCAAAACTATTTGGACAACCAAATTCAAGAGCTGAAGAACGCGAAAGAAGAAGCGAAAGCTATTATCGAAAACGCGAAAAAGCAAGGTGAAGCGCAAGGCGAAACAATCATCGCTGCTGCTCGTGCTGAAGCGGAACGTGTGAAAGAATCGGCAATCTCTGACATCGCGTCTGAAAAAGAAAAAGCTGTGGCTGCTCTTCGTGAAGAAGTGGCGTCATTATCCGTTATGATCGCTTCTAAAGTTATTGCAAAAGAACTAGACGGACAAGCTCAAGAGAAGCTGATTAACGAATACCTTCAAGAGGTAGGCGAGTCTCGATGAGCAAAGATCTGGCTGTAGTGGCAAAACGTTACGCGCTCGCTCTTTTTGATATCGCTGGGACAGAGAACTTGGAGAAAACGGCTGATGAATTGCGCCTCGTTAAGAGCGTCATCAGCTCGAATAAGGATCTCATGAAGGTTCTTGCTCATCCAAAGGTAACAACATCTCAGAAAAAAGAGCTTGTAAAAGACAGCATCGGAGCTGAGCTTTCGACTCCAGTTATGAACACGCTGTTCTTGCTGGTTGACCGCAACCGAATCTCTTTAATCGGAGAGATGGCTGACCAGTTCATTAACTTGGCCAACGACGCGCAAGGCGTTGCAGACGCAAAGGTGTACTCTGTCCGACCGCTTTCAGCTGATGAAACAGCTGAGCTGGAAAAGACATTTACAGCGCGCCTCGGCAAAAAGCTGCGCATTGAAAATATTATCGAACCGTCGCTGATCGGCGGCATGAAAATCCGCATCGGGAACCGTATTTTTGACGGCTCTGTCAGCGGTAAACTTGATCGAATCGAACGTCAATTAGCTTCAGTCCGAAGCTAGAAAGATAGGGGTGAAAATTCATGAGCATCAAAGCTGAAGAAATCAGTGCGTTAATTAAAAAGCAGATTGAAAATTATCAATCTGAAATCGAAGTAAACGATGTAGGTACAGTCATCCAGGTTGGTGACGGTATCGCTCGCGCCCATGGATTAGACAACGTTATGGCCGGTGAGCTTGTTGAATTCTCTAACGGTGTTATGGGTATGGCCCAGAACCTAGAAGAAAACAACGTAGGTATCATCATCCTTGGACCATACGCTGAAATCCGTGAAGGAGACGAAGTAAAGCGTACTGGACGCATCATGGAAGTTCCTGTAGGACCAGAACTTCTTGGACGTGTCGTGAACCCGCTTGGACTTCCGCTAGACGGAAAAGGCCCAATCGACACGAAGAAAACTCGCCCGATCGAGCAAAAAGCTCCAGGCGTAATGGCTCGTAAATCCGTTCATGAGCCGCTTCAAACAGGTATCAAGGCGATTGACGCTCTTGTTCCAATTGGACGCGGACAGCGTGAATTGATCATCGGTGACCGTCAGACTGGTAAAACAGCTGTCGCGATCGACACGATCCTTAACCAAAAAGATCAAGACATGATCTGTATCTATGTAGCTATCGGACAAAAAGAATCAACGGTTGCAGGCGTAGTAGAAACACTTCGCCAGCATGGTGCGCTTGATTACACAATCGTTGTAACAGCATCTGCTTCACAGCCAGCTCCAATGCTATTCCTAGCTCCTTATGCTGGGGTTTCTATGGCAGAAGAGTTCATGTGGGATGGAAAGCACGTCCTTATCATTTATGATGATCTTTCTAAGCAGGCAGCTGCTTACCGTGAGCTTTCTCTACTTCTTCGCCGTCCTCCAGGCCGCGAAGCTTATCCAGGGGACGTTTTCTACCTTCACTCACGCTTACTCGAGCGTGCAGCGAAGCTTAGCGACGAGCTTGGCGGAGGATCGATCACAGCGCTTCCGTTCATTGAAACGCAAGCATCTGACGTATCGGCATACATTCCGACAAACGTTATCTCCATCACAGACGGACAGATCTTCTTGCAGTCTGACTTGTTCTTCTCCGGAGTTCGTCCAGCGATCAACGCAGGTATCTCTGTATCCCGCGTAGGGGGAGCAGCACAGATCAAAGCGATGAGCAAGGTATCTGGTACACTTCGTCTGGATCTTGCTTCATACCGTGAGCTAGAAGCGTTCGCTCAGTTCGGTTCTGACCTTGATAAAGCAACACAAGCGAAGCTAAACCGTGGCGCACGTACGGTTGAAGTACTAAAGCAAGGACTTCACAAGCCGCTTAAGGTTGAATATCAGGTAGCGATTCTTTATGCATTGACTCGCGGATACATTGATGATGTAGCTGTTGAAGATGTAAGCCGTTTTGAAGAAGCACTTTACGCTCACATGGAAGCAAACAGCAAAGATGTGTTAACACACCTTAAAACAGTTGGTAAGCTTCCTGAAGATGATAGCCTTGATAATGCAATTAAAGCGTTCAAGAAGACTTTCGCTTAAGTTATAAAAAACTGATTATGTAAGACTGTTTGCCGTGAGGGAAACGTTGATTTCCGTTACAGGTGCACGCTTTCCGCAGGGTGGGCGGTGAGCCCTTCCGCTAGCCAAGCGCCATTGGAAGGTCTCACCTGTCCCATTTATCCTGCAGGAGTCGGCACCTTACACTGCAATCAACTTACTCGAAGATGTTTTTTTAAAGACATTTTAAGCAACGGTCTTCTAAAGCAGACCATAATACAGCAGAGCTTCGTCCCGGAGATGGGCTCTGCACCATTTCTTACGTATGTCTTTGCCAGGCGGCGAAGGGCATGCAACCAGCTTTTATAAAATGTAGGATGTTTAAAACGAGGATTTGCAGGCGCGAGTAGTTCGAGGCGCGGAAGGTGCGAGGATCGGAGTTTGGTTTGCCAAATGAGAACCGGAGCACCGACGCAACGAAGAAATACGAAGGGCATGCGAACCGGAGTTTTAAACTACCTATAAAGGTGGTGAATTACGAAGATGGCATTGAGAGATATCAAAGCACGTATCGATTCAACGAAAAAGACTATGCAGATCACGAAGGCGATGGAGATGGTTTCAGCGGCTAAGCTGAACCGTGCCGAGCAGAACGCCAAGTCTTTCGGCCCTTATGTGGACAAAATCCAGGAGGTAGTCGGGAGCATCGCGTCTGGCTCCAGCTCTGCGCGCCATTCCATGCTGATCTCAAGGCCGGTAAAGAAAACGGGTTATTTCGTCGTAACGGCGGACCGCGGACTTGCCGGAGCTTACAACTCAAACATTCTTCGCCACGTTTTCCGTACCATTCAAGAGCGCCACAAGTCAGCTGACGAGTACGCCTTGATCGTGGTCGGTAAAGTAGGCGTGAACTTTTTCAAAAGCCGTAAGATGAACATCCTCGACAGCATCACTGGTGTTGCGGATCAGCCTTCATTCGCGGATATTAAAGCGATCGCGAGCAAAGCAGTCAGCCTTTATGCAGACGGTACGTTCGACGAGCTTTACATGTACTACAACCATTTCGTAAGTGCCATCCAGAACGATCTGACAGAGAAGAAGCTTCTTCCACTGACAGACCTTGATTCTGGAAAATCAAAAGCTTCGTATGAGTATGAGCCTTCAGAGGACGAAATTCTCGAAGTGCTTCTGCCTCAGTATGCAGAAAGCCTGATTTACGGTGCATTATTGGATGCAAAAGCAGCCGAGCACGCTTCACGTATGACTGCGATGAAGAATGCAACCGACAACGCGAACGAGCTGATCGGCCAGCTGACACTTTCCTTCAACCGAGAGCGTCAAGCAGCGATCACGCAGGAAATCACGGAAATCGTCGGCGGTGTAGCAGCACTTGAATAGACGTTCGGCATAAAAGCCCGAGATGTCAAGATAGGAGGGAACCCGATGAATAAAGGCTATATTACTCAGATTCTTGGACCGGTCGTAGACGTAAAGTTCGAAGGCCAGCTTCCAGAACTGCTTAACGCTTTAAAAGTTAACGCTGAAGGTGTAGATCTTACTCTTGAAGTAGCACTTCACCTAGGCGACAACATGGTGCGTACGATCGCGATGGATTCCACTGACGGTCTTGTACGTGGAATGGAAATCGTTGACTCTGGCAAGCCAATCTCCGTTCCAGTAGGAAGCGCGACACTTGGACGCGTATTCAACGTAACTGGTGACCCGATCGACTTGAAAGAAGACGTAGCGGCAGATGTTCGCCGTGACCCGATCCACCGTGCAGCACCTTCATTTGATGAACTAACAACAAAGACTGAGATTCTTGAAACAGGAATCAAGGTAGTTGACCTGATCGCTCCTTACGTAAAAGGTGGAAAAATCGGCCTTTTCGGTGGTGCGGGTGTAGGTAAAACGGTTCTTATCCAGGAATTGATCAACAACATCGCTCAAGAACACGGCGGTATCTCCGTATTCGCAGGTGTTGGTGAGCGTACTCGTGAAGGAAATGATCTTTACCACGAGATGAGCGATTCCGGCGTTATTTCGAAAACAGCGATGGTATTCGGCCAGATGAACGAGCCGCCAGGAGCACGTGCACGTATCGCTCTTTCTGGTTTGACTATGGCAGAATACTTCCGTGATGAAGAAGGACAAGACGTTCTATTCTTCGTCGACAACATCTTCCGCTTCACGCAAGCCGGTTCTGAAGTATCCGCCCTTCTTGGACGTATGCCTTCAGCGGTAGGTTACCAGCCGACACTTGCAACAGAGATGGGTCAGCTTCAAGAGCGTATCACATCGACGAAAACAGGTTCTGTAACATCCATCCAGGCGATCTACGTACCGGCGGATGACTACACGGATCCAGCTCCAGCGACAGCGTTCGCTCACTTGGATGCAACAACGAACCTTGAGCGTAAACTAACAGCAATGGGTATTTACCCTGCGGTAGACCCATTGGCTTCTACTTCTCGTGCGCTTTCACCTGAAATCGTTGGAGAAGAGCACTACAACGTTGCTCGTCAAGTACAGGCAACATTGCAGCGCTATAAAGAGCTTCAAGATATCATCGCGATCCTTGGTATGGACGAGCTTTCTGAAGATGATAAGCTTGTTGTATCACGTGCGCGCCGTATCCAGTTCTTCTTGTCCCAAAACTTCCACGTTGCGGAACAGTTCACTGGACAAAAAGGTTCTTACGTTCCAGTTAAAGAAACCGTTCGCGGATTCAAAGAAATCCTTGAAGGAAAATACGATGATCTTCCGGAATCAGCATTCCACCTCGTAGGTTCTATTGAGGACGTTCTTGAAAAAGCGAAAACTTTGGCCTAAAGCCTGAAAGGGGTTCATCTGAATGAAAACCATTCAAGTAAGTGTAGTCACCCCTGATGGTCCTGTGTTTGAAGGAAATGCGAGAATGGTCAGCGCGAAAGCAAAGAGCGGGGAGCTCGGCATCCTGCCAGGGCACATTCCCCTCGTTGCCCCTTTAACCATCAGTGCCGTTCGCGTGCATGAAGAAGATGGGAAAACACACTACGTGGCCGTTAGTGGCGGATTTATTGAAGTGCGACCTGAAAAAGTGACGATTTTGGCTGAGTCAGCAGAAGCTGCAGGCGAGATCGAAGTAGACCGTGCAAAAGCTGCGAAAGAGCGTGCTGAAAAGCGCCTCGCCGGCAGCAAGCAGGACGACGTCGACTTCGCCCGCGCGGAGCTTGCTTTGAAAAAAGCAATCAACCGAATCGATGTAGCAGCACAAAAGTAATGAAAAAAGGCAAACCAGCTCAACGGCCGGTTTGCCTTTTTATATGTGTTAAGATTTGGCGCACAAACTTATGTAAGGGGCGCGAAAATAATAATTTTGATGGGGAATTCGCGCGCAAGCGCGCGAATCAGCAGAAAATTAAATCAAAATGGCGCGCAATTTCAATCATGCCTTTTTTTCACGAGACCTCTTTTATTCCCAATCATCCGCATGTACACTAACCACATATTTAGTTCGAGGCAAATAGGTAACGGTAACAGATTCGCCTTCCAACTCGTTAACATAAAAGCTTTTGTCAATAAAAAGCTCAAGCGTGCTATAAGATTCCCCATTTATATCGAAGCCCTCTAAATAGATGTAATCATCATCAAAATCAGCATGGCGGGGTATTCCGTTAACTGTTGGACATTGCTTGCTGTCAAACGCTTTTTTATCCTGAACGAGGTAATACGCCTCTCTTATTGAAAAGAGAAACAATACGAATAAGGCAATCGCCAGCAATCCAAAAAACAACTTGCCGATGATACCCATTAAATCGAACAACCACGTAAAAAAGACGCTCATTAAGCCGAATATCGAGCCCATGATTAGGGTCCAGTATAAGATGCGCAGCACGTAATGGTTCTCATATAAATTGAGCAGCACAATGGAAACAATAAGCGTAGCGCCGAGAGCACCGGCTATGTATGTAAGTATTCTTATAAATAGCGGGGCTGGTGGCTGTTCTTTCTTTAAATGCTTTAGCCTCTTTTTCTTCTTTTTGGTTAGAGCAACAGTGGACACCGTATCCCTCCTGTAAGTGATATGGACATTTTTAGGTCATTATCCTATACTTTTTATTTTGGATGACAGTTACTTGTTTAGCAAGCAAAATAGAGGGAAAACTTGGAGAAATGCATATTGAAAAGAGGAATGTTTGATTTGGTAAAGAATGTTAATCGTGTGTGCAAAAATGATCTGGGGGGAGTGATATGAGTTTTTTCGGACAATCCGTATTGCCGGCAGCTAGAAAGATGAAGGATTTTGAGAAGCTGCTGAAATCAGATTATGAATACATCATCTGCCTCGACGCCCATATCAGCCAGCTGAAATTCATGCTGCAGATGGGACATGCCAGCAAAAAGAAAGTACTTGTGCATCTCGATTTAATCAACGGCTTAAAAGCCGACGAGTATGCCGTCGAATTTCTCGCACAGGATTTCAAGCCTGCCGGGATCATTTCCACCAGATCGAATTGCATCATTAAAGCGAAAAAAAAGAACATGATCGCCATCCAGCGTCTGTTCCTCCTGGACTCGATCGCCCTTGAAACGAGCTATAAAATTGTGGAACGTGCACAGCCTGACTTTTTAGAAGTCCTTCCAGGCATCATGCCGGAAATTATAAGAGAGGTAAAGAATGCCTCAGGTACACCGGTCATTGCCGGCGGATTGATACGAACAAAGGAAAACGTCCGAATGGCGCTTGATGCAGGTGCAGAAGCGGTCACGACTTCCAATCCCGAATTGTGGATCTGATTTATTTCACGATAACCATTTGACAACGTTTACATTCCTGCTATAATAGGGGACAAGTTCATAAATGTGACGGAGAAAATGGAGATCCACAAAAGCGGCCTTACATCAGTACGGTTTGTTTTTTCGTGGGTCTTTTTTTGTCCGTTATTTTTATAAAAAATGAAAACGCTTAAAAGGAGGATGTCTTCATGACACCATTTATCGGAGAATTAATCGGCACCATGCTACTCATCATATTCGGGGGCGGGGTTGTCGCAAACGTAAGCCTAAATAAATCGAAGGCACAAGGCGGGGGTTGGATTGTTGTTGCTCTTGCTTGGGGTCTAGCTGTATCAATCGGTGTTTATGCTGTCGGCAGTGTCAGCGGTGCCCATCTTAACCCGGCTGTAACGCTCGGACTTGCTTCAATCGGAGAATTTCCTTGGGCAGATGTACCAAGCTATATCATTGCACAGATGCTTGGAGCTATTTTAGGAGCAACAGTCGTTTACTTGCATTTCCTGCCGCACTGGGCAGCAACAGAGGACAAAGCGACCAAGCTAGGCGTCTTCTCAACAGACCCTGCTATCCCGCACACGTTCTCAAACGTATTATCAGAGTTTATCGGAACAGCCGTTTTGCTGGTCGGACTTTTATCAATCGGAGCGAATAAATTTACAGAAGGGTTAAATCCTTTAATAGTCGGCTTCTTTATCGTCGCAATTGGTTTATCACTAGGCGGTACAACAGGATACGCGATCAACCCGGCACGTGACCTAGGACCTCGCATCGCGCATTTCATCCTTCCGATCGCTGGCAAAGGCGGATCGAACTGGGGCTATGCCTGGATCCCTGTTATCGGGCCAATCTTCGGCGGTGTATTCGGAGCCCTTTTCTACCAAGCCGTATTCAAAGGCGAAATCACAACCCTATTCTGGGCATGGACAGCCGCATCAGCCGTACTCCTCATCGCATCCATGATGCTCGGCAAAAAAGGCACACACGCCATCAAACACGGAGACAAGATCAAGAACTAATTTTTTAAATAGTGTTGGTTTTACGGTTTCAAAAAATAATAACAACATTGAAAAAGATTTTGTTCTTCTTAGAAATTGTGCTGCACAGTAAATTAGCAACTATGATTGCTCCATTGAATAAGTTGACCGCAGTGAAAGGTGCCGGCTCCAGCGGGATGAGTGAGACAGGTGAGACCTTCCAAAGGCGCGTGCGACGGAAGGGCTCACCGCTCACCCCGCGGAAAGCGTGCACCTGTAACGGAGGGCAACGTCCTCGCCGAGTTCTTACATCAACAAAGTTATAAAAAGAAACTAGAAAACATATCTAGAGGAGGAACCATTACATGGAAAAAAAGTACATTATCGCGCTCGACCAAGGAACAACTAGCTCAAGAGCCATCCTTTTCAACAAAGCCGGAGAAATCGTGGAAATCGCTCAAAAAGAATTCAAGCAGCATTTCCCTAAGCCAGGCTGGGTAGAGCATAACGCTGATGAAATCTGGAGCTCGATGCTTGCTGTAATCGCGGACGTTTTATTAAAAACACAAACGGATGCAAACGAAGTCGCTGGGATCGGAATCACGAACCAGCGCGAAACAACAGTAGTGTGGGACAAGAACACAGGCCGTCCCATCTACAACGCGATCGTCTGGCAGTCACGCCAGACAGCAGAAATCTGCGATGAGCTAAAAGAGCAAGGGCTGAACGACAAGTTCCGTGAAAAGACAGGGCTCTTGATCGACGCATACTTCTCTGGAACAAAAGTAAAATGGATTTTGGATAACGTAGAAGGAGCGCGTGAAAAAGCGGAAAAAGGCGACCTGCTGTTCGGTACAATCGACACATGGCTCGTATGGAAGCTTTCCGGCGGCGAAGCGCACGTGACAGATTACTCTAACGCATCACGTACGCTCATGTACAACATTTACGACCTGAAATGGGACGAAGAGCTTCTTGACATTTTAGGTGTGCCAGCTTCCATGCTGCCTGAAGTGAAATCGTCTTCTGAAGTATACGCACACACGGTCAACCATCATTTCTTCGGCGAGAACATTCCGATCGCAGGGATTGCTGGCGACCAGCAGGCTGCACTCTTCGGTCAAGCATGCTACGAGAAAGGAATGGCGAAGAACACGTACGGCACAGGCTGCTTCATGCTCATGAACACAGGAGAAAAAGCGGTGCCTTCTGAACACGGCCTTCTCACTACGATTGCGTGGGGCATCGACGGAAAAGTGGAGTATGCGCTTGAAGGAAGTATTTTCGTTGCTGGTTCTGCGGTTCAGTGGCTGCGCGACGGATTGCGCATGCTGAAAAATTCTGCTGACAGCGAACAGTATGCAGAAAAAGTCGATTCAACAGACGGTGTGTATGTCGTTCCGGCATTCGTTGGGCTTGGAACACCATATTGGGATTCTGATGCACGCGGTGCGGTATTCGGCATAACACGCGGAACGGAGAAAGAGCACTTTATCCGTGCAACGCTCGAGTCACTTGCTTATCAGACGCGCGATGTGCTTTCTGCAATGGAAGCAGATTCTGGCATCAAATTGAAAAAGCTTCGTGTTGACGGCGGTGCAGTGAAGAACAACTTCCTCATGCAGTTCCAAGCCGACATCCTCAACACTCCAGTAGAGCGTCCGGAGATTAATGAGACGACGGCTCTTGGAGCGGCTTATCTTGCAGGTCTTGCGGTTGGATTCTGGAAAGACCGCAGTGAGATTGCGGAAAAGTGGAAAGTAGAACGCGACTTTGACGTGAAGATGGACGAAGAACAGCGTGAAGACCTGTATGACGGCTGGAAAAATGCTGTTACAGCGACTCGTGCGTTCAAACGCAAGCGCTAGTACTTGATTTTTTGTAAATAAAGGGTATACTATAGTCAAGTTCATAACGACCGGTTGGAGACATGGAGAGGCCACAAACCCTGCTTAAAGGCTTAAGCAGGCGCTTTGTGGCCTCTTTTTTGCGTTTTTTATCGCGTTAAAGGGTATAACACCAGTAACCGCTTTTCATCCGGCCGTTTAAATACAGCAAGAAATGCATAACTTATAAGCAGATAAATTGTTGGGAGTGATTTGTTCATGGCAGCAGCATTTTCGAGCAAAGCGAGAGAAAATGTATTAGATCATATGAAACAAGGCGAGCTGGATCTTCTCGTTATTGGTGGAGGAGTGACAGGCGCAGGAATTTTGCTAGATGCACATACACGAGGCCTGAACGTTGGGCTTGTTGAGATGCAGGACTTTGCGGCAGGGACATCCAGCCGATCCACTAAGCTCGTACATGGTGGACTTCGTTACTTGAAGCAGTTTGAAGTGAAACTTGTTGCCGAAGTCGGCAAAGAGCGTGCGATCGTTTACGAAAACGCCCCGCATGTGACCACACCAGAATGGATGCTGCTTCCGTTTTATAAAGGTGGAACGTTCGGGAAGTTCTCTACGTCCATCGGCTTGAAGGTGTACGATTTCCTTGCAGGCGTAAAGCGCAAAGAACGACGCAAGATGCTCTCTGTTCCTGAAACATTGGCGAAAGAGCCGTTGTTGAAAAAGGATCAGCTGCTAGGCGGCGGATATTATGTTGAATACAAAACGGATGATGCTCGTTTGACGCTTGAGATCATGAAGGAAGCGGTCGAGCGAGGAGCATCGGCGGTTAACTACTCTAAAGTAACCGGCTTTATTTATAAAGGTAAAAAAGCAGTCGGCGCTTACGTAGAGGATATGCTGACTGGCGAAACACATGAGATCTATGCAAAGAGAATCGTGAACGCGACAGGTCCATGGGTAGATCTTCTGCGCGAGGCGGACCGTTCAAAAGAAGGCAAAGAAATCCACCATACAAAAGGGATTCACCTTGTTATTGATGGCAGCAAGTTCCCGTTGAAGCAAGCTGTTTATTATGACACAGAGGACGGCCGTATGGTGTTCGCCATCCCACGCGGCGGCAAGACATATGTCGGGACAACGGATACCGACTACAAAGGTGACCTTGCCAACCCTGGCATGACAGAGGAAGATTTGAACTATGTGATGAGCACGATCAACTTCATGTTCCCTTCTGTCAACATCACAAAGGACGATGTAGAATCTTCATGGTCTGGACTTCGCCCTCTCATTCATGAGCCGAAGAAAGGCCCTTCTGAAATCTCTCGTAAAGACGAAGTGTTCCACTCTCCATCAGGCTTGCTGACCATTGCAGGCGGTAAGCTGACAGGCTACCGTAAAATGGCGGAAAAAGTGGTTGATATCGTTGCCAGCCAGCTGAAGGAAGAAGATGGACGACAGTTCCCTGGCTGCCAAACGGAGCATATGAAGCTCTCAGGCGGGAAAATGGGCGGCAGCATTAACCTAAAGCCGTTTGTTGCAGATAAGATAGAAGAAGGCGTGGCACTTGGACTTGATGCGGAAAAAGCGAAGGACATGGTGTACCGCTTTGGAACAAACATCGATGACGTTTATGCGATTCTAAAAGAGCGAGGAGAAGAAGCGAAGAAATACACGATGCCGAAAAGCTTGTATGCACAGCTGATCTACAGCATCGAAAACGAGATGGCAGCGACTCCATCTGACTTCTTAATCCGACGCATCTCCGCCTTATATTTTGACATTGATACGGTGTATGCATGGAAAGAAGAGGTATACAACGCGATGGCTGACATCCTTGGCTGGAGCGAAGAGCATAAGCGCAGCATGATTGTTGACTTCGAAGAGCAGATTCGCCTCTCTACTGAAGCGATTTAATGACAACAAGGCGGGGTCCGGCACCTATTAGGTACCGGACCCCGCCTTGTATTATTTTTTTAAAAAAGCCGAATTCTCAAGATAGGCAGAAGGGTACGTTTCAAGCAGGCGGCCAACCGCATCAATCAGCTCTGCAGGAGGCTTCTCACTCATAGCCTCGCCATTCTCCCGATACTGTTTCAAAGCTTTGAAGAAAGCCTCTTTTTCCTCCTTGCTCGCACTCTTTTTGAAATAACCCCATATATGTTCAAACGTATTGATCACGGCTTTTTTTTCAAAGGAAAGCGACTCGAGCTCCTGAATGTACGAGATCACGTTTTGAAAATCTTCCTCTGTCTCAGCTTCTCTCACCATCGATTGCACGTTTTTATAATAATGGTAGCCTTTTGCCATCACGTTATATTTTTGAACCGTCCATAACTGCTGTGCTGATTTTTTCACAGAATCCCTCCCTATGTGAGCTAGTCATTCACCCGATTCATTGAAAAAAAAGGTGTTTGTCCTCCTTCATTCGCCCGAGCATGTCCACTCAAACTGAATAGAATATAGAGAAATGAATGAAGACAAATAAGTCATCATTTCAAAAGAAAAGCAAGGAAAGTAGGAAAGTAAAATGGGAAGAAACTATAACTGGAAATGCAAAGTGGAAAGTTCATCTTGCGGCAATAATGTTGGCGCAGACATGCTCTTTATCGACAAAATCGGAATCGGGACAGAAGTAGAAGTGTTTTTGTTAGGCGGATTCACAATCGAAGGCACGTTCCAAGGCATCGACAGAGGATTTATCTTGGTCCTTGAAGAAGATGGCGACCTTAACCGCATTAACCCACGTTCCATCGTCAACATCGTAGTAGACTGATGGATGAGAAGAAGCCCAGCAACGGGCTTCTTTTTCTATATAAAGTCATAAACTGCTAATGCAATGCTCGATAACAAGATCACTACGGCATAAATAAGTGTAAGACGCGTTAAGTTTTGTTTCGTAGAGTTTCCGTATTTTTCATCACGTGTGCCAGCAAGATAGATTGTGCCGACAAGACCGATAATCGAAAATAGAACAATCAGCCCGTAGGCAAGCCACCAGAAATTCATGCTCATTCCCCCCTACCTTAAAGATAACGGTTTTTATCAAGAGTGCATCTGCATATTATTTACAAATAGATGAACAAATGGACCCTGTAAGTTTAGTGTGACACAATTTTTCCCATTTGTTATAATTGAAATGATACATAATTTTAAAAATTCAGATATCGAGAGGGGCAGCTTGATGGAATTATACCATTTGTACCAAAATAATTACCTCATTGTAGCTGTTTTTTTATTGCTCGGAATTTTGCTGCCGGCAGCCGCACTGACGATTGGAAAGATTCTGCGCCCGTACAAGCCGGTGAAGGAGAAATACACCACATATGAGAGCGGAATCGAACCGTTTCAGCAAAGCTGGGTACAGTTTAACGTCCGTTATTATTTGTTTGCACTGCTGTTCGTCATTTTTGATGTGGAAACCGTCTTCCTTTATCCATGGGCGGTTGCATATGAAGAGCTCGGCGTATTCGCGTTGATTGAAATGGGTATTTTCGTCCTGATGCTTACTCTCGGTTTAATTTATGCATGGAAAAAGAAGGTGCTGAAATGGAACTGAAACTTGATCTTACACCAGAAGAACAAGCCGAGCTTAACCGCAACGTGTTCATGGTCACGCTCGAGCAGGTAAAGGCATGGGCGCGCTCTAACTCCCTCTGGCCTCTCACGTTTGGGCTGGCTTGCTGTGCCATAGAAATGATGGGGACCGGTTCCTCGCATTATGACCTGGACCGATTCGGCACCATTTTCAGGACGTCGCCACGGCAGTCTGATGTGATGATCGTTTCGGGTACTGTCACGAAAAAAATGGCACCTGTTCTAAAAAGGCTGTATGACCAGATGCCAGAGCCAAAATGGGTGATCGCCATGGGTTCTTGTGCGACAGCGGGAGGTCCGTACATTAAATCGTACGCTGTCGTAAAAGGGGTAGACCAGATCGTGCCAGTGGACGTCTATATTCCAGGCTGTCCGCCGAATCCTGCCGCACTTATCTACGGCATCAACAAGCTTCAAGAAAAAATCCGCTATGAAGCGAAAACCGGCAAGAAGGTGATGAGCTGATGACTAAGGAACATGACGGACAAGACGAGTCCCTTTCTATAGAAGAACAGAAGAAAAAAGCAGCAGCAGAAGCAAAGGCCAAGGCACTGGAACTCGCGAAGCAGAGACAAGCAGATAAAGAGTCGCAGCCAGCGGAGAAGTCGCTCTCACCTGAAGAGATCAAAAAGCGTGCCGCAGCAGAAGCAAAGGCCAAGGCACTGGAACTCGCGAAGCAGAGACAAGCGGATAAAGAGTCGCAGTCAGCGGAGAAGTCGCTCTCACCTGAAGAGATCAAAAAGCGTGCTGCAGCAGAAGCAAAGGCCAAGGCACTGGAACTCGTGAAGCAGAGACAAGCGGAAAAAGAGCCGGCAGACCAGGATCAAGCTGCAGATGGAATAGAGAACCACCAGGACGACGAGAAAGAAAAAGCGCTGGCGCTCGCCAAAGCGAAAGCAGCCGCTGCGGCCAAGGCGAAGGCAGCGGCAATGGCCAAGCTGGCTAGAGATAATGAAGAAGCTCCTGCTCAGCCTAAGACTGATCAAGCTGATGAAAAAGCACTTGCTGCTGCCAAAGCGAAAGCCGCGGCTGCAGCCAAGGCAAAAGCCGCCGCAGCCGCCAAAGCCAAGTCGATGCGCGATGCCGGCATATCAGGAGCTACAGGAGACGAAAAAGCACAGGCGATTGCTGAAGCGAAAGCAAAAGCAGCGGCCGCTGCAAAAGCTCGTGCCTCCCGCGCTGCTGGTGACAGTCCTGCTTCAGACGACGAAAAGGCAAAAGCCATCGCTGCCGCTAAAGCGAAAGCGGCGGCTGCTGCCAAAGCGAGAGCCGCGATAGCTGAGAAGGATAATGAGGAGCCTGAAGATAAGAAGCCATCACCAAACGAACCGTTTCTTCTTAAATACAAAAAAATCATTAGTGAATCTATCAGTACAGAAGCTCTTGAAGACGCTTACATCAACACGTTGTCTAAAGATGTGCCCACGCTTGTTGCGAAGGCTGATACGTATTTCGCTGTCGCCGAGCTGCTCAAGACGCACAGCGATCTTTATTTCGACTATTTATCCGAGTCACACGGTACAGATTACAAGACGCATTTTGAGGTGTACAACTATTTTTATTCGTATAAAAACAAGCAATCCGTCGTGCTGAAGGCGAAGGTGGACCGAGATAAAGCCGAGATCCCATCACTTGCCACGCTTTGGGAAGGGGCGAACTGGCCGGAGCGCGAGACGTATGATCTGCTTGGCATCACCTTTACCGGGCACCCGAACTTGACGCGCATCATGATGCCGGATGACTGGGTCGGCCACCCGCTGCGAAAAGATTATGAGCCCTACGATGTGGAGGTGTAACAGATGATCAGAACAGAAGAGATGCTCCTGAACGTCGGCCCTCAGCATCCGAGCACACACGGCGTGTTCCGAATTGTGCTCAAGATCGATGGCGAGACAATCATTGAAGCGACACCTGTTATCGGCTATTTGCACCGCGGCACAGAGAAGCTCGCGGAAAATCTGCAATACACCCAGATCATCCCTTACACCGACCGGATGGATTATTTGGCTGCGATGACGAACAATTATGTCATCTGTCATGCTGTGGAAACGATGATGAACATTGACATTCCTGAACGAGCTGACTTTTTGCGCGTGATCGTGATGGAGCTCGGGCGTGTGGCGAGCCATCTCGTCTGGTTCGGCACCTATTTGCTCGATATCGGCGCGATGAGCCCGTTTTTGTATGCGTTCCGTGAGCGGGAAAGCATCATTAACATGCTGAACGAGATAAGCGGTGCACGCCTTACGTTTAACTATATGCGCGTCGGCGGTGTGAAATGGGATGCTCCAGAGGGCTGGATTGAAAAGGTAAGAGATTTCGTGCCGTACATGCGTGAGCAGCTTGCCGGGTATCACGACCTAGTGAGCGGCAATGAAATTTTCCTTAACCGAGTAAAAGGAATCGGAACATACTCTGCACAGGAGGCGCTGAACTACTCGCTGAGTGGTGCCAATCTTCGCTGTACAGGTGTGAACTGGGACCTGCGAAAGGATGAGCCGTACTCGATCTATAACCGTTTCACCTTTGATGTGCCAGTGCAGAGCACAGGCGATGCATGGGCGCGCTATCAGTGTCGTATGGCCGAGATCGAGGAGAGCCTCAAGATACTGGAACAGGCGGCAGAACAAATGCCAGGCGAAGGTGCCGTCATGGCGAAAGTGCCGAAAATCATTAAGCCGCCAGCCGGCGAGGCGTTCGTGCGCATTGAATCACCACGCGGCGAAATCGGATGCTATATCGCATCGGAAGGAAAGAAAGAGCCGTACCGCCTTAAATTCCGGAGGCCTTCGTTCTACAACCTTCAGATTCTGCCGAAGCTTTTGGTCGGTGAGAACATTTCGAATCTCATCACCATACTCGGCGGCATCGACATCGTACTTGGGGAGGTGGATGGCTGATGATGAACGACCTGCTTCATTCCCAGCCAGGCTGGTATAATGCAGCGGTATTTTTTACGATGGCAGCTGTCTTGCTGCTCGTCGTTCTCGGCTTCGTCACGTATGCGATTCTAGCGGAGCGTAAAGTGCTGGGCTTTATCCAGCTGCGTCCCGGACCGAACCGTGTCGGCGGGAAGCTCGGACTGCTCCAGACGGTAGCGGACGTTTTCAAGCTTTTAATAAAAGAAGACACCATTCCGAAGCTCGCCGACCGTCCGCTCTTTATTCTGGCGCCGGTTCTGACGTTTTCGCCTGCCTTTATGGTGCTTGCGGTTATGCCGTTTACCGAGCATGTGCAGTTCGCCGATCTTGGCGTGGGGCTTCTCTATTATGTGGGCATATCAGGCATCTCAACGATCGGCATCCTGCTTGGCGGCTGGGCATCGAATAATAAATATTCCCTGCTAGGCGGCATGCGGGCAGCCGCTCAGATGATCTCATATGAAATCCCACTCGTCATCTCGGTCGTCGGCGTCATTCTTTTTGCCGGAAGCTTGAACTTGAACGATATCGTAGAAGGACAGAAAAACGTTGCATACATCTTTCTGTCGCCGATCGGCTTTTTCGTTTTCCTGATCGCCTCTATCGCTGAGCTGAACCGGACACCGTTCGATCTGCCTGAAGCCGAATCGGAGCTCGTCGCAGGCTATCATGTGGAATACTCTGGCTTCCGTTTCGCGTTTTTCATGCTGTCAGAGTACGTGTACCTTTTCGCGATGGCATCACTCACAACCGTCCTTTTTCTCGGAGGCTGGAACCCGCTGCCGTTCCTAGAATTCATACCAGGCGCCATCTGGTTCGCCGTCAAATTCAGCATCGTCGTCTTCTTCATGATCTGGATTCGCGGCACACTCCCGCGCCTAAGAGCCGACCAGCTCATGGAATTCGCCTGGAAAATACTCCTCCCCCTCGCACTGCTCAACATCTTCACATCAGCAGCAGTGAAGGAGCTGTTTTTATAGTAGTTGATTTAATACTATTGCTCGCTGGAGGGATCTTTGCTTACCCTCTCGTCTTTTGTGGTATTGCTGCTAAAGAAGTTTATGGTCAATAGTTCTGGCGCTAACATTCGTCAAAGGCTTTTAATCACCTTGAATTCATCTCTGATAAAGTTGATCGTAGTGAAAGGCGCCGACTCCTCGAAAATGAACATCACATTTTCTTCGTGCGATGTCTTGCTGCGCTGCCTTCCTTATCCAGCGGGATGAGTGAGACAGGTGAGACCCTTCAAAGGCGCTTGGCTAGCGAAGGGGCTCACCTGTCCAGCAGAAATGGCTAGCCCCTCGAGGTCAAATGAGCCAGTGCCCAATAAGTCAAAGAGCGATCTTCTCGGTCCCTTTCTCATTTGCTTGTCGGGGCTGAACGAGCCATTCCTGCTTTTCGCCACACCCCGCGGAAAGTGTGCACCTGTAACGGAGATCAACCGCTTCTCTGAATTCATCAATTTTTGGTAAAACCTAATATGTTCCCTCAAGCTATAGAGGAGAGTGATACCATGAAGGGTCTCATAAAAGGATTAAGCTACACCGTCAAGAACCTGGCAAAAGAGAACGTGACGACAAGCTACCCGGATGTGCCGATGATGATGCCGGACCGGTTCCGCGGCATCCAAAAATTTTATCCGGAAAAATGCATCGTCTGCAACCAATGTGCCGCCATCTGTCCGACCGACTGCATCCTGCTCACAGGCAAGCCACATCCGGATCCAGCCAAAAAAGGAAAGATCATCGACACGTATGATATCAACTTCGAGATTTGCATCCTCTGCGACCTGTGTACAGAGGTATGCCCGACAGAAGCCATCGTCATGACGAACAACTTCGAACTCGCCGAGTACAGCCGCGACGAACTGTTCAAAAACCTCGAATGGCTCGATGAAAATGATAACAACGTACGGAAGGAGAACAAAGCATGAACGGGGACATGATTGCTTTTTTCCTTCTCGCGCTTTGTGCGATCACGGGCGGCGTGATGATGATCAGCACCACGAACGTCGTTCATATGGTCGTGTCGCTCATCTTCACCTTTTTGGCAGTCGCCGGCATCTATGTAACGCTGTCGGCTGAATTCGTCGCAGGCGTCCAAGTGCTCATCTATTCTGGCGCCATCACGATCATCATGCTGTTCGGCATCATGCTGACACGCCATGAAAGGGAAGAAGAGGAAAGGACGCCTGTACTCCGTAAAGTGCTGACAGGAGGAGCGATTCTCGTATTCTTCTTCATCCTGTACGGCAAAATAAAGGATTTGAACTTTCCGCAAGGCGATGCGGAGCTGCATGTCGATAACACAAAGAAAATCGGGATCGAGCTCTACTCCAATTATGTGATTCCGTTTGAACTCATGTCGGTGCTGCTGCTGGTGGCGTTGATCGGAGCGGTCATTTTAGCGAAGAAGGACGAAAAGGAAGAAGGAGGCGGGAAGAAATGAGCAACGTACCGTTATCCCTTTATTTGATGCTCGCCCTGATACTGTTTTGCATCGGCCTTTATGGTGCTTTAACAAAGAAAAACGCGGTCATTGTGCTGATCTCGATCGAGCTTATGCTCAATGCCGTCAATATTAACCTCGTGGCCTTCAGCAAATACAGCCTTCATCCCGGGCTGTCGGGGCAGATTTTCACGCTGTTCACGATTGCTGTCGCAGCCGCTGAGGCAGCGGTCGGCCTCGCCATATTGATCTCGCTTTATCGAAACCGCCCGACGGTTCGTGTTGATGAAATGGATACGATGAAGCACTGACGAAGAGAAAAGGGGAGAATAACATGTTGCAAAACGCCTGGCTTATACCGCTGTTCCCGCTTCTGTCTTTTATCGTATTGACAGCATTCCGCCATGCGGGCCGTCTTTCACCGCTCATCGGCCTTTCCGCTGCTCTGGCTTCATTCCTCGGTGCGGTTGTCGTGTTTGCGGAACAGTGGCAAGGCAATTCATACAAAGCAGAGCTGCAGTGGCTGATGATTGGGGACCAAAGCATCACGATGGGGTTTGAAGTGAACCCGCTGAACGCCCTCATGCTAGTGATCGTAACGCTCGTCAGCCTGCTCGTTCATCTTTATTCAAAAGGATACATGGAAGGCGACAGCCGTATCGCTGTTTTTTACGCGTATCTAGGTTTGTTCACGTTTGCGATGCTCGGGCTTGTCCTTTCCCCCAACCTGTTGCAGGTGTACATATTTTGGGAGCTTGTCGGACTAGGTTCGTTCCTCCTCATCGGCTATTACTTTTACAAGCCAGAAGCGAAAGCGGCTGCGAAAAAAGCGTTCATCATGACGCGCATTGGAGATGTGGGGCTGTTTATCGGCATCATCCTCTTATTCTGGCAAACAGGCAGCTTCGAGTACGACGAGATTTTTAAAGCGGTGGAAAATCAAGAAATCTCGCAAGCGATGATCACACTCACCGCGTTACTCGTCTTTATCGGAGCCATCGGAAAATCCGGTCAGCTGCCGCTTCACACGTGGCTTCCTGACGCCATGGAAGGCCCGACGCCGGTATCGGCACTCATCCATGCCGCAACGATGGTCGCCGCGGGTGTGTACCTTGTCGCATCCTTATTCCCGCTGTTTGACGCATCGCCAGCCGCTATGACGACCGTGGCCGCTGTTGGAGGAGCGACCGCTATTTTTGCCGCCACAATTGGACTCATGCAAAAAGACATCAAGCGCGTTCTAGCCTATTCGACCGTCAGCCAGCTCGGATACATGATGCTCGCACTCGGATCAGCAGGCTATTCGGCAGGCATTTTCCACCTTGCTACACACGCATTTTTCAAGGCGCTGCTGTTCTTAGCAGCAGGAAGCGTTATACATGCGGTACATACTCAAAATATCGAGGAAATGGGCGGTCTATGGAAGAAGCTGAACCTCACCGGCCCGCTGTTTTTAATCGGTGCCCTGGCGATCTCCGGTTTTCCGCTGCTTTCCGGTTTCTTCAGTAAGGATGAAATTTTGGCCTCTGTCTACGCAGATGGACGCTACGGACTGTTCGCGCTGGCGCTTGCGGCAGCGTTCATGACATCGTTTTATATGTTCCGATTGTTCTTTATGGTGTTTAGCGGCGAGACGCGCACAAAACAGGAAAGCGTCCATGAATCTGGCTGGACCATGACCGCGCCAATGATTATACTCGGTGTTCTTGCCGTCACTGCCGGCTATGTGAACACGCCATGGTTCGGCACCTTTTTAGCCGATTACCTCGCGCAAGGACCGGTGGAACTGCATTCTGATCATCACGGACCGATATGGATTCCTCTTGCGGCAACGGCTGTCTCCCTGCTCGGCATTGTACTTGCCTATATGATGTATGCGAAAAGGTCGATTCGCCGCGACTGGCTTACTCGCTCGTTCCCGTCTGCAAGCCATATCATCTACAACAAATGGTTTGTGGATGAAGCGTATGATGCTACGTTTATTAAAGGAACAAAAGCAGCAAGCCGGGCAGGAACGCTGTTCGACCGATATGTAGTCGAAGGGGCAGCAGAAGGGGCAACATCTGCAGTCCAGTGGCTCGCAAAAACTGGCAACAAGCTGCAGGACGGAAACGTGCAAACCTACGGCAGTGCCGTCATACTTGGCCTGGCCGTCCTATTTATTGTCATCGCACTGACAGGGGGGTACTTTTCATGAACACTATGCTGCTAACGCTGCTGTTATTCTCTCCGCTCCTTAGTGTGCTCATTCTTCTGTTCGTGCCGTCTGATGATGAGAAGACATTGAGGATGACCGGTGTTCTTGGTGCCCTGCTGCCGCTTGCCGCCGCACTTATCGCGTTCTCGGCCTTTGACAGGACAGAAGCGGGCGTCCAGCTGGAAGAAGTGTATCAATGGATCACGTACGAAGTATTTCAGGCGAACGGTGAGCTGAATTATTCCATTCAATATCATATCGGTGCGGATGGATTATCCATGACCATGATCCTTTTGACCGCCTTTATCGCCTTTCTTGCGTCCATTGCATCGTTTTCTGTTAAAAGCAAACTGAAGAGCTATTATATTTTGTTCTTTATTTTAGAGTTAGGGATGCTTGGCGTGTTCTCTGCGCAGAATCTCTTTTTGTTCTTTGTCTTTTTTGAACTGACCTTGATCCCGATGTTTTTCTTGATCGGCCGTTACGGCTATGACAATAAAGAGAAAGCGGCGTGGAGCTTCCTTATCTACAATGGGATTGGCTCGGCCATTCTGCTCATCGCCTTTGTCGCATTGTTCATGAAATCCGGCTCGATGGCGTTTGACCAGCTGAAAGCCGTCTTCGCCTTGCCTGACGCTGACTTATACGAGATGTTCTTAACAGAAAGATTCCGAACGGGCATTTTAATCGCAATTTTAGTGGCGTTCGCCGTCAAGCTCCCGGTCGTTCCGCTTCACACTTGGATGCTGCGTGTTCACGCAGAGGCGCACCCGGCTATCGTCATGATTCACTCGGGCATTCTGCTTAAAATTGGAGCTTACGGGATGATTCGCTTTGGATTGGGCATTTTTCCGGAAGAGTTCAAGAGCCTTGCCGGTGCCGTGGCCATATTGGGTGTCGTGAACCTTTTATATGGAGCCTTTCTGGCGATCACACAGTCTGATCTGAAAAAAGTACTGGCCTATTCATCTGTTTCGCATATGGGCATTGTGCTGATCGGTCTCGCCGCGCTGAACGAGGCAGGCATTCAAGGGGCCGTGTTCCAGACGGTTTCACACGGATTGATCTCGGCGCTGCTGTTCTTTCTCGTCGGTGTGCTTTACAGTCGCAGAGGATCGTCTCAGCTTCATGACTTTGGCGGTCTTGCCGCACACATGCCGGTCGCATCAGCACTGCTGCTCGCCGGCGGTCTTGCGTCACTCGGCTTGCCTGGCATGTCGGGGTTCATCTCAGAATTTATGGCGTTTTTAGGATTGTTTAACGTGATGCCGGTGGTTGCCGCTGTTGGGACAATCGGGCTGATCTTGACGGCGGTATATGTGCTGCGCGCGGTATTGGCCGTTACGTTCGGTAAGGAGAGACATGAGAACACTGTGTATGGACCGGACATGACGGCATTAGAACGGTTTCCGGCATATATGCTGCTCGCTGCTATCATTGCGATTGGCGTGTTTCCGTCATTGCTCAGCGGGCTGCTAGGCGCCACGCTAGAAAGCATCAAGCTTGGATGGGGAGGGTAACGGATGGACACGGACGCATTGCTATCATACAACTGGAGTGTCATGGCCCCCGAATTCACCATTCTAGGCGTTGCCACTCTTTTATCCATCATTGATCTGTTTATGAGTAAACACACGAGCAGACGCCCGCTTCTGTGGCTCGCGCTCGCCGGTGTCGCAGTCGCGATGGCCTTTGTCTTCATGCAGCTCGATCAGGATGTTACGTCGATTCTTCACGATACGTACCGGCTGGATTTCTTCTCAAAAGCCTTTAAAATAGTGCTTCTCCTTGGCGGATTTCTCGTCCTGCTGCTCGCGGCGGATTATAGAAAAGAGGAGCTGAGCGAGAGCCGAGGCGAGTTTTATTATTTGTTCCTGACGGCGCTGCTTGGTGCGATGATCATGGCATCAAGCGCGGATATGATCACGCTGTTTGTGGGGCTGGAGCTTTTATCGCTGTCTTCCTACATTCTTGCTGGCATTCGGAAAAAAAGCCGCAAGTCCAACGAGTCAGCCTTTAAGTACCTCGTGTCAGGAGGCATCGCGACAGCCATCACGCTGTTTGGGCTGAGCTACATCTTTGGCCTTACCGGTAAGACGAACCTTTTTGACGTGGTCGAAACCCTTCAGGAGCCAGCGCTTCTCGAGCATTCCTTTTTGCTTGTCTTTGCCTTTTTCATGACGTTTATAGGACTCTCATTTAAAATTGCGGCAGCACCGTTTCACATGTGGGCGCCGGACGTGTATGAGGGTGCACCGATCCCAGTTACCGCGTTCCTGAGCGTTGTGTCAAAAACTGCGGGCTTTGTGATTTTGCTTCGCTTTATCGTGCTGACCTTTATCGCTGCAGCTGGCATTGACCGTGATCCCCTTCTTGTTCAGGTGCAACCATACTTGATGGTTCTGGCTGCAGCCACCATGATCATCGGAAACCTAGGTGCACTGAGGCAGCGGAATGTGAAGCGGCTCTTTGCCTACTCATCTGTGGCACAGGCAGGATATGTACTCGTTCCGTTCGTTTCCAACTCGACTCAAGTGTTCGAGCTGATCTGGTTTTATCTTTTAGCTTATGTGGTGATGAACATCGGCGCGTTCGCCTGCCTCCAGACGCTCACACGCGACGCGAGATCCAATGATATCAGCATTTTCCGGGGGCTGTTCAGCCGATCGCCTTGGCTGGCATCGGCTATGACCATCTTTCTTCTCTCACTCGCCGGCATTCCCGCGACCGCAGGATTCGCGGGCAAATTCGGCATCTTTATGGGGGCGCTCGGACCAGAGCCAGGCCACTATGTGCTAGCCGGCACGATGATGCTCATGACGCTCGTGTCCTACGTGTATTATTTTAATATCATCGGACTGATGTTCTTCCGAGACGGCAGCAGCAAACGCCGGCTTCCGCTTCCGCCGAGTCTCGGAGCCGTGCTCGTATTCTGCGCCATCGCCACGATCGGCCTTGGCATCCTGCCAAACATCGCATTAGACTTCTTCTTTGAAAGCTTTGACGTAAACGAGTTCTTTATGAACACAGGGCATAACCATTGATGAAAAAAGACCGCTGTTGCGGTCTTTTTTTCTATGTACTTTTGAGGTTGTTTAAAAACTTTATCTCATTTTTGATTTTGGTGGATTGGTTTTTGGGCTTAGATAGTGCGAACATGTTCTTCGGAGCTAACCTGAGGTCCGGTACTTAGGTTTGTTTGGTTCTTGAGCTTGGATAGTGCGAACATGTTCTTCGGAGCTGACCTGAGGTCCGGTACTTAGGTTTGTTTGGTTCTTGGGCTTGGATAGTGCGAACATGTTCTTCGGAGCTAACCTGAGGTCCGGTACTTAGGTTTGTTTGGTTCTTGGGCTTAGAAAGTGCGAACATGTTCTTCGGAGCTGACCTGAGGTCCGGTACTTAGGTTTGTTTGGTTCTTGGGCTTAGATAGTGCGAACATGTTCTTCGAAGCTAACCTGAGGTCCGGTACCGAGATGATGACCTTCGGTATCATGAAGATCGTTATCGGTACCGGACCCCACTGCGGGTGGCGGGGAAGCTAAAAGATGGTTTGGTTTTTTGGCGATGTTTGTGCGAACATCCTAATATGCTGCCGAAGTAATTATGTTTTGGTTTTTGGGCTGGGTTTGGTGAACATGTTCTTCGAAGTTAACCTGAGGTCCGGTACCGAGATGATGACCTTCGGTATCATGAAGATCGTTATCGGTACCGGACCCCACTGCGGGTCGCGCGGATGTTAAAGATGGTTTTGTCTGCTTGGCCTTGTTTGGCAAACATACATAAAGGCTTCGATGTCTTTGGTTTTGTTTGTTTGAATGGATTAATTATTTTTCTGCGAAGTAAATTCCGGATTGAAGAAACTTTCGTTTCTTTGAATTCGTCTAATGAAGTGTTGTTTGTGTGAAGGGGGAGTCGTTCAAAAAGTTTTAAAAAAGATAGGTATTTTGAACGATTCGTTGATGTTTGGGAAGGATTATGCTAAAACTGTCGAAATATGTAAAGGGGGATTTATTGCGTTGATTGAGAATGCTGGTCAGAGCGCGTTATTACATATTATCGTAAATATTCTGTTTCTGATTATCGCCTGGTGGGCGATGCAGTCGTTTCATATTGATAAGTTTATCCGTAAGGGGAAAGTGATGCAGGCGAGGGTTCTGTTTATCTTGCTTACTGTTGCACTTGCGAGTCTTGCGAGCGACTTCTTCCTACAATATTTAAAC
Organism: Fictibacillus iocasae; assembly: GCF_042665465.1. Classification (NCBI taxonomy): domain Bacteria; kingdom Bacillati; phylum Bacillota; class Bacilli; order Caryophanales; family Fictibacillaceae; genus Fictibacillus; species Fictibacillus iocasae. Next base: position 157,491 of record NZ_JBHTCP010000013.1, on the reverse strand, counting down.
TACTCAACAAATCTTCAGTTTTTGTTTTCATAAAAATGAAGTGAAATGGTGTCGGAATATGACTTCAACTTCCACGGATAGATCTGGCTCTCTTGGCAAGAATGTCAAGTAGAGAGGATGTGGCCGGGAATGAAACGTTATATTGCTTTATTTGCACTTATTTTATTTGCTATACAGTTTTCCGTTTCTTACGCAGATTCTAGACAGAGTCATGAAAAGCTTGAGCTGATGGCGGAGCAGTTGGAAAAGCGCGAGATCGAGCTGACGGAGTGGTCTTTGTACACGCGTGGCAATTTGGGTTTGATTGAGGATTTTAATGGGTATTTAGATACAGTGGAGAAGCTGAAAAGCAAAATGCCTGAGCTCGATTGGAGCACCAAGCCGTTGAAGTCTGGCGGTGAATGGAAAATGTCGGGCATGAAATCGCATGGTGACGGGAGTGTTGAGAGGCTGACAGTAATTGCCTACCCCCACAAAAAGGAACTTGCATCGTATTTTATTTATGCGGTTGAAGGAACGCATTTGCCAGAATCCGGATTTAAGAAAACGGAGAAGCGCTTTTATGAAAAAGCGGCAAAGTTTTCCAGTGAGAAATTGAATTATTTCTCTTGTATGTCGGGTATAACCGGTGATAAAATGAAGTTTGGTTTGTATAACGAAGCACATGAGCTAGTATCGTCATTCTCCGCTGTTCCAATTGAAGAACTGCAGGAAGAGACGTTTGTATCACTATCGGCATATACTGCATTATGGGATGATGCCATTACTACAGCTCAAGATAAAATGAATCTGCAGATAGCAGTGCGAACCGATGGATTGGGCGGCCGAACGACCGTTACAATTGGAACACCAATAATTACGTCTGAATATTAATATAAGAAAATTGGACGCGGAGGGGAATATCGTTGGAAAAAATCATTGTCCGTGGTGGTAGGCGGTTAGAAGGCTCTGTTCGAGTGGAAGGAGCTAAGAATGCCGTACTTCCTGTCATCGCAGCATCAATTTTAGCCAGTAGCGGCACGAGCACGATCAAGGACGTGCCAACCCTTGCTGATGTATACACGATTAACGAGGTACTGCGTTATTTAAATATTGATGTAAAATTCGAAAATGGCCAGATCAAAGTGGATGCAACAGGAGAGCTTAAGACAGAAGCGCCTTTTGAGTATGTGCGCAAAATGCGTGCATCATTCCTTGTAATGGGACCATTGCTTGCTCGTGTAGGGCTAGCTCGTATCGCTCTTCCTGGTGGATGTGCGATCGGATCTCGTCCGATTGACCAGCATCTTAAAGGGTTTGAAGCGATGGGTGCGACGGTTAAAATCGGGAACGGCTTTATTGAAGCCCGCATTGACGGACGCCTTCAAGGAGCAAAGATTTATTTAGACTTCCCGAGCGTGGGCGCGACGGAAAACATTATGACAGCGGCTGTTCTTGCTGAAGGAACGACAATCATTGAGAACGCGGCGAAAGAACCGGAAATTGTTTGCTTGGCGAACTACTTGAACGCTATGGGCGCAACAGTTGTTGGCGCAGGAACAGGCACGATCCGCATTGAAGGTGTCGATGAGCTTTACGGCGCGGAGCATGCGGTGATTCCAGACCGTATTGAAGCAGGAACGTATATGGTAGCAGCTGCGATCACAGAAGGAGATATCCTTGTAGAGAACGCGATTGCTGAGCATCTTCGTCCATTGATTGCGAAGATGGAAGAAATGGGTGTATCGATTCGTGAAGAAGGCAGCGGACTTCGTGTTCGCGGACCTAAGGAATTGAAGCCGGTTGACATTAAGACGATGCCGCACCCTGGATTCCCGACAGATCTTCAGTCACAGATGATGGCTCTGCTTCTTCGTGCAAAAGGCACGAGTGTCATCACGGAGACTGTCTTTGAAAACCGTTTCATGCACGTGGAAGAATTCCGCCGCATGAACGGAGATATCAAGATTGAAGGCCGTTCATCCGTGATCAACGGACCTGTTCAGCTGCAAGGTGCTGAGGTTCAGGCAACGGATCTTCGCGCAGGCGCTGCTTTGGTACTGGCTGGGCTTGTCGCTGACGGCTACACGCGCGTCACAGAGCTTAAGCACATTGACCGCGGTTATGTAGACTTTACTGGTAAGCTTCTTGCCCTTGGCGCTGATATCGAGCGTGTGAACGAAGGAATGGCAGACGAAGCATCAGAAAGCCAAGAAGAATCTTTGAAAAGCAATCTTGCCTAATTAATCATGAGAATGAAACCCCTCGAGCTGTTATGCTGGAGGGGTTTTTTGTGCACTTTCATATAAGAAAATCGATAAAATATGAGGGCAACTAAGGGTAACTTAAGTGTTTGTGCGTCAGCCCAAGTATTCTTGTATGCTCGATGAGAAAAATTTGTTTTGCACGAGTGATGACAGGGGGATTGGCAAATAATAAAGAAACCGGATTTTTCTGTGTAACACTAGAAACTATTTTAGAGAGCGAAAGGACGATGAAACATGCTCTGGACGATTTTGGTCGTAATCGTTGCACTGTGGCTTCTCGGCTTTGTGATGGATATTGCCGGCGGATTGATTCATATTCTGCTTGTCATTGCAGCCATCATTTTTATAGTAAACCTCGTAAGAAGAAAGAGATAAAAGGTGTAGTTTCAATCAAAGTTTCCCCTAAGGCTGCAGCAGGATCAACTGCGGTCTTTTTGTGTGTTCTGCCCCTAAAAAAGGAGGAGTGAACCTCTGCAAGGAATACAAAAAAATAACAAGGAATAAAACGGACAAAGGGGGAAGGATGTTGAACCGATCTATCTTGATTTCATTATTTTTTCTGATGACCTTTTTAACGTGGCTGTTTTGTGCGATTTATTTTTCCTCGGAAAGTGAGTGGTGGACGGTCATAAAGCAATGGAGTGACGATACATTTGTAAGTTCTATATCTCCAGGACGAGTTTTACTTGGTTCGCTCGTGTTTATGGCTTTAGGAACAGCATGCGTTTTTCTCTTAGGAAGCAAACCTATACCTGCACAACCAAACGACCAGAAATGATTCTGGTCGTTTGGTATGTCAATAAGGAGGCTGACATGATAAAGAAATACAAATATTTCATAAAAACTAGGAGGTTGGATTCAGAAAAATACAAACATCATACGAGGTCTAAATACCCATTAACTAGAAATATGACAAAACTTTAGTCCCTTATAATCAAAATTTTTAAAATAGTTTGAAAATAAAAGCGAGCATGCTATGATTACTTTCACACAAGCAGTTTACCAACGATTAAGGGGATGAAAAGGTGAATAAAAAGGTATTGGCACTAGGGTTATCATTCGGTTTGGCGGCAACACCTTTACTAGGAGGACAAGGCTACGCGGCAGAAGGAAAAAACGTACTTTCTACGAAAAAGTTCAGCGAGCTGACGAGCACGCCTTCCTTTGTTTCTGGGAAGCTGACAGCAGTGAGCTCGAAATCCGCGAAAGACGTTGTGTTAGGATATTTAAACGCCAACAAACAGGCGTACAAGCTAGGGGAAGCGTCTGTTGCAGAATCATTCTCTGTTGTATCTGAGAAAAAAGATGAGCTTGGGCGCAGTGTACTGCGTCTTCAGCAGCTATATAAAGGGGTGCCTGTTTGGGGATCTCAGCAGGTGGCGCACGTGAGCGAGAATGGAGAACTGCTCGTGCTATCCGGAACCGCAGCACCTGACCTGGATAAAAAAGCAGGACTCGGCTTCACAAAGAAAATCTCAGGATCGAAAGCGATTGCAGCGGCTGAAAAAGACCTCGGGTATACACCGGAGTATGAGCAGGCACCAACTTCTGAGCTCGTTGTTCTTGCGGACAAGGGTGTGTATGCCTATAAAGTGAACTTGAACTTCCTCGCGCCTGAGCCGGGCAACTACAACTATTTCGTGGATGCCTCGACAGGCAGCATCATCAACAAATACAACGACTTGGATGAAGCCCATGGCACAACGGCTAAAGCAGCACCTGGTGGTGGCGGACAGCCTGTTGTCGGATCGAATGCGGTCGGAACAGGAAAAGGTGTGCTTGGCGATGCAAAATCGCTGAACACGACGCTTTCCGGCTCTTCCTACTACCTGCAGGATAACACGAGAGGCGGAGGCGTGTTCACGTACGACGGGAAAAACCGCCAGCAGCTTCCGGGAACTCTGTGGGTCGATGCGGATAACGTATTGAACGCAGCATATGACGGGGCGGCAGTAGACGCTCATGTGTACGCGGGCCAGACATATGACTATTATAAGTCAGTATTCAACCGCAACTCCTATGACAATAAAGGGGCGGCGCTAAAATCGACGGTTCATTACGGCCGCAGCTATAACAATGCGTTCTGGAACGGATCTCAAATGGTGTATGGCGATGGAGACGGCACAACATTCATCCCGTTATCAGGATCGTTGGACGTTGTCGCGCATGAACTGACACACGCCGTGACCGACTTCTCTTCTGATCTCATCTATCAAAACGAATCGGGCGCGCTGAATGAAGCAATGTCTGATATTTTCGGGACATTGGTAGAATACCATTTTAACAACAAGCCGGATTACGAGATTGGGGAAGACATCTATACGCCAGCTAAAGCGAACGATGCCCTTCGTTCTATGAGTGATCCTACGAAATACGGCGATCCTGACCATTATTCGGTCCGCTACACAGGCACAGGCGATAACGGCGGCGTTCACATTAACAGCGGAATCATTAACAAAGCAGCCTATTTGCTGGCTGTCGGCGGCACGCATTATGGTGTAACGGTACCGGCTATCGGCAACGCGAAAGTAGGGGCCATCTACTATCGTGCGAACACAGTCTATTTAACAGCATCCTCCACCTTCAGCCAGGCGAGAGCGGCTCTCGTTCAATCAGCAGCCGACTTGTACGGTGCAGGCTCTGCGGAAGTGAATGCGGTGAACAAATCCTACGATGCTGTAGGAGTCAATTAATAGGAGGAAGCTCCCTGTCCGTTCTAGCACGGGCAGGGTTTTTTTTGTGTGGTGTGGCAGGTTCTATTAATTTGTCCTGCTGTATACAATAGACTATCAACTACACACACCGGAGGAACGTTGTTCATGAAGTCACGATTGAAGCCTGTTCTATGGATTGCTGCCGTTTTCATTGGCGTTGTGCTGATTATCCCCGCGTTGTTCGTGCTCCCCTTTTCATCAGGTCCTCCGCTGGTAGAGGTAGACTCTGTAAAAAGTGATCATCCTGTTCAAGAGGTGAAGAAGCCGCAAGTGAAGCACTCAGACGTTATTGTTCCTGTTTTCCGCACAGATAAAGAAGAAATCACCAGCATCCCGCTTGAGGAGTATGTGGCAGGTGTTGTCGCTTCTGAAATGCCTGTGAACTTTGAACTCGAGGCGTTAAAAGCACAAGCGCTCACTGCTAGAACGTATATTGTGAACCGGCTGAGTAAAAAGGGAACCGGTGATGGTGCAGTACCCGCAGGCGCAATCGTCACCGACACGGTCAAACATCAAGTGTTTAAGAGTGAGGAAGAGCTGAAGGAGCACTGGGGCAGCGATTACGAGAAGAACATGTCTAAAATAATTGAGGCGGTGAACGAGACGAGCGGGAAGATATTGACGTATGAAGGCAAGCCGATCAACGCCAGTTTTTTCTCCACAAGCAACGGCTACACCGAGAACAGTGAAGAATACTGGGATAACGCCTACCCTTATCTAAAAAGCGTAAAAAGCCCATGGGATAAGGAATCTCCTAAATATAAAGAGAGCTCAAAGCTGAGTGTGTTTGAAGTCGAGCGCATGCTTGGTGTGAAACTGGGGCGCGACGGAGAGATCGGCAAGATAAAGAAAAGAACGGCCGGCAACAAAATCGCCATCTACCAAATCGGAAAAAAAACATTCACTGGCAGAGAAATGCGAGAGAAGCTGAAGCTCCGTTCCTCTGATTTCTCATTAAAGAAAAAAGGAAAAATCGTCCTGATCGCCACAAAAGGCTACGGCCACGGAGTCGGGATGAGCCAATACGGCGCAAACGGAATGGCCGCAGAAGGGAAAACATACGAAGAAATCGTCAAGCACTACTACCGCAATATCGCCATAACCGACTACAACCCTACAACCGCAGCGAAATAGAGTGCAGAAGGCATCCCGATCCATGGGATGCCTTTTTCGCACGATAGGAAAGTATAACTTTTTTGCAAGATGATTACTCGACGTGGCAAAAAAAGTTAAGGTACATAGTGTAAGGGCAACTAAGGATGACTATAAGGCATGGCGTCAGCAGAGTTTTCTTTATTGTGTTTATGGATGAGCAGGGGCAGGGGACTGGCGTGCAAGCTATGAATAGCGGCGCGCAATTCCGTTAACCTCTTAAACGGAATTGACTAACAAAAAAAGCAAGAGGGTTTTAAGGAGCACTGCCTATCGCTAAGCCTCACCAATGGATGATGTTAAACCGTTTGTCGAAAACTAATCTCTCACTTTTTTTATCACAAAGTATATATTTTCAGAATTCTGTTCAAACTTGTTGCTGAGGTGATGAAAAAATGAAAGAAGAAGAAAAGCAATCCAAAAAAACTCTACCGATGAAAGGCAAGGGAAGTCAAATGGCGAAAAAGCGCTGGGTGTATCCTGCAGTATATCTTAGTTTTGCAGCAGTCATTTTAACGTCGGTGTTATGGTATCAGAACGATGCGAAGAACACGAAGGAGAAAACGCCGGAGAGTGCTTTTGAATCTGACAACAATGCCGTACCGGTCTCTCTATCAAAAGAGCAGTTCCAAATGCCAGTGGCGGACCCAGAAAATGTTTCTGTTGTGAAGGATTTCTACAATGACGATGCGACAGCAGCAGAAAAAGAAGCAGCACTTGTCGTGTACAACAACATTTACTACATGAACCGCGGAATCGATTTAGCGACAGAAAAGAACGAGGCGTTTGATGTTACAGCCGCGCTTAGCGGAAATGTCGTGAAAGCTGGAAAAGATCCTGAGCTCGGCTTCATCGTCGAGATCGAGCATGCAAAAGGTGTGATTACACACTATTCATCACTCGCTTCAATTGATGTGAAAGAAGGCGACGCGGTTAAGCAGGGCGATGTGCTAGGTAAAGCCGGGCAAAACGTGTACGATAAGGATGCCAAAATTCATGCGCACTTTGAAGTCCGCAAAGATGGTCAGCCGATTGATCCGATCTCGGTTTGGAAGCAGAGCGTGAACGAAGTGGCAGCATCTTATGAACAAGCGGTTGAAAAGCAGAAGAAGCAAGTAGAACAAGAGCAAAAGGCGGCAGACAAAGCGGCTGAAGAGCAAAAGAAAGCTGACGACCAAAAAGCAGATGACAAAAAAGCCGACGACAAGAAAGAAGACGGCTCGAAGGATCAAGGGAAAGACAGCAAAGATAAAGACGCAAACGCTGAAAAAGAATCTTCAACAGAAACGTCTGAAACAGAATAATGGTGAAAAGGCTGAAGCGGATACGATTTCCGCTTCAGCCTTTTTTTTCACATTATGGACGCCGAGTCCCGAATTGAGCATTAAGCTGGCCTTGAATCATCGAGCGCACATCCGCTTTATGGTGCTTGATTTCTCGCGCCAACTCTTGACGGATCTCGTGCGTCTGCACACCGTCCTCAATCTTGTCAGCGATCAGCATCAGCTGTTCAATGTCTGAAAAGGAATATTTTCGGCTGCCGCCCTTAGAGCGTACAGGAAAAATGAGCTTGCGTTCCTCATAATAACGGATCTGCCGGTCGCTGAGCCCAGTCAGCTCCCTTACCACTCCGATCGTTATCACCTTTTTATCTTTATATGGCTCCTCAATCCCCACTTTCTCCCCACCGCCTCTGGACGCACTTGTGTATGTGAGAAATTATAACATATGAGCGTGCTTCATCTCCCTATTCGCTGCTTAACTCGTTTGATCAATTCCCTTCCTGTTGCGCAGCAGCAAACTAAGCTCACTTACCGTCAAATGATAAAGCTGCCGATCATCCTTCTTAAAAACCCCCGCCTTCAACAAATGCTCAATATAATACGCCTTCGTCTTCTCAAGAGCCGCCCGAAACTGAACAGACATCAAACCCCTCCTCTCTAAACCAATCCCCTTTATATAATCCACATTTTACCCAAACACCAGAACCCCCACCTCCTTCCTGTCAGAAAACCTCACAAACAATTTTCAAAAATCAATTCAAAACGGTTTTTAAGTAGTGTATGGGGATACCAAATTTTGACTAAAGAAACTTACGGCAACATCGTGAATGCTTGAAATGGCTTTGAAAGCATCTTTGGCTAGGTTGATTGGAGTGAAAGGTGCCGACTCCAGCAGGATGAGTGAGACAGGTGAGACCTTCCAAAGGCGCGTGCGACGGAAGGGCTCACCGCTCACCCTGCGGAAAGCGTGCACCTGTAACGGAAATCAACGCCCACATAAGTCTTACTTTTATATCATTCAAATAAACTCATCAAAAGCGAAGCTTAAATCCCATTAGGCATATAACTTGGTATGTCTTAATAAACTGAAAACAAACCTACAATTATTTTAATCGAGGGTGAGCGGTGAGAAGACGTACTATGGCTGCGGTGAAAAAGGGAATGGGGTAACGTTTTTTCAAACACACAGGATAATAACCAGACTTGTTGTCGCGTAGCTTGATCTCAGAAGTCTCAATCGCATCTCTCACTATCCAATTCAGGGAGGCGAGTGGTGTGCACGATTACATCAAAGAGCGAACCATCAAGATAGGGCGTTATATCGTGGAGACAAAAAAAACCGTAAGAATGATTGCTAAAGAGTTTGGTGTATCCAAGAGCACGGTGCATAAAGACCTTACCGAGCGGCTGCCGGAAATCAATCCCGATCTGGCGAACAACGTGAAAGAGATCCTCGAGTATCATAAATCCATCAGGCACTTAAGAGGCGGTGAAGCGACAAGAGTTAAATACAAAAAAGGGACGGAAGAAGTTGTGCAATAAATGAAATTAATGGAATTTTCTTCTCCCTGCAAAGCCATCCTTATGATATAATGGTAAATTGGATACATCTTCGTTAATTTACTATAAATGTCATAAAAATTTTTGGAATGGGTGTAAGCAGGGAGGAGCAGTAATTATGTTTTCAAGGGATGTAGGCATCGATCTTGGCACGGCTAACGTGCTGATTTATGTCAAAGGTAAGGGGATCGTTTTAAACGAACCATCTGTCGTGGCCATTGACACGAATACAGGGAAAGCTTTGGCAGTAGGGGAAGAAGCCTTTCAAATGGTCGGGAGAACACCTGGAAATATCGTGGCCATCCGCCCGATGAAGGACGGTGTGATCGCGGACTTTGAAGTGACCGAGCAGATGCTCAAGCACTTTATCGACAAAATTCAAGTGAAAGGCGTTTTTGCTAAGCCGCGCATTTTGATCTGCACACCGACGAATATTACGTCAGTCGAGCAAAAAGCGATTCGCCAGGCAGCGCAAAAGTGCGGAGCGAAGCACATTTTCCTTGAAGAAGAACCAAAAGTGGCAGCGATCGGAGCGGGAATGGACATATTCCAGCCTAGCGGCAACATGGTAGTGGACATCGGCGGCGGAACAACAGACGTAGCCGTGCTCAGCATGGGGGATATTGTGACGTCCGCTTCGATTAAAATGGCTGGAGACAAGTTCGATTCCGAAATCCTGAACTACATAAAGAAAGAATACAAACTTCTGATCGGTGAGAGAACCTCTGAAAACATCAAAAAACAAGTAGCGACTGTCTTCCCGGGCAGCCGAAGCGAGGAGCTGGAAATTCGTGGACGCGACATGGTTTCCGGATTGCCGCGCACGGTGACCGTCAGATCTGAAGAAATCATGGAAGCCTTGATTGAGCCGGTTATGACCATTGTTCATGCAGCCAAAAGCGTGCTGGAAAAGACACCGCCAGAGCTGTCGGCTGATATTATCGACCGCGGAATCATGCTGACAGGCGGAGGTGCGCTGCTCCATGGCATCGACCAGCTGTTCGCTCAAGAGCTTAAAGTGCCTGTATTTATTGCAGAAGAGCCGATGGGTGCCGTTGCCCGCGGAACTGGGCTGATGCTCGAGCACTTAGATAAGATCGCACGCAGAAAAGCATTATAACAAATAAAAGCCGCGAAGCCGCGGCGTTACAAGAAAGTTTGCAGGCATGTTCAAAAGTCTGCAAACTTTTTTTGGTCCTACAACGATAGGGAATCAAACCATGAAAAGATGTGTTTTTATAAAGGCCGAACGATTTTCATAGAAATATCCAGCAGAACATGAAAATCTCCATAAAAAAACACGGCCGTTCAGCCGTGTTTTATATCGCTGTTCTCTACGTGCAGGCAAGTACCAGCAGGGTCGCCTGTTTACTCCGTCCCTGTTTTTTTGAGCCTGTGAAAAGGAGAAACGCTGTCTGGACTAATCGTATCTTCGTTCAGCGTTTTCTGTTTTTTTCTCCTATTCGTACCGGAAGATCTTCCTTTATCAAGATAGTGTTCCTTGGCTGCCTCGACCATCAGGTTAACGGCTACAATGGCAAGAGCGAATCCGGTAAGCGGTGTCAGGATGAGCCACGGATAGGTTCTGAAGTTCTGAAAGCTGGATCCGATCATGCTCGCCCATTCGTTCATCATGGCGACCGGGAGAACTTGGTTGTCCATCGGTTCAAGTGTGACGTAGTCGATGCCTCCGATAAACACTTTCAGCACGCCAAGATGAGCGAGCAAGAGGAGCACGGCAACCGTCTGCTGCCCGAAAAAGATCGCGAACTTCGGCCACAAAAACGGGAGGATGTGCCGGCGTAAAATATACAATCGGCTGCCGCCGAGCGTTTTGACTGAGGTGATAAATTCAAAACGAAGGGCATGGCTGATTTCATTAGCTGTATTGATCGCAACGGGTGGAATCGCCACAAGAATGATAACAGCCAGCGCGGCAAATAACTGCTCGTTCTTCGTGATCGCCCATGTAAAAACGATCAGAGCCGGATAGGCGACCATGTAAACGATCAAGGTGGATGGAGCATAAAAGAATGCTTCAAAGGCTTTTTTCATGATTAACAGCATCTTTCCTGGCAAGAAGCTGAGCGCCATTCCGATTACAATGCCAATGATCATGCGTCCGCCTGCGAGAAACAGCGCAAGGCCGATTGTGTACTTCGCCCCATCCGCAGTTTTGTGCCACATGGTCACGCCAAAGCGGTCGGTTCCAAAGACGGCATTGTCGTGAGGCGGAAGCGGCGCTGATTTGATCATCACGCCTTTTTCATAGAGTGCCGTCACAATCGGTTTTTCACTTTCTGGAACAATCCAGCTGTATACGAAGCTGCCGAGGAACATCACTGAAAGAGTGAGCAGCCCAGCAAGGAACAATGGTTTTCTAAAAATGTTCATCACGCATCTGCCTCCTTAATGCCAAGTTTTGCATACAAAACAAAGGATATGGCTGAGAAGATAACATAAAATGGGATGAACAGCATCAGCAGGCCGATGGTCACGACATCGGGTGAGGCAAGGCCGTATTGGCGCATGAATGCAGTGATGCCTGGCATGTACAAGATGTATTCAACAATAAAAAGGTTGGACAATAAAATCCAGAAGATGGTTTTACTCTGAAAGAACAGACTGATCAGCGAGTTGCGCAGCATGTGAGAGCTGATGATTCTCCATTTACCTAACCCTTTTCCTAGGGCAAATTCCACATACTGAGTTTCTTCTTCACCATCAAGCAGGAAAAGAAGTGTTTTTATTAAGAACAGGATGGGCAGGATAGACAAGCAAATGATCGGAAACACGTAAGGCGGACTATGAGGATTATAATAAATTTGAATAATCAGTGACTGTGTTTCACGGTACAGAAGAATGACTCCGAATTGTACGATAACAATGACGAACACATCAGGCAGAGATTCTAGTACGGTTAACAAAGTCCGAATCGTTTTTTGCAAAAAAGCAGGCAGAAGTTTAATCAGGACAGCACAGAGCAGGGCAGCTGTGATGGAAAATATAAGAGCTCCGGCTAGCAGCTTGGCGGAGTAATAATACGGTTCAAACATCGCAGGAAACATCGGTTTAAATTGTCTGTATTCGTAATACATCAGCTCTCCGCCCGTAATCAAGGTCTGGAATAGCCGAAGAATGTTGTCGAAATACTGACCAAAATGAAACCCGATATCTTGGTCTAGAAAAAGTGCATTTTTGATCTTACCTGTCTGAAGCAGGATGGAAATCGCCGATATGCCCGGTACGTTGCTGAACAGCAAGTACGGTATAGCACCGATTAAAAAAACACCCAAAACGGGCAGGAGAAAAGATACAGCCTGCCTTGTTACCATTGTTCTCATTGTTTCGTCCCCCTTTTTCTCTACCTTCCTTCTTCTGTAAAAAATATCATTTTCCTTTAAATGTAAGCAAAATAACATGAACAAGCAGAACTCTGTTAATGATGCGGTAAAGAAAAAGCCGGTGCTTCGTGCCTGCGTCGATGATCATGAGACATAAAACGGTATCCTTTTTTAAAGCATAAAAAGCCCCTTCCTCGTGTAAAGGAAAGGGGCTGCAGTCGTCTGTTTTTTGCGTTGAAATGCGGGCTGCGCAAGGGACAGGCCTGGGGGATGCAAAAGGACATAATCACATTGCATACGGTTTGAACAGCCCGCACTATCCTGGTATGGGATCAGGATACTATGAGCGTAATAAAAAATACGAAAGGTGTCTAACGCTTCAAGCCCTTCTTAAGCTGGTTTTTACCCCATTTAGAAAATATAGTTTGCCAGACTGGTTGAAATCCTACCCATTTGCACAGGGTTTAGCGGTTTAAAGCGTTACCCCGGATTTGGCGATTTTTCGGATGATTTCTTAGAAAAAGAAGGAATAGGAAATATTTTAGCAAAAAAGTATGAAGAGATGCAAAATTCTGCCGATATAAAATCATAAACATAGGGAATCTCCCCGGGAGGAACGTTCAAATGATAAGGGGCTTTTATAATGCGGCTGCGGGTATGATCGCACAGCAGCGCAAGCAAGAATTGCTATCCAATAATATCGCGAATGCGAACACGCCAGGCTTTAAGGCAGATGCAGCCTCACTGCGTTCGTTTCCGAACATGCTGCTGCAGCAGATGAATTCAACAGGCTTCGGACCAAGCAGAGCAGGCCAGACTGTCGGTATGCTCAGCACTGGCGTTTATTTGCAGGAAACCATTCCCGATTTTAAACAGGGTGACATAAAGGAAACGGGAGTGAAAACCGATCTGGCTTTACTTCAAGGAAATGTTCCGGTTGACGCTGCAACGGGCAAGCCTGGTGCCCTCTTTTTTGTGGTCAACGTGAATGGTGAAGAACGCCTCACACGCAACGGACATTTTACGGTGGATGCAGATGGACGGCTGACGACCGCTGACGGTCATACGGTCCTGAATACAGCCGGCAGCCCGATTACTGTGAGGAGCCAAAATTTCACCGTCACACGTGAAGGCCGAGTCCTCGAGAACGGGCGGGATGCCGGACAGATTGACATCGCATTCGTGGACAATCCGAACCGTCTTGTGAAAGAAGGGAACGGACTTTTTCGTTCTGAAGACGCTGTTGTAACTGCAGCAGGCAATGCGAACATCTCATACAGCCTCAGCCAGGGCTTTGTTGAGCGCTCGACGGTAGATGTGGAGCAGACGATGGCTGACATGATGAACGCGTACCGCACGTTTGAAGCGAACCAGCGCGTTCTTCAGTCCTATGATCGTTCGATGGAAAAAATGGTCAATGAAGTCGGCCGGATCGGGTAGGGGGCTTAGAAGATGAACAAGATGATCATTAACTCAAGCGTAACGATGGGGCAGCTTCAGCTCCATCTCGATACGATTGCGAATAATATGGCGAACAGCAACACGACTGGCTTTAAGAGCCGTCAAGTGCAGTTCTCTGATCTGCTGTTTCAGCAAGTCAAAGGCCTGCCGTATGCAGAAAATGAAAACAGCCGGATCACGCCTGCCGGAACGCGATTCGGAAGCGGGGCGAGAATCAGCTCAACCGCGACGAACACCGCTGCAGGCACACTTCAGCAAACAGGGCGCTCTCTTGATTTTGCCCTTTTGTCTCCGGAATCCTATTTTCAGATTCAAGTGGCGGGCACCGGCGGGCAATCCGTTACAGAATACACGAGAGACGGGGCGTTTTACTTGAGTCCGTCACCAAACAATCCTGCTGCACTCGTCCTTGTCACATCAGATGGTGATAAGGTGCTGGGTACGAACGGTCCGATCACGATACCGGGCAATTACAAGGAAATTACCATTGGACAAAACGGCCGCATTTCGGTAACGTTAACTAATGGAACAACTGTGAATGCTGGGCAGCTTGCTGTCTCGACAATCACTAAGCCAGATCTGATGCTGTCTGTCGGCCATCACTTAAGGCTTCCGGATACAATCCGTGCCGAACAGGTTATGACCGATGCTCTAGGACAGGAAGCGTCCGTCCAGCAAGGTGCGCTGGAATCTTCCAACGTAGACATCGCATCCGAAATGTCTGAGCTTGTGAACGCGCAGCGCTCTTATCAATTTAACGCGCGCACCATTTCCATGGCAGACCAGATGATGGGTCTCATTAACGGAATACGCTAAAATAAGGCAGGTAACGAAACGATGGCACAAGAACACGAACCGGCTGCTAAAACGCAGCGTTATAAGGAAAAAGAGAAAACGAAGGAGAAATCGTTGCGAGACGAAAAGAAAAAATCCTCCGGTGGCTATAAGCGCCGCGCTTTTCCGATCTGGCTTCGGCTTATTGTCATCCTTTCGCTTATGGTCATCCTATTTGCTGCAGGAACGATGGTTGGATACGGCGTTCTTGGCGGAAAAGAAGCGAATGACGTATTTAAGAAAGAAACTTGGACACATATTGTGGACCTGGTGAAAAAAGAAAAATAACACGGCAATCAATGAAAACAAAGGTTAACCATGCCTTTGTTTTCTTTTTATTGTATAATTAGTACCAGGTCATAAAACGTAGCGTTAAAACTATAGAAAAAAGCGATCATGAGAGGGGACTGCCACATGTTAACCATTGATCAGATTAAAGAAATTATTCCGCACCGCTATCCGTTTCTGCTAGTCGACCGCATTCTTGAGGTGGAAGAGGCGAAGCGAGCTGTAGGAATCAAAAACGTTTCGGCGAACGAAGAATTTTTCAACGGCCACTTTCCAGAGTACCCGGTCATGCCAGGCGTGCTGATCGTCGAGGCACTCGCGCAGGTCGGCGCAGTTGCTATGCTGAAGAAAGAAGAAAACCGAGGGCGTTTAGCCTTTTTCGCTGGCATCGACAACTGCCGCTTCAAACGACAGGTCATCCCTGGCGATCAGCTTCGCCTCGAAGTGGAAATGACGCGCGTCCGCGGGTCCATCGGTAAAGGCAAAGCAGTAGCCACAGTCGACGGCGAGCTTGCCTGTGAATGCGAAATTACGTTTGCCTTAAAGTAAGGGGTCCGGTACGCCAAGCATAAAATTGCTTGGCGTACTGTTTTTTTTTGTCTTTAGGAAAGTATTTTTAACAATAAAGGAATTCGAGGCAGTCAAAAAGTGAATGAACATAGGCTAAGGTCAACTAGGGCTGACGAAAAGACTTGGCGTCAGCTGAGTTTCCTATACAAGGCGAGTACCGTACCCCAAGAGGTTTTCAGGTGATTTCAGTGGTTTTATGGCTGCATAATAGAATAGCCTAAAAAAGTCATTCTCAAAATAT
Source organism: Fictibacillus iocasae (assembly GCF_042665465.1). NCBI lineage: Bacteria > Bacillati > Bacillota > Bacilli > Caryophanales > Fictibacillaceae > Fictibacillus > Fictibacillus iocasae. The sequence goes on along the minus strand of NZ_JBHTCP010000013.1, from coordinate 141,798 downwards.
GGATTTTAACTTATGATGAGGATGGAAGGTATTTTACGATAACGAAAAGGTGCGTGCATGATGAGGAAAAATTGGAGTGCTGCGTTTCTGGCAGTGGTGCTTGTGTTGGGAGCGTCTTCGGCGTTTACCGCCACACCGGAAGCTGCCGTAGCAGAAGAAAGTGGAACGATTGTAACAGAAGGTATTCTTGAAGATACGATCTGGACGAAAGACAAATCACCCTACATATTGCCAGATGGCTTAAGAATTGCACGCGACAAGACCTTAACGATTGAACCGGGTGTGAAGGTCATTGGAAGGTCGACGAGCTTTTCCACTTTATCCATAGAGGGAAGCCTGATCGCCAACGGCACAGAGAATGAACGCATCACCTTTGAAAATATGTTTCTTTCTGGCGGTTCTTATCCGAACGGAAGGATTGAGCTGACGTACAGTGATGTTTCGCGGACACAAGGGTATATCCTGCAGACGAACAGCTATGACCCTATAGTCGTGCTCAAGCACAATTCGTTCTCTGGCGGTTATGTGATTCTTTCTAGTAATAGAGAAAATCCAATTGCGATCGAGTCGAATCTTTTTAGAGACAAGTCAGCACTGTGTGTTATGAACGGACACGCGCCTGTGACGATAAAGCGCAACACGTTCGACAATGGCGACAATCCTACAAACACGCCAGATCTTACTGTCCACTGCAGCAGTTTGGACTGTTCACCCACGAACTTTGTAATGACAGAGAACAATTTTCTCGGAAGCGGTCACATGAAGGTACAGGTGAACGGGAATGAAGGGCTAACGTTCAAGGGCGATCACAACTATTGGGGGACCGAGAATGAGAATCAAATTCATCAGCTGATCTTGGACGGCAGAGACTATTCGAATATAAGCGGCAACCGGCTGGCAGCGGAATATCCAGCATTAACGCCGTTTGCCAATGGTTGGCCAGCGGGTAATCTCGCGACGCCAACCGTTCAATCCATAACAAGCGAGGACAGCTCTTTATATGGAATGACCTCTGCTGATTCCATCGTGCAGGTTTGGAGAAACGGTGAGCTAATCGGAACGGGGAAACCTCATTCAGACGGCATGTATAGTGTAAAGCTGGACACACAGCTTACAGCAGGCGACAAGCTCGAAGCGGTGGCGGTAAAGCCCGTGTCGGGTTATGTTAGCAAACCGGCAGTGGTTACAGTAAAGCCATACGTGCCCCTGATGTATGATGTGTCAGAGGTAACGGATCAGTCGGAGAGCGTATCCGGGCGAACGACCTACCATTCAACGGTAAATCTTTTTAACAACGGAGTCCTAGTTGGAAGCGGAGTATCAGATAATATTGGGAAATTTGAACTAACGTTTCCGAAACAGCCAGGCGGCTCGATGCTGGAAATCGTAATCACCACACCAAAACAGAACACAAAAACGTACAGCATTCCCGTCGCAGACAAGACGGCTCCGGCAGCTCCAAAAGTGAACACAGTGAGCAACAAAAGCGTCAGTGTGAGCGGAGCAGCTGAGCCAGGTGCAGATGTAACGGTAATAGCGGGCGGGAAAACATACCGCGGTGCAGCGGATAAAGACGGCAAATATAGCCTGCCAATCTTGGTTCAGAATGCAGGAGCGTCCATAAGGGTGACGGCCATAGATTCGGCGGGTAACGCGAGCCCAGCAGTTACCGTGAAAACGACACGAGTCGCCCCGAACGTACCGAGCGTTGACTCCATCAGCAACAAGGCAGCCTATGTGACGGGAACAGCTGAGCGCTATGCGGCAGTTAAGGTGCAGATCGGATCCAAATTCTACACTGCAAAAGCCGGCTATGACGGCAAGTACAAGGTCGTCATACCCGTACAGAACACAGGTGCAGCGGTTTCTGTTACAGCTGCAGACAAATACGGAAAAGTAAGTCTCGCTAAAGCGGTGAAGGTACACCGAGTGGCTCCAAACATGCCAGCAGTCAACCCGGTTCGCTACACATCCACACTCGTAACGGGGAAGACCGAGCCGAGAATTACGGTCTATGCTAAGATCGGAACAAAGGTGTACAGTGCAAAATCAGCATCTGACGGCACGTTTAAGATCAGCATTCCGAAACAAGCGAAAGGCAAGAAAATTTACGTAACATCAAAAGACGCAAAATCCATGATCAGCGCCGCACGTGTGATGACCGTCTATTAAGTTCGGGGTCCGGTACGCCAAGCTCAAAACGCTTGGCGTACCGAACTTTTTCTTCAATGCGTACCGTACCCCGTCTTTTGTTAAAGGTCCCATTTATTAAGGAAATATGAAGGGAATTCTGGTTTTTGTGAAGGGTTTGTTAGGTGTTGGTAAATGCCGTCTTTTCAGGGTTTTACCGTGATATAGTAAGGACATGGAAGGCGTTTCTGCAGTCCTGGCAGTACCCTAAATTCCAAAATCCGGAGGGAGCAATCGTAATGAGCAAATCCTTTATCATGAAAATTGGTGCATCTCTAATGGCTATGTTTTTGATCACTGCATGTGGTAACGCAGAGGAGAAAAAAGAGGAAGAAACAGGTACAGAAGAAAGCCAAGATCAGGACATGCAGGAAGAAGAAACGTCTTCTGATGAATCAACGGAAGAAAGCGGACAATAATCGTACATCCTATACACGCATAAAACCGGGTCCCGTATGTAAGCGGGATCCCGGTTTTTTTAGTGAGTATAATGCTGGAGAGTCAAGCCGACCTTCTTCAAGTCGAGCACTTCTTTATCGTTGATCGCAATAACGGGCATGTTCGGCTTTTCCGGGTACACATGGAGAATCCGGATAAATCGTCCGTCTTTAAGTGGGATGAGCCGCCCTTTTTCATGGTGCAGAAGGTATGCGGTAAAGGTGAGCACAACATTTTCGTTCAGCTTTCCTTTTTCCGCATCTTTCATGAGCTCGTTCACGGCAAAGAAAATCGAACGGCCGTCTTTATACACGCGGTTAGAGCAAATCGCATCAAACGTATCGGCAACGGAAAGGATCTGAATCAGCTGTGGAATCTTTTCCCCTTTTATACCGCCCGGATAGCCTGTTCCGTCATTCCTTTCATGATGCAAGAGAGAGCTTAAAAGGAAGATCATATCTAGCGGAGAGCCCTTCAGCAGGTCATATCCGTATTTCGTATGCTTCTTGATCTCCTCAAACTCCGTATCCGACAGCCTTCCAGGCTTGTTCAGTATGCTTTTATCCACTCTAATCTTGCCAATATCATGGAACAGCCCCATGCGTGCAAGCAGGATTTGGTCACTGATGGAGACCTTCAGAAGCTCTCCAATCTTGCGCGCTATGATTCCGACATTCAAGCAGTGCTTGAATAGATAAGCGTCCACGTCCACCTTTTGCAGCATGCAATGAATAAACTCGCGGTCATCACGAAGCTGAGTAATTAATTCATCTTGAATGCTAACAGCCTCTGAAAACAATTCAGTTGTTAGTACTCCATTGTTATTGACCGTATGAAAGACGTCCTCAATCATCTTCATGTTTTTCTCGTAAAGCTCTTGAATGGCAGACGAATCCTCTTCAATTTCTAAGGCTGGGTCTGTTTGCTCCTGATCTTTTGGTACAGAATCGGTTTGTTGTGCGATGTTGTGTTTATGTAAGTGCTCGATATGATAGTCCGTTAGTATTGTGCCTTTAGCAATAAGGAGACGGCCGTCAGCCGTAAATACATCAGACTCAACTGCTGCACCCAGTTCAAACAGTTTCGCAGACAAGTGAAATCCTCCTTTATAAGTTAGGGGTCCGGTACACGCAGAAAAAGCCGGGTGTGCCAAACGGCCTTGATGTCTAAAATTTCGCGGTATATCGCCCTTCAATTATATCAGCTTAGGAAATGCTGGGAAATAGTACCGGACCCCATAATTTTAGTGTGCGATTCTTACATTATAGGGAAGATGACCTATTTTTTACTAGATATCATTATGGTTTAATGAAATAAAGTGTGAAAGCGGTTTCGATATATGCAAGGCTAGATATTTATGCAAGCGCTTTCGCTCGCGATTACAGGATGGGGGAGAAGTGTAGTGAAAAGGAAAAATGTTCGCCGTGTGATGAGCTGGGTTCTTTTATTAACGCTGTTTGTGCAAGCGTTTGCAACACCAGCGTTGTTTCCACAGTCATCACCTCAGGCTAAAGCAGAAGGGCGTACGGTGACGCTCGTCGGAAATTTACAGAATGAACTTGGAGCAGCGGGAGATTGGGACCCGGCTGATTCCAAGACTCTGATGGCACAGCAGCCAGACGGGAAGTACAAGCTGACAGGCACTTTGCCTGCGGGCAGTTATGAATACAAGATCGCCATAAACGGTTCATGGGATGAGAACTATGGCGCGGGCGGCGTAAAAGGCGGCGACAACTACAAGCTGACGCTCGACAAGGAAACGGCGGTCACGTTCATTTATGATGACACAACACACAAGGTGACGATTCCTGTGGCATTGCCAGAGTCCGATCTGCCACGCATCGTCGGTGATATCCAGCCTGAACTCAAAGCTGGCGGAGAATGGTCGCCAGCAGAATCGACCGCGATTTTAAAGGATGCGGACGGAGACAACGTCTACACGTTCACCGCGAACGTGCCAAAAGGCAAGCACGAATTCAAAATCCTGCTTGGCAGCAGCTGGGACAAGCCAGCTTATCCGCAGGACAACGTGAAGCTAGCGGTCTTAAAAGACGCAAGCATCTCGTTCTTTTACAACCACGATACAAAAGCGGTGTACACCGATTATGATCCGGGAGTGCCGGACGGCTCTGTTCAGAGCGACAAGCTGTATCATGATACGTGGAACAACGCGTACCGGACCCCGTTTGGTGCGGTAAAAGCAGGCGATCAGGTAAAGCTTCGATTGCAGGCGAAAAAGGGCGATCTGACGGGTGCCAAAGCGTACGTGCGAAACTACAACTCTGGCAGCACGAAGGTTCTCAACATGGAATACGCGGGGTTTTTAGAGCTTGACGGAAAAGAAGTGGAGCTATGGGAAACGGTCGTGACGCCGAGTGAAAAAGGCGTGTACGGCTACAAGTTCATCGCCCGTGACGGCGATAGCACGAAGGAATACGGCGAGGATACGAAGGAAGGCGGAACAGGCTCAGCGGCTGACACGAACGCCGGACTTTTCCAGATGACGGTGTTCGATCCTGCTTACAAAACGCCGGACTGGATGAAGGAATCGGTCGTGTATCAAATTTTCCCTGACCGCTTCAACAACGGCAACAAAAAGAACGACAAAGCGAAAACCACCGCTCGCGGCCTTGAACCGATCGAGCATCAGCAGTGGAACAACCTGCCGGACAACCCGCGCCAGGCTGAAGACCCTGACTACAAAGGCGACAAGATCTGGTCGAACGACTTTTTTGGCGGCGATATTGCCGGCATCCAGCAGAAGCTCGACTATATCCAGTCACTTGGCGTCAACACGCTTTACCTCAACCCGATTGCGCACGCGGCATCCAACCATAAGTACGATGCGAGCGATTTTAAAGCGATTGACCCGATGTTCGGAACACCGGAAGAGTTCAAAGCGTTCACGAAAGAACTGAAAAAGCGCAAGATGCACCTGATCTTAGACGGCGTGTTCAACCACGTCGGTGACGATTCGATTTATTTTGACCGTTACAGCAAGTACAAAACAGTCGGTGCTTATGAGTATTGGTCTGCCGTTTATGACCTTGTCAACAAAGGCACTTCAGAAGAGGCAGCCAAAAAGCAAGTCGAAGCGAAATTAACGAAAGAAGGGCAGACCTTCAGCCCATACGGATTCCATAATTGGTTCAACATCGACAACGAAAAAGTGAACGGCGTCTACAAGTACCAAGCTTGGTGGGGCTTCGACTCGCTTCCGGAAATCGAGTCGATCCCAGGAAAAGCGGTGGATTACAATTCCGAACTGAACAACGAAAAATTCGCGGACTATATCATGTATGACGACGATTCGGTCGCCAAGTCATGGCTTGACCGCGGAGCATCGGGCTGGCGTCTAGACGTGGCGAACGAGGTGGATACCGAGTTCTGGCGCGAGTTCCGTGACGAGCTGAAAACAGGCGGCGACAACGACCCGCTTATCCTAGGAGAGATCTGGGACGATGCTTCGAAATATTTCCTTGGCGACCAGTATGATTCAGTTATGAATTACCGTTTCCGCGGCGCGCTAATCGATTATTTGAAAAATGGCAACGCGGAAGGTGCCGAAAGCCAGCTGAACGCGGTATTTGAGGACTATCCGCAAGAAGCGTTCTACGCACTCATGAACCTGATGGGCTCACACGACACGCCGCGTGCAGCGTTCGTGCTCGGCAACGGAACGGACACGTATGAGCGTGCTGAACTCGATAAAAAATACGACCATGAACTCGGTCTTAAACGTTTAAAGCTAGCCGCTGTGCTGCAGATGGGGTATGCGGGCGCACCGACGGTTTATTACGGTGATGAAGCAGGAGTGACTGGCTCCAAGGATCCAGACGACCGCCGCACCTACCCGTGGGGCAAGGAAGACAAGACTCTCATCAAGCACTATCAGAACATCGGAAAAGTGCGTAGCGAGCATCAAGAGCTGTTCAGCTACGGCAAGCTTCATCACCTGTACGCGAAGGGCGATGTGATGGCGTATGGCCGTACACACAAAAAGGATGCCGCGATCGTCGTAACCAACCGCGGAAACGAAGCGAAGACGATCGAACTGAACGTGGCGGACCTTCTCGTGAACAATCTTGAACTGAAGGATCAGCTGGACAAAACGTACAAAGCACGCGTATCAGAAGGGAAACTCAGCATCACCGTACCAGCGATGACAGGACGCATGCTCGTGACAGAAAGAAGCGAAAATAACAAGCGCCCTGACAGCGTAAAAGGTATAAAGGCAGTTGAAGGCAGCCACAGCGCAACGCTTGAATGGAAAGGCAGCGCGAAATCATACGCTGTCTACCAGACGACGGTAAGCGGAGCGTTTTATAAGAAAATTGGAGAAACAAAAGGAAACACATTTACCGTGAACGACCTCGATAACGGACGCAAGTATTATTTTGCGATAGCCGCGATCGACAAGAACGGCAACGAATCGGTGAAAAAAGAAACAGCGAAAGCGGTCATCCCGCACGTTGAATTAAAGACTGGCAACTACAGCATCCAGAACGTAACCAAGCTGGCAGACGGCGCGCTCGATTTGTCACAATCACAGGCTGTGACAGTGGATATTTTTATTAAAGGCGAAACCGAAAAAGAAGAAGCAGAAGGATTGCTCGGCAGGCTGCAGGTGAAAGAGCCAGGCAAAACAGAGTGGGTTGACGTTCACGCTGTGTACACCGCACAAAACGGCACATCAAACGTGTTCAGCGCGAGCTTCCTGCCGGTTGCAGCCGGAAGCTATGAATACCGCTATGCGTTCTCAACGGACCTTGGGCGCACATGGGTAACGAGCACATCGCAAACAGTCAACTTCGTAAAAGGTGACGATCATACGGCTCCAGCTAGTGCCGTCTCATTGAAACAGCCGTCACAGGAATCCGGCCAGGTAAACTTGAACTGGAGTGTGAACGGTGCGAATGATCCGTACATGGCAGCAATCGTGCGCGATGGCGTGATCATCGAGAAGCTGCTCGATTTGAGCAAGATGTCTTACAAAGATACGAACGTTACGAATGGCACAGCGTATAGCTACGAAATTCACTTGTACGACAAAGCCGGTAACGTCGTGAAATCGAACAAAGTGAATGTCACACCGGACCTTGTGATGGTGAAGGTCACGTTCAAGCTGAACGCCCCGTCCTACACTGAGCAGGGCGCGAGCATCTCGATCCCGGGCAGCCGCAATGGCTGGAACACGGGCGCATGGACGATGACACGCGGCGGCGCGGTCACGAACGACTATGAATATACGGTCGAGGCGCAGGAAGGTGAAGTGCTGACGTACAAGTATGTGAAGAATGCATCGTGGGACCAGGAAGGGCTTGCTGACCACACGCCAAGCAACCCTACCGATGATGACATCAGCTATTACGGTTTCGGCGCGCCTGGAACAGACATGAGTGTTGTCGTCACGAATCAGGGAGGCAACGAGATGGTCATCCAAGACAAGATTCTGCGCTGGATCGACCAGCCGGTTGTCATCACGTCTCATGCGGACGGCCAGGACGTGACGACTGATACGATTACGTTAAAAGGCAACGCGATTAAAGAAGGTGTGCTCACAATCAATGGCGAAAGTGTTACAGTGAACGACGATATGACGTTCTCGCACACTGTGAAACTAGCATCAGGCGAGAACAAGCTGCAGATTCACATTGAGCCGACAGAAGAGAACAAATCCGGCGTCTTCAAGAACGACGGTGGTGCCATCGCCAAAAACACGAAAGATATCGTGTTTACGGTGAACAAAAAATAAACGTGTTAATGAACTCCTTTCCAGTATTCGAACTGGGGAGGAGTTCTTTTTATCTAGAGTGTAAAAAGAAAAGGACATGGCAGTTGAGTTGTAGAAAGAATTATTTATCTTAAGTTTTGGAGGTACTCATATGACATTTGAAGAGTTAAAAAAAAACAAACCAACGAGTGATTGGCTGGAGAACGACGAGGACGGCGATTTTTTTAACGAGGAAAACATAAGCGCGACAAATAAAGTGCTCGACGCGTACATCAGCACGCTGCAAAAACTAGGATCAGGAGCAGAAGAAGACGACATCCTTGAAGCTGTGGAAAAGGTCGTCACCCAACTCAACGAGCTGAACGAAGGATACGACCATTACATCGAAACAAGCGAGCGCGAGGATCTGTGCGAGTTCATTCAGACAGCGGCAGAGCTGGCTGGGCTTGAGACAGACGAAGACGTAACAGAAGAATGGCGTGAGTGGTAAAAATGGCGGTTGATGTGTTCACGGTGAAAATTATGGATTCAAGTGAAGAAGCTTTAACGGAGATTGCACGCTGCTATGGACGAGTCTGGGGCGGCGGAGAAGATGTTTTTTTAGAAAGGCTAAAAAGACACAGGACGTACGAAGGATTTCTGGGAATCGCTGCTTATACGAACGAAAAGCAGTTAGCTGGATTCGCATACGGCTACACTTCGGAAAAAGGGCAGTATTACCGAACTTTGCTTGAATTAGCGCTCACTCAGGAGCAATCGGAATACTGGCTAAAGGACTGTTTTGAGTTTGTAGAGCTCGCTGTTGAAAACTCATATAGAGGGATGGGGATCGGGAAGGAGCTCGCGGAAAGTCTGCTAAATCGAGCTGAGCAAAAAACAGCGGTCCTTACCACACAATCTGACAACGTATCGGCTGTGCATTTATACGATAACTTGAACTGGACGACACTACATGAGCACTTTTTGCCGACAGCTGATTCATCGCTGCCATATGTGATAATGGGGAAAGTGCTCTCATGATCTATGTAATCAGACATGGCGAGACTGATCTGAACAAAGAAAGAAGAATGCAAGGACGTTTTGGTCTGCCTTTAAATGAAAAAGGTATTACTCAAGCTTACGAGATAAAAGAAAATCTTCAGCATATCGTGTTTGATTATGTCTTCTCTTCGCCGCAGGAAAGGGCGATACAAACGGCGGAAATCATTTCGGGTGAAAAAGCGATGACGGATGATAGACTTGAGGTGTTTGACCTGGGACAAGCGGATCGATTAAAGATTTCGGAGACCGTTATGGCAGGTGGCATTCCTGACAGAGTAATTTACGCTGGTGTGGAGAATTTCGAATCCTTCGTGCAGAGGGTATTCAGTTTTATGCGTGATCTTGAATCGAACCTGCTGGAAAAGGAAGCGAATGTATCGATCTGCGGACATCGCTGCACAACGGGCAGCATCGGTGTTTATGTAAAAGGAATACCGAGTGACGGCAATTTATTAAAATATTCATCTGATACAGGCGGTTATAAAACATACGAGCTAGTAAAAAAAATAACCTGCGCTGCGGCAGGTTCTTTTTTTACTAGATGATTCTCGTGCGAGAAAGGAGGAACTCAAGACTCTGTATTTTTCTCAACAGAGACCGTCCATTTCTCGCTGCCGATCAGAAAAAAGTTGACACGGTAGGTTTGTTTAAAATAAGTGAGCATGGTGCGGTCAGATGATTGTTCGTCCGCCTTGCTCAATTGTCTGAGAATGTCATCGCGCGTGACATCCAGTTCGGTCTGCAGCCATTCAATTTTCTGATCACTATCCGTGCCAATCACAAAAGCATAGCCGGTCTGACGAAAGAAGTAGATCGTCTTGCCGTCATTCTTTTCCACTTTCTCTGGCTTGCCGAACATCTCCACACCATTTTCCTCTGCAAAGGTTTGACCGATCTGGAACAAACCGAGACGGCCCTCATTAAATCCGGCAATGGACCCTTCATTCAGCATCACGACAGGCTTGTTCTCTTCGGCAGCAGCAGGAGCGTCTTTTTTCGTCTCCTTAGTATCCGCCGTTTCTTTAGCTGACACTGGCTTAAGATCAGTCGAAAACTTAGCACCGACAAACGACCCTGCCCCTATAAACAGGATGAAAATCATCAACGGTACCGCTTTTTGAAGACGATTTTTTCTCGGCTTAAAAGCAGCGGTTGTCTGCCATGCGCCTTTTTCTCCGGCCTTTTTGATTCCCTCTAGCATCAGGTTGACGGCGATCACCGTGAGCGAGAAGAATAGGACAGGAAAGAGAATTAAGTACGGCCGGAGCAGCATCTGGTTGTAATACGACCCAATCAGGCCGGACCATTCGTTCGAAAGTGAAAACGGAATGAGATCCATTGAACCAAACGTATATTCCATGAGCGCTGTACCGCCAAAAAACATGCGCAAGAGCCCAAGATGAGCGAGCAGGATGAGCACATAAATGACCTGCTGAATGAACAGCAATGACAGTTTGGGCGTGAGGTGGGGGAAGATATGCTTACGAAACAAATGGAAGCGGCTTCCCCCGAGCACCTTCGCGCCTGTAATAAACTCTTTGCGGTAGATCGCCTCGATTTCGGATCCGATCAGAACAGAAACGGTTGGCAGCGCCACCGCGGTCAGAATCAGGATTTGAAAAATTCCTTTATCCCAAAAGCTCAGTTCCTCGTTCGTAACGATCGGGAACAGAACAAAAAAGCAGAGCAGCGCAACGGGCATGTACTGCATGCTCGCCACCAGCCCCTTCAGCCATTCTTTTACCCGGTCCCGCATCATATAGAAAAGCAGGCCCCCGAAAAACGAGAATAATAGCCGCAAACCGGAGATCAGGAAAGCGAGACCGAGTGTATATTTGGCACCAGAAACAATTTTATAAAATAGGTCATGCCCGAACTGGTCCGTTCCGAGCCAATAATCGCTGCTCGGTTCAAATGGTGCCTTGCCTAGCGGTGTAACTCCGTCCTTTGCATATTTGACGAGAGTCTGCGGAACACGGTCGTCAAAGGCGTATTGATGATACAGACTAGCAGCCGTCAGCAAAGCAAGAAAGCCGAAGCCAACAACGAACAGCGGCTCCGAAAAAAGAGAAGCAAACAGACGGCGACATTTTATCAGCACTGCGGTAATGCCATTCCAAACGATCTTTGCCTTTTCAAAAGAGAAGGATAAGGAGGGAGAATCGTCTTCCTCTTGAGCCCAAATTTTCAGCAGCACATCAAGCGCTAAAAAGAACAGAAAAACAGGCAGGTAGAATAGCAGCATCGCGACGGTGAAGATAGCCGGATTGCCGTATTCATACACAAAGTTAGTGATGCCATAAATGTTGAAAAGCAGCTCGATGACGAGAAGGTTGGAGAGCATAAACCAGACGACTGTTCTCAGCTGCCGGACGAGCCCAGCCAGCGTGTTCGGCAGAATGTGAAAAGACAGCACGTGCAATCTGGTCATCCCTTTTCCGATCGCTGTCTGAATGTACGGCTCATCGTATTCCTTCTCGATGCCAAACAGCAGGATGCGGAGGCAGAGAATGAGCGGCAGCACGGCCAGACAAAGAATGGGAATCATATACGGCTGCTGATGAGAAGAAGAGGCGATCGGGAAGAGCAGCACGTTCGTCTGCTTGAAAAACCAGATAACAAACAGCTGAAACGAAACTGCGATGAGAATATCGGGCACCGATTCAAAAAGAAAGGAAATAAACTTCACGCCGCGGTAAAGCCGGTCTGGCAGGAGCGAGATGAGCAGGCTCAGGATAACCGCTGCCAAAACCGCCAGCAGGAGAGCCGTGAAAAAAACGGTAATCGAGTAAAAGAACGGATCAAGAATTTCAGGAAAGAGCGCCCGTTCCCCTGCATCAGTTAAATAGACAAGGCTCTCCGGTGACAACAGGCTGGTGACGAGCTGCTCCAGTCCGCTTGTATACCGGTCAATCCTAAAGGTCAGGTTATCAAAAGCGAACGGAACAGCGCCTAATAGAATGATACCAAGAACAGCGGTAATCCATGAGATGGTCGTTTTTCTAATCATAGCTGAGCCCCTTTTTTCTGAATAAGCAAAATATTACATCATTTACCAATTATCCTATATAGGTGATAAAGATTCAAGAGGAATGGACAGGATGGGTACTAAATGGGGACATTTGGTTAGTTTAACGAGAGATATGGAGGGAACACTCCCTTATGTGCAGGAGGTGGGCATTTGTTTGGATTAGCAGACGTGATTAAGTTTCTGTTCTCGTTTCTTCTGGTAGCGCCGCTCGTGACATTTACACATGAGCTCGGTCATATGCTGGCAGGTCGATTAACGGGAAGCAAAGTGGACATTCATATTGGAGCAGGTAATCTGCTTGTTAAGCTAGGGCCTTGCAAGATCCGGAAGGTGTACTTCTGGGACGGCTGGTGCGAATATAAAAATTTGAACTGTGATAAAAAATGGCGCCAGGTCGTCGTCTATTTAGGCGGTGCGTCGCTGAACGTCATCAGCATCTTGCTCGTGAACACTCTCATGCTCTTCGATGTGTTCGAGCCCGACATCTTTTTCTACCAGTTCATGTACTTTTCCTTTTACTTTGTCTTTTTCTCGATCATTCCGATCGAACATAACGGACTGCCGACTGACGGAAAAGCCGCGCTCGACGTCATCCGGTTCGGAAAGACGGATAAGAATCCATATGGTTGATGATAAAACGCCTGGATGATGAAACTTCAGACGTTTTTTTCACACTATAGGAACGTATAACTTTTTTGCAAGATGATTACTCGACGTGGCAAAAAAGTTAACGTACATAGTATAAGGGCAACTAAGGCTGACTTAAATGCTTGCATCAGCCAAGTTTTCTTTGTTGTTCCATAATATGACTTACCGCTGCTTTAAGCTCTTCCGCCAAACGCCCGTTCACGCGATAAACGGTATGCGTGTCTTGATAGTTCATGATGGCAGCGGTGGAACCTTTTTCAGGCGATAACCATAATGAATACATGTCTTTGTTGATGGTAAATTCGTAGGAAGGCTCAGCCATGTTCATGATGCCGCCCATTTTTTTGGCGCCTTTTACAGCACCCGTAAAAGCAGCCGAGTCCTGTTCTGATGAAACCACATACTGTAGCGAATTCTTCTTATCGTACAGCGTAATGTTCTGTGAAGGCGGCGTTTCAGTTACAGCCGAACGTTCTTTAGATTCCGTTTGGTTTAAATAACATGCTCCTAACGATACAATAACAACCAGCATCGTGATGAACTTCCATATTTTCATGAAAAACACCCCTTTTGTAAGGTAGACGGTAATCGTAGGAAAAGAGTTTCTATGCTGAAAACGGTTTTTTCCTGTATCCTGTTCATAAGATAAAAAGGAGGGGGGAAGCACATGAAAGCCATAGTGCTTGGCGTGCTGGCTGCGCTTTTTTTCGGTGTGACGTTCGTGCTGAACCGGACGATGGAGCAGTCCGGCGGCAGCTGGCCCTGGACTTCGTCGCTCCGTTTCTTTTATATGGTGCCCCTTTTATGGGGAATTGTCTGGCTTCGCGGCAACGTTGCGCCCGTGTTAAAAGAATTGAAGCAACATTTTCGTGTCTGGTTTTTATGGAGCACGGTCGGCTTCGTTCTTTTTTATGCGCCGATAACGTTTGCCGCTGGATTCGGCCCCGCCTGGCTCGTCGCCTCCACGTGGCAGATCACGATCATCGCTGGCTCACTGCTAGTTCCGTTATTTATCATGAACGGTAAAAGACAATCCATACCGTTGAAAGGCCTGCTTTTTTCAAGCATTATTTTGGCTGGTGTCTTGCTCGTGCAATGGCAAGAGGCGCAAGGCGGACTGGGGCTGAACAGCTTGTACTGCGTGCTCGCGGTGCTGGTTGCCGCGTTCGCGTACCCGCTCGGCAACCGGAAGATGATGCAGCACACGAACGGAAGGCTGGACGCGTTTCAGCGGGCGCTCGGAATGACGATCGCTTCGCTGCCAATATGGCTTGTGCTCGCGGCGGCAGGCTTCGTCACTTCCGGACCGCCGAGCAGTGGACAGCTCGTACAAACCGTATTTGTCGCGGTCTCCTCAGGTGTCATCGCGACCGTCCTTTTCTTTAAAGCGACCGATCTGTGCGGCGGAAATCCAGTGAAACTCGCGGCGGTCGAGGCGACACAGTCGGCAGAAATCGTCTTCGTTCTTGCCGCCGAGATCCTCTTCTTATCGCTTGCCGTACCGAACGCGCCCGCACTTGCCGGGATGGCTCTCATCATGATGGGCATGTACGCTCATGCGATGTACTCGGCTAAAGTGGCAGCCGCAGAAAAATTGCAAAAACGAGCAGGATAATCATTCTATCTTTCTTTGAAAATAGTGTATAAAAAACAGAGAACCGGGCATCCTGTTTGTATCCCCTTTTAAAGTTTTCCCTTTGGCTGCTGCCGGTTTCCGGCGGCGGCGCTTTTTTTTATGAAAAATAGGATTAAGAATAAAATAATGCGGGTAACAAATAAGTACCCCCTAATTTAGTGATATAGCAGCCGCCGCCGGACCGTTGATGCGGCGGTATTTTTTTGGTTAGCCTCGGATGTGCGCAGTAAAGCAATCCTAAATTACGCGTGTAATTTATGCGGCTGCATACTACAATAGAGGGAAATATACATGGGCAAAGCTGTTGAAAAGCAGCGGCGCAAAGCTATAGGGGCTAAGGCGGTCAAACGCTATGCCAGCCAGTTGCCGGAAACGGCCTCCATTTTATCAATAGGAGGAGTATCGAATGATGACATTTGTGTTAGGGTGCTTTGCAGGCGGTATTGCCGCTATGTTCTTCATGAGCCTTATGATTGTGGCTAAGCGCTCAGACGTTTCAAGTGAACGCATATTCCAAGACTACAAATCAAGATAACCCGAGCGGCTAAGCGCCATCGGGTATTCTTTTGCTCTTCATTATTTTACAATATATGTTAAAGTTGACTCTGACGGTAAAAGAAGTACGGAGGTCATAAAACATGATGATCGGAATGCCTTTTTTAACGGCCGCTATTCCAGGTGTAATCGCGCTGCTTCTTACATGGTATTTCAAGAAACGCAGCGTCTCGTTAGGGGTTAGGCTGCTGCCAGGGATTTCATTGGTTGGCGGCGCTATCTATCTTCTATACTATGGATTGGAAGTGGTGAGAGGATTCGAAGGCGGTGCCTACGGTATCCTTGCGTTTTTTTTGCTGTGTTTTTCAGCAGCCAGCATCATAATAGCGACAAAATCTACGCTGACGAGGTGAGAACGTGAATTTCAGCACCATTTTTGAAGAAGACCAGCTATTCACAAGCTACAGCACACTCCGCGAGAGAATAGCCGTGAGGGGGATTATCCTGATCAACGGCCGCATCTTGCTCGTTCAGTCCAATAGAGGAGATTACAAGTTTCCTGGAGGCGGAGTGGAAGAAGCGGAGAGCCATGAGGAAGCACTCATAAGAGAAATAAGGGAAGAAACAGGCTACAAACATGCTATGGTAATCAGCAAAGCGGGCATTGTCATTGAAAGGGGACATGACGAGAACAATGAAGGCGCGTTATTTCAGATGACTTCGCACTATTATTTTTGTGATCTGGTAAACGAAGAAAAAACGTTTCAGCAGCTAGAGGATTACGAAGTTGAACTAGAGTTTACCCCTAAATGGATAACGCTAGAAGAGGCCATTCAGCAGAACGAACGCCTTATTGCCCAATTCCAGGAAAACAGCTGGCTGAGGCGCGAGACCTTTGTATTGAATGAAATCAAACGAGCTAGTATAGGAGCACATCGTTATGTTCCTCGACATTTATAAAACATTTCAATAAAACAGGTGTTCTTCCCCCACGACCACAAAGCTAAAACGCCTCATTATCCTCCATTATGGCTGTGCGAATTAACGCCACTTTTCATGCAGAAAAAAAACAAGAGTTTGTGAGACTCTTGTTTTACTGGCTGACGATTGTCTTCAGCTTTTTTTGCCACTTGTCATCGTCTAATATGATCTGAAACGAGATGCGCCGGTTTTTTTGCAGTGCCGCAGCTGAATTTCCCTCCGCGATCGGCTTAAACTCGCTGTACCCCGTGGCGGCCATATATTGCGCGTAATCCCTTTTCGCGAGCTTAGGGTTCGCTTCTGCCAAATAATCCACGACTGCTACTGCTCGCTGTGTTGACAGCGTCCAATTGTCATACGGCACAGAATCGGTGTGCCCCTCAATTAAAATGATATATAAATATTGACTCATATCCTTTTCCTCGATGATGGCAGCAAGGGCGTTGGCGAGCGGGGCGAGGACGGTTTTTCCCTTTTCCGATATTTGTGCGCTGCCGGTAGGAAAGAGGATGTTGCCGTCGACAGATATCGTATTGTTCGGCCCACGCACGACTTTATCCTTTCCCACATTTTTCTCCAGCTGCTTTTCGATCAAGTCGGAAATATGCTTCTTCACATCTGCCACCTGCTGCAGCTCCTGCTTGATCTGCGCCTGATCGTACGCGTTATAGATGCTCTGCACGTACGCGATGATCGCGACGAACACCATAATCAGCACCATCATCGCCATCATATCGGTAAAACTCGGCCAGTAGATTTCCTTAGGCTCTTCCTCATGCTGAAAATAGCTCTGCCTCGCGCGCATCCTTTACCGCCTCCTATTATCCTGAGGGGTGACGTACGGCTGCTCGATCACAGCCGGCTGCCGCGTTTCATACACGACCTGAGGCTGAGAGGCGGCCTGATAAATCCGCTGCAGCAATCCGTGCATGTCGCCAAGTGTGCGGTTTGAGTCCGTCACACTGCGGTTCGATTCAGAAAGCGAGCGGTTCAGCCCATGAAACATATTTTCAAGTGTACGCGACAGTTCACGCATATCATCCTCACGCCCAGGATTGGATAATAGCTGCTGCAGCTGGCGGACTTGCGAATCCATCATGTTCCGCAGCTGTTCGACAAAATCACGCTTCATATGATCAACCGCCGAATGGAACCCTTTTTCAAGCTGCTGAACGCTCGATGCGAAGTCCGACGACGCCCGCCCGTATTCGCCTTGCTTTTCCGAATAGCGGTAATGCCATTCGTCCTGCTTTTGCGCGAGCCGGTTCTCTAGCGCATCATGCTGGTCCTTATAATGCTGCAGCTGCTCGCCGAGCGCACGGGTGAGCGTCACCGCTTGCTCCTCTGATCGGCGCTGTGATTCTTGTAAAAGTTTATCCGAGCGTGTGATCAGCTGCTCGAACTTCTGCTGGCCGAGCTGGTGCTTGTCATTCGCATTTTTCAGCTGCTGCTCGAACGATGAAATGTTGGCTGCGAGCGCATTGATGCTCTGGTCGACCGTTCTCTGAATCGAGCCGAGCTTTTCGGTTGTCTCGTGAAAACGCTGGCCGAAGCCTTCGAGCTGTAAAGCAGACTCAGCGAACCGTTCCGTATGCTCCCGCTGTGCGGTGATCATGCCGGTGACTTGTTCCATCGCCTGCTGAAGGCCGCCGGTAAATGCGACCATCTGCGACGCAAAATCACCGAGCGTGCTGTGAAAGCTCTCATGAACCTTTGAGGCGAGGCGGTCGAGCAATCGTTCTGTTGAGTCATGCGGTTTTTCGGATAAAAGGTGGGTGCTAAACCGGTGGTCGAGGTACGCCTCTGTATCAGCCATCAGCTTGCTTTGCAGATAAGGAAGTGACGCACCGCGGGAAAGAAATCCAGTCTGCAGGATGGTTAATAGGAGCGCGCCGCCGATGCCGGCGATGCTCGTGATAAAGGCCACACTCATGCCTTTAAAAGGTGCAGTGAGAGCGGAGAGAATCGTATTCATCGTCATGCTCGACGATGCCGTCTGATTGCCGAGTGTCAGCAGCGTATCCTGCATCGCAACAAGAGAGAGCGTGAGGCCGATAAACGTTCCCATCACGCCAAGAATTATGGTGAACGACGGCAGCTGCTGCATCAGCCGCACGGCATTTCCTGCCGGCACGCGAAGAACGCCCATGATCGCTAACTTTTCCTGAAAAAGATGCTTTTCTATAAGAGCCTGTGTGTTCAGCTGAGCAACACCAGACAAATGATAGTCACGGTATTCGGTCACCGCGTTCTGCAGCCAGCGTGAGCGCGGTACGGAAGTAGAGTCGTTGTGTGCCGTCGAGTCGAGCTCCTGCACCTCACGCAGCCATTTGCGAAAGCGATAGCCGGCCTGCATCTGACCGGCAAATCCCATAAATACTAGAAAACCAATCAAACCGACAACCACCGAAGTCAACATATCCATCTTGCATACCCCCAATCGTCTTGTCTCATTTATATGTACAAGAACGAAGGTACATACCGAACGGAACGGGAAGGGGTCCGGTACGTTTACAAAATAACGGGGTCCGATTCGTCTTTTAAAACGAACAAAATGACGGAAATGACGGGGTCCGAAATGTTGGGGTCCGGTACGTCTATTCAAACGTCCAGCGACTGCAAGGAAACGCATGAAGTAGTACCGGACCCCGGTTACCACGGTTACCCCGGTTAGTGTTCCTTAACAAAAAAAACATCCAAATGTGCGGCTGTTTACGTTACAATTAACTATCAGCAGCTAGCTGACAAGGATATTTACAGTGAAATAGGGAAGTAATGATAGAAAGATACTGACCATACCATTTAACCGGGGAAGTGCTAAGATGAAACGACACATACCGAACATGCTGACATTTGGCAACCTGTTCTGCGGGTTTCTTTCGATAAATTATATTATTAACGGAGACGTGAAAAACGCCACCATCCTGATCTTTATCGCCATCATGCTCGATGCCATCGATGGCCGGGCAGCAAGAATTCTTGGCGTTTCCAACAACCTGGGCAAAGAGCTCGACTCGCTCGCGGATATCGTCTCGTTCGGGGTCGCGCCGGCCTATCTGGCGGCTTTCACCTATTTCGAGCCGTTCGGACTGTACGGAATTATCATGTCCGGCTTGTTCCCTCTATTCGGAGCCTATCGACTGGCGCGCTTTAACATGACCGACCAGGAAGAAACACTCAAGCATTTTACCGGCATTCCAATCACCCTTGCCGGAGCACTTGTGACGTTTCTTGTGCTGTTTGAGAAGTCTCTGCCGCTGCCGATTTTTATCATGCTGTTTTATGCGCTCTGCTACCTTATGGTCAGCACGATCAAGATTCCAAGCTTCAAGAAAATTCCAATGCCGAAATTCAGTGTCAGCGTCCTGACCACCTTGTTTTTGTTTTACATGTTCTATCTTGTCGCGAGCACACGCTTTGAGAAAGTGCCCGTTTTCTTCTACATCGCGCTTGCCACATATATCTTATACATCAGCGTGCGTTTTTTCATGAAAGAAAAAAAGCCGCGCTTTCCGAAACGAAAGCGGTTCTTCAAACGCCGAAGAAAACGAATGTAGCACCAGGTCGGGTAAATCGGGGTCCGGTACTCATGGGAGGTCACACACCCAGAGAGTACCGGACTTTTTTATTGAAAAGAAAAATGGGAAAAATGGGGTCCGGTACTCACCGCTATTCTTCCGCACAACAAAAGGAAAATTTCAAAAAAGTACCGGACCCCGCAAACTTAAATTGGAACTTATTTCAAATTCAACCGTATCTACAAGAGTGGATAAAAGATGAGAGAGATGAAGGGGGAATACGTATGAGTGAGTTCACATTAGAATTGAAAAATGTGACAAAGCAGATGAAGAAAAAGAATATTGTGGATGATCTTTCGTTTTCAGTACGAAAAGGTGAGGTGTTCGGTTTGCTTGGACCGAACGGAGCGGGTAAGACGACGACCATCCGGATGATTGTCGGCCTCATTTCCATGACTTCCGGCGAGGTGCTCGTCAACGGTCTTTCGGTGAAGAAGGACTTTGAAAAAGCGATGGCGCATATCGGAGCCATTGTTGAAAACCCACAGCTTTATGATTATCTGACCGGCTACAAAAATTTGATGCAGTATGCTCGCATTCTGCCAAACATTACAAAAGAACGTATTCAAGAGGTCATTAAACTCGTAGACTTGGAAGCGGCCATTCATCACAAAGTGAAAACATACTCGCTCGGAATGCGGCAGCGTCTTGGTGTAGCACAGGCTCTTTTACATAAGCCTTCCCTATTAATTCTCGATGAGCCGACAAACGGCCTCGATCCTCAGGGAATCTATGAACTGAGAAACTATTTGCGAGAGCTGGCGAACAACGGCACGAGCGTGCTCGTGTCGAGCCACATGCTCGCTGAAATGCAGATGATGTGTGATCGTGTTGCCATCATTCAGCAAGGAAAGCTGATTGAGATCAACGAGATTACAAATGTGACAGACAATGAAATTCGGGTAGAGTTTGAGATTGATGGCGATCTGGAGCTCGCTCGTAAAATTGTAGCAGAAACCGTTCCGGACGCGGTGTCAGAAACGATGGGCACGACCATTCTCGCTGTGCAGGCCGGTGCGGACCTGCCGATTGCCGGGCTGAACCGCCAGTTTATTATGGCTGGTCTCGATGTTTCGGGCATCCACAGAAAATCAAAAACGCTAGAAGAAAAGTTCCTCGAGACTACATCGAAAAAAGGAGGAGAAACGAATGCTGTCGCTGCTTCAAAATGAATTCGTCAAAATCTTTAACCGTCCGAGAACGTGGGTGTTCTTCATCCTTCCGCTAGTAATCATGCTTGGTGTGACCATCTATTCAAAGGTTACAGACGAGAGCATGAACCGTGACTGGAAACAGGAGGTTCGCGCAGAGATCAAGCAGTCGGAGAAAGACTTGGAAGAGGCGAAGAAAAACGGGGCGGGAGGGGAAGACTACGTCCAGATCATAGAAGGCGATATTAAACAGAAACAGTATGCGCTCGACAACAACCTTTCACCTTATGAAAAAACAACGTGGACGTTTATGAAAGAGTTCGTGCCGATCTCATCGCTGCTCGGGCTGTTCGTGATCGTCGTGGCGAGTGATATCGTTTCAAGCGAATTCTCAAAAGGAACGATTAAAATGCTGCTCATCCGGCCATTCAGCCGCTGGAAGATTCTTTTATCCAAGTTCCTGGCAACCCTGCTGTTCGCCATCCTGCTCTGGTTTGTGACCCTGTTCTTCATGTGGATGATCGGCGGAGTGGCATATGGCTTCGGAGGCTTCAGCCAGCCGCATTTTATTCAAAACGCAGAGGGAGTATGGAAGGAACAGGCGATCTCGACTTATGTACTCGCGAACATCGGCCTGGAAATCATTGAGCTCGCCGTGCTCGTTACGCTTTCCTTCATGATCTCCACACTGTTTTTCAGCAACTCAGTGGCCATCGGGCTCGCGATGCTTGTTATGTTCACTGGCGGGACAATCGTACAATTGCTGCAAAGCAAAGAATGGGTCAAGTATACCTTGTTCGCGAACATGGACCTCACTCAGTTTCTGAACAAAGATTTCATGGTGATTGATGACTTGACCATGCCATTTTCCTTGGCTGTACTTGCCGTCTATACAGCACTCATGCTCGCCATCACCTTCACGGTCTTCCAAAAACGAGACGTCAAATCCTAAAATCGCGGGAATTCACGGGGTCCGGTACCTTTTGCTAAAAGCCCGTGTATCATGCGGGCTGGTGCAAGGTGGTACCGGACCCCGCCTCTAAAAACATGAAAAATCCCCCATTCATCGGGTTAGCGTCCGATAAATGGGGGATTTTTGATTCATAAAAGAGTTAACCATGCAGCTTGTACCTTTTTCCTGCCCCGCAAATCTTTTTGAACAGACGGAATGTCTGCAGGTTGGTAAAGAGCAGCGTGCTCTTCTGCAGGAATCCTGATCCGTTCCCAACATACCCCTTTTTTTGCCAGAGGGACCTTGGGTTGTGCGGGGCTAGGCCAGTAGCCCACGTGCAACACCTTTACTGGTAAACTCATCTTATACCATGACCCTTAAGGATGTAAAAACGAGAAAGAAGCGATAACAGTGTCTAGCTATGTCGTATTTGGGTAAATCGCTTAGAGCATTTTCTTGAAAACAACAGGAATATTAGCTGAAATCGCGAAAATAGCATAAATATCGTTTTTTTATTCGCTGTATTGTGGATAAATATGTGGATAACATGTGTGTGATTTGTGGATATATCGCTGAAACATGTTTGGGGTCCGGTACACTTATTCAATATTCCTTCATATGCAACGAAAAAAGGAAAAAGTACCGGACCCCCAAAATACTTAGGAGATGGTGTATGTTTTTTGATCATATGGTGATTTTTGAAAAAGGGGATTTGAAAAAGAGATTGGAGAAGCTTCATACAAACGGCGTGCCTGCATCATTAGGAGGCAGACATGAAGATTGGGGTACTGAGAATATTCTTCTTTATTTTGGACTCAGTTATATTGAGTGGCTTGGAATTGAGGATTCCCAAAAAGCGGAAAGGTCAGATAACCCTTTAGTGCGGAAGCTGTGTGCCGCACCCAAAGGACCTGGGCATTTCGCGATACGAACAACCAGCATGAACGACCTGCGTGATGCGTTTATGCAGGAAGGCATTCACACCATTCATCTTCCTGGGAAACGAAGAAGAGCGGACGGAAAGCTTTTACAATGGGAGCTATTATTTGTGGAAGAGGAGCATGCTTTCTGGCCGTTTTTTATTCAATGGAAGGAAAGCGATGAATCAAGGCTGCAGGATTTGATACTCAATGGCTGGACGGAAGGGGAGGGGGCATCACCTGCTAAAATCGAAGAGATTGAGATTGCAGTAGACGATGTAATTCAAACGGCCGAGCGGTGGCACAGACTCTTGTCGCTACCTCTAAACGAGTGCAATGAAACCTATGCTATCTTAAAATTAGAAGGCGGGAATATTAGACTCATGAAAGCAGCACCAGACGAGCTAGAAGGTCCGATCCAACTTAAGCTTACAACAGGAAAAGTAATGAAATAAACGAGTGGAGTGAATGAGTGATGCACGAAACAGAGCACAAGGAGCGGGTTGTTATCCTTTTTGATGGAGTATGCAACATGTGCAATGGTGCGGTTCAATTCATGTTGAAGCACGAAAGAGACCATCGACTGCGTTTTGCTGCTATGCAGTCAGAAACAGGGGCTAAACTGCTGGCTTCACACGGTTTGCCCTCTAACCAGATGGATTCCTTTGTCATAATTAAAGATGGCGTGGCTTATACGAAGTCCGATGCGGCGGTACAAGCGGCCAGCCACTTAAAATATCCATGGCGAATTGCAGTGCTGGGAAAAGCCATCCCACGCGGCATACGCGATATGATTTACAGCTACATAGCGAAAAACCGGTACAAATGGTTCGGCAAAAAAGAGACATGCATGCTGCCGTCACCAGGAGTGAAGGACCGGTTTATTTAGCACCATCAAGCGGGGCCTACCTGATCAATAAAAACCTAAAGGGGTCCGGTACTTCCAAAAAATAAAAGCGTGAAAATGCCCATTTAGCAAGGACAGAAGAAAGAAAACAAGACCAAGGTACCGTACCCCTGTTATTAAAAGAAGAAAACCGGAATGTCCTTATCTTCTTAGGTAAGGGTTTCCGGTTTTTTTATGTTGAAATATGATTTAGGCTGCGCTGCAGACCTCATTATACGTATTTAATTTTTCATCAAGCAGCTGACTTAGCTGGACGAGCAGCGGATCAGAAAGGTTGTCCACTTTTTTGCTGAACTCATACATCGTGATGCGAATGGCGTCTATCTCTTTGACTAAAACGAGCACTTGCTTACTCATATCCATTCCCCCTCTTTTTCCATAACAATCAATGGAAGTTCTACTATTATTATATACTATATTTAGTATGGTTGTAAGTTTTTTCTACAAAATGTAGAAAAATGTTTAATGCGCATGTTCACATACATTTTGTATCGGGTCCCGTATTGGGGTCCGGTACAGAAACGGCTCATAATGGTTGGAAATCCAGAAAGGACGAGGCTTTTTATACAAATGATCATAGGCTCGTACCGGACCCCTTATGGGTGCTCTTCACGCTTTTGGCCACCGATATGGCAGCCGTTTTGGTCTTTCTTTCGTTCACCGTTGCGGGTATGGCCAGCTCGAGAGGGAACTCGGCATATTTTTGGTAGGCTTCCCCTGAGCTGTGAAAGTAGGTGAGGATAAGGGACGTGTCTACAAGTGAGCTTTCGGCGTCGGTAACATAATATTTATAGCTACTGTAAGGATAATCGATTGGCATGTCAACGATATCGGCGCGGACCGGATTCAGATGGATATAACGGCTCGTTTCAAGAAATTGATCCAGTTCCTCAATCAGGTGGGCTTTATATCGGCCTTGGAACACGTGGCCTGAGGTTTCATACTTTTTGTTAAAATACATGGCGTAAAGCTGATGTACGGATTTCATAAAAGCGGATGGCGGCTCTTCGTCGCATTGCACCTGAAGATGAACATGGTTGCCCATCAGACAATAGGTGAGGATGTTGACAGCATGTTTGAATGCATACGTATGGAGAAGATTGAGGTAAGTCACGAAGTCTTGTTTTCCGATAAAAATGGGCGCTTTCCGATTGCCTCTAGTTGTCAGATGATACATTGCGCCAGGATACCAAATACGGTGCTTCCTTGGCATGTTATAGCTCCTTCCAAATAGATTGAACTTTATTGTAGCGTTGATTAAGAGGAAAGAAAAATGGTGCAGTACCCAAAATCATGCCTGTTATTCCTCGCTTTTAAGTGATTGCTTTAAGGCATATGCTCCAAAACCATGCAGGTGGCTATCTTTTTCGGCAATTTGCTGCAATTTTTTTGTCGTTTGCTGGCTTATTTCCTCGGAAATGAAAGATGAATAAGGATGGCTTTTTTGTTAGAGAATAATCCCCGAATGACTATCGCTTGGAGGTAATCGACAATGGAAAACCAAAACCAAAACCCAATGAATGGAACAGGCTTGAACCCTATTCAGCCCCAAAACCCGGCATTTTTGCATGAGAACATGCATACAGGACAGGTTGGACCACGCCATAACCATGGCGGTCACGAGATGTTCGATGTATCTGAGATTCTTTCTGGTGCGATTGGGACATTGAATTTATTTACACTGTGCAAGCAGCATATTAAGGATGCAGAACTGAAGCAGATTGTGGAGAAGCAGTACCAGTTTATCTGTCAGGAGTACAATGCTTGCCTGCAAGCATTTCAAACCGGCCAGGACCCTGAGATGAGGACACAGTCATACAATATGACACAAGAGAATAATTGGACATATGGCATGAAAAGCGGCGGACAGCCGCAAAAGCCAGCTGCTTCAGTCAATGAACTCAACGATCAGGCACTTTCTGCCCTCATGCTTGGTACGGTAAAATCAAACGCATCACTGAGAGGGATGGCAACAACGGAGGTTTCCAACCCTGTTTTGCGCCGTGTACTTGCTGATAGTGTGCCGAACTGGATCGAGATGGCGTACGAACTGTCCATCTGGCAGAACAAGAACCATTATTACCAGGTACCGCAGCTGGCAGAGCAGGATATGGACCAGATCATGAACGGGTTTGCCACTGCACAAAACAATCAGCCTCCGCTTCAATAAAACAACAAAGAGGGGTCCGGTACACTTGGTACCGGACCCCTTGTTTTGCTTTATTTTTATTGAAGAGCGTTAACAGCGTTCACAAGTCCGAAGCCAGATTCGCCGTCATAGCCTGTTTTGAACACATCGTCAGAAGAGCTTTGTAGGATGTGCTTCACCTGCGAAGGAGATAGCACATCTTTTCCATGCTGTGCGATGATTACGCCCGCAAGTGCGGCTACCTTTGGAGCAGCCATGGACGTTCCTGCTTTGTAGCCATAGCCGCCGCCAGGGACGGTAGCGAGGCAAAGCTTCGTTCTATCAGCATCAAGAGGATTGCGTGTCTCAGCGTACTTTAATCCGTAATCGCCGCCTGGCGCCATCACATCAATTTTTCCGACTCCATAGTTTGAATAGAATGCAAGGTTTTTCGCTTCGCCGCCAGCAGAAACACGGATCAGTGTCTGAGAGCTCGGGCTGCGGTGGGTCGCACCGTTATCGTCGCCAGAGAGCTTGCCAGGGCTTGAAATGTCTACACCGTTATTTCCGGCAGAGCCGACAACGGTCACCCCTTTCTTGATCGCGTACTGAATGGCGCGGTTGAACAGACGCACGTCCTCGACCGTGTCTTTTGTTGCATAATCAGGATTCTGGAACCAGTCATAGCCGCCCAGGCTCATGTTCACGACATCCACATTGTCATCCGCTGCTGTCATGAGGGCGTTGGCGATATCAGCTGTAGCGGCTCCGCCAGTCGGACCGAACACGCGGTAAGCGGCCACTTTTAGATCAGGACCGATTCCCATCGTACGGCCTTTTGCCGCGATAGAACCCGCTACGTGCGTGCCATGGCCGTTCTGATCCATCGCATCAGGAAACCCTGGCACAAACGATTTACCGTATGCATAATTGGCTTTTAGATCCGGATGGTTGTAGTCGATTCCTGTATCGACTACCGCTACAACGATATCCTTGCCGTCAACGGATTTTCCTGTTCCGCCTGGCAAGCTCCATGATGCCCCGTTTTTCGTTACTTGTTTAATATCCCACTGAAGTGCTTGATAAAGATCACCAGTCGCTAGAGTGGCATCGAGTTCCTGCTCGAACACCGGTGCGTCAGGCATGATGGTGTTCTCAACGCCCGCTTCTAAAACGGCGCTCGATCTTTCAATCTGCGACTCAAAATCTGGATTAGCGGAAGTGACCTGTACCGCGCCCATTTTCCCTATCGCTTTTTTAATAGAACCGCCTGCATCCGTGATTAATTTTTCATAGTCTGCAGGAAGTGAACTTTCACTTTTGAACAAGACAAGAAATGGTTTTGATTCTGCTGCTTTTGCCTCATGACTAGGTGCGCCAAAAGCCCCTAAAATCATAGTGGCTGTTAAACTAAGTGAAGCAAGCATTGTTTTTGTGTTCTTTTTCAACCCATACACGTCCTCTCTAATTTGCATACTGCTTTAATTTGACAAAATATTCTGATTTCCCTTGAGTCTATTTTCCTGAATATGTAGACAAGCAGTGGGCATTTTGTCACGATAGGCGTAACGCAATCAATTTAGGGGTCCGGTACGCGAAATGGACATCTTTACGCGATTTTCCGCTTGGGGTGGACAAATCGGCTGTTTAATTTAGTGAAATGAGGCGAATAGTGGTGAGGAAATGGTTATGGATAGTTGGGGCAGGGAGCGTCATCTATGCGCTGGCGATGGTAGCGCAGACAACGAATATGGACGCAGGTCTAGCATTTTTTCTTGTTTTGGGAATGCTGCTGCTCACGGCGGCTAAATGGTTCGAACAAAGTGTGGGATGGTATAGAAAGCATCGTTTGGCATTTTGGGCAGCCGGGGTATGTGCCTTTGCTGCTGTCATCGTTTTGGAATCTTTTATTCTCACAAGTGCCGTTACCGATCCTAAAAAGGTAGACAGTCGTGCTGAAACGATTCTCATACTTGGAGCCGGAACGAAGGATGGCCGTCCTGGCGCTGTACTGAAAGCAAGGCTTGATAAAGCGCTCGAATTCGATTCTCTACATAACAAAGGGCTGTTCGTGGTTAGTGGCGGAAAAGGTCTCGGGAAAAAGGTCAGTGAAGGCCAAGTGATGAAAAATTATTTAATGGATAATGGGGTCGAAGAAGAGCGCATCATCATTGAGGATAAAGCGACGAGCACGCATGAAAATATAGCATATGCCACCCAGCTGATAGAAAAAAGGAGCCGAAGCGGCAAACTGCTTATCGTAACAAGCGACTTTCACTTGTTTCGTGCCAAATACATCGCTAAAAAGCAAGGCATCAAAGCAGAAGGATTAGGCGCTCCTCTTCGTATTTCCTCGATTCCGCAAGCGCATGTAAGAGAATACTTTGCCATCATCAAAACACTCATTAGCTCTTAAATAGTTAATTTTTTAGGGGGGTCCGGTACGCGAAATGGACATTTCTTATATTTTGTACGGGTGGAAAAGACAAACTCACTTCAGCCCTTGCTAGAAAGGCAAATGAAGCAGCATCTTCATCCCAGTTTTGGGAAACCATTCGTAATAGTACCGGACCCCGGAAGTGGTGTGCTAAAATAACAGTCAGCTATTGAGGCTATACTGATGACAAATGATTAGATTAGTGAACAATGAAAGGATCTATAGATGATGAAATTGAACCTGCCTGAAATGCTTCAAAAACAGATGAATACAGAACGCGCTGAACGAGATAAGAACCTGCAGCCTGTATATAAGGAACTGATCGGCAGTGCGGGATATACAGCTCCTGATGAAAACATTGTGGAGGATGCGGTTATCGCACTCGCGATGGGGAAGAACGTGCTGTTGAAAGGACCGACGGGCTCTGGTAAGACGAAGCTCGCGGAGCTATTATCCTATCTTTTCGGCCAGCCGCTGCACCAGGTGAACGCGTCTGTTGATTTGGATGCAGAGGCATTGCTCGGACACAAGACGCTTTCCTACCGTGAAGGTCGGCAGGAAATTGACTTTATTGCAGGTCCTGTCACGAAAGCGGCAGAGCTTGGGCATTTTTTATATATTGATGAAATCAACATCGCGAAGCCAGAAACACTGCCGATTTTAAACGGCATGCTGGATTATAGAAGAACGATCGCGAATCCTTTTACCGGTGAAGTGGTGAAGGCGAAGCCAGGATTCAACGTGATCGCTGCGATTAATGAAGGCTATATCGGTACGGTGCCGCTAAACGAGGCGCTGAAGAACCGCTTTGTTGTGATTGAAGTCCCTTATATTCAAGGCGACACGCTGAAAAGCATGCTGAGCAGCCAATCGCAGCAGGGGGACGAAGACGTGCTGTCGAAGTTCGTACAGCTGTCGGCGGATCTCGTTTCACAGGCAAAAGCGGGGCATCTTTCAGAAGAAGCGGCATCAATTCGTGCGTTGCTGGATGCGGCGGATCTATCCGTCTATATGCCGCCAAGACGCGCGGTTCAGCGGGCGATCGCGGATAAGCTTGAAGACCAGAGAGAAAAAGCGCTTGTCAGCAACGTAGCCGGCACGCTGTTTTAAAAAGGATTTAGTCGTTTTTAGTCGGGGTCCGGTACACCGCCGCAATGAACCGCGTATGACAAGGGGTCGTGCGGTGGGTGTACCGGACCCCGGTATTGACTCCGAACGGAGGGTTTGAAGGTGAAATTTTTAGTTTTTGCGGATACAAAGATTGATTCACTCGTGCAGATGCAGCTGATTGACTTGGCGCGTGCTCTCTCGAAGGATGACAAGATGGAAGTCGAGTTTTCGTTTCATTCTTATCTGGAGCGCCACCTATCTGCCGTGCATGTGAGCCAGTTCTGGAATCCGTATCCGAAAGAAATGCAGCTGCAAGGCTGGAAATCAGACGTGTATCTGCGGGCTTACGGGGCGTTTTATTATACCGATGACCAGGTGATTTGGCAGACACTGCAGGGTTTGTCACAGCATCCGCAAAAAGAATTTCTGAAGCAGATTTTGATGTTTTCAGAGGATTTCCGTCTGGAAAAGTGGTGTGTCGCTGACCGTCAGGGAATGCAGGAGGCGTTTGCCGTACGTAAAGAGGCGTATTTGGTGCATTACAGCCGGCAATATCGCCAGCACATGCAAGCCAAGCGCTGGATAGACGCACTTTTTTGCCATATCGTCCTGCTGGCTAACCGCCGATTTGCGGCAGTGCCGGACACTCTGCAAGAATTGTACAAGCAGCTGAGGCGCCCGCTTGGTGAGTTGGGAAAAGCAGAATCAACAGCCGAAATAGCTGAGATCATTTTGAACATAGCAGATATACTGTCACAGTCGAATCTTCCAAACACTGACATGTCCACTGCGTATTTTTCGTTTGCGGATCGTGCTGAAGGTGAAGACGGTGAAACGTTTAACGATTTGACTCGTGAAAATGAGAAAAAATCGGGGGCGAGTAATAGAATCGATGATGATCAGAACGAACAGGATGAAGGAAAGAAGGAGGCGTATTCTTCTTGGCACGATGAAACGTCCGACCCGCAGGATTCGTTTTTGCAGATGGATCTAGACCAGGGGACGAGTACGGATTTGCTAGGGGAAGGTGCGCGTAAGGCGGAGAGTGGTGATCAGGTGTTCGGAAGCGTGCAAGCGAGCGCTCAGTCGGCGCAAGGAAACGATTTTTCTGAAACAGCCGATGCACAAGCGGAAACAGACGGCACCATACCAGGAAGTGGCGACGCGCCAAACCCATATGGCCATGTGAACCGCCATGTGACCGAGCACCACAAGCAGGCGGAGCCTTCGGATACAGACGAGCTTCTCCAATACGACGCGATAAAAGCGGAAGTCACTCCGTTTGTTTCCAAGCTCAAGCAAAGCTTCCTGAAAACGATGGAGCACAAAAAGAATCAGCCGGCGGGTGACCTGCATTTTGGCCGCCTCGGAAAGAAGCTGATCCGGCTGGTGACGGATGACAACCCGCGCCTTTTTTACAAAAAACAAGAGTCTCAGCAGGAGCTCGATACGACATTCACGCTGCTCGTGGACTGCTCGGCATCGATGTTCAACAAGATGGAAGAGACGCACAAAGGGATCGTGCTGTTTCATGAAACGCTTAAATCGCTGAAGATACCGCATAGTGTCGTCGGATTTTGGGAGGACGCGGCAGATGCATCCGCCACAGAACAGCCGAATTATTTTCAGGAAGTGATTTCGTACCGCAGCTCGCTCTATCAAAACGGCAGCAGCATCCTGCAGCTCGAGCCGCAGGAAGATAACCGTGATGGCTACGCGATACGGCGGATGGGAGAAGAACTGCTGAAGCGTACCGAAAAGCAAAAGTTTCTGCTCGTGTTCTCAGACGGCGAACCGGCGGCGTTCGATTATGAGACGCATGGGATCATGGATTCGCATGAGGCGGTGCTGAAAACGCGTAAGCAAGGCATCGAGACGCTCGGTATGTTCATCGCCAATGGCGAAGTGACGGAAAAAGAAGAGCAGCTGATGCAGAACATATACGGCGCGCAGAGTGTCGTCGTTCCTGATGCGAGCCAGCTGACCGAATATTTGATGCCCGTGCTGCGAAAACTGCTGTTTAAACTGCTATAACGAAAAGAGAAAAGGGGTACGGCACCGATCAGGACATCCCAATTGGTACCGTACCCCTATTATGTTAACTAGCTTTCAAGCATCTGAAACCAGCTGGCGAGTGCGGCGAACACTAAGAATGTGCTGATGAGAGTGGCCAGCCAGTTCGGCAGGATAAAGCGGATGATCGAAGTCAGTACGAGAATTAACACCATGGCACCGAATAAGATCCAGATGGCAGTCATGCTAAATGGCATCGCTGTTCCCTCCCTATTAAACGATTTCTGTTAAAAATTACCCGTTCCCCTCATCATCAAAACTAACGAGCTAGCCCGAGCCTCTAACCATAACGGCCAGCAGCACAAAGATAACTTGGCTGGCCCCAAATCTTACGCGCTCAAATCGACCATGACCATAGTTACAAAACTAACGATGACCTCCACTTTACGAGTGCAAAAAAAACCCGCAGAATTTTTCTGCAGGTTCAGGATAATACCGTTTTATGATTTTTCAATAGCTTGTCCATGTCAGCCGAGGCGATAGGCTGGCTGAAATAGTAGCCTTGTGCTTCATTACATTGGCGCTGCTGCAGAAATGAGAGTTGTTCCTGTGTCTCCACGCCTTCTGCGATCACTTTTAAGTCCAGGTTATGAGCCATAGTAATGATCGTTTCGACAAGCGAAGCATCTTTCGGATCGTTGTAGATGTTGCTTGTAAAGCTGCGGTCAATTTTCAGCGTATTAATCGGAAAGGTCTTTAAATAGCTTAAAGAGGAATAGCCGGTTCCAAAATCATCAATGGAAAGATGAATCCCCATATTCTTCAGCTGCTGCATTTTCTCAACCGCATGTGTCGAATCCTGAATGATGCTCTCTGTAAGCTCGAGCTCCAGATAACGAGGCTCGAGTTCTGTTGTGTTCAGGATATTCTGCACCATGGCCACGAGCTCGTTTTGCTGAAACTGGCGGGACGATATGTTAACAGAAATCCGAATGGGAGGATGGCCTTCTCTCTGCCATTTCTTGTTCTGCAGGCAAGCTTCGCGCAGCACCCATTCGCCGATCGGCAGGATCAGCCCGGTTTCTTCGGCGATCGGGATGAACTCGGCAGGTGAGATCGTTCCCCATTCCGGATGATGCCAGCGGATAAGAGCTTCTGCCCCGGTGAGCGTACCTGTCCGCACATCAATCTGCGGCTGATAGACGAGCTCGAACTCCTGTTGCTCTAACGCTTTTCTCAGGCCGATCTCCAGCTGCATTTCTTTCATCACACGATCGTTCATTTCGGGTGTGTAAAATTGAAAATGATTTTTCCCCTGCTCTTTGACG
This sequence comes from Fictibacillus iocasae, assembly GCF_042665465.1. Lineage (NCBI taxonomy): Bacteria > Bacillati > Bacillota > Bacilli > Caryophanales > Fictibacillaceae > Fictibacillus > Fictibacillus iocasae. The sequence continues at coordinate 109,080 of NZ_JBHTCP010000013.1, read as the reverse complement.
CGATACATGGCGATGTCCGCATTTTTGATCAGCGTTTCCATGTCTGCGCCATCAGAAGGGTAAACAGAAATCCCGATGGAAGGGGTAACATATAATTCGTAATCATCGACCCAGATGGCACTATCAAACTTCGCCAAAACGGTTTGTGCGGTTTTCATGATCTTATCGGCAGTCGTGTCGGCAAGCAGCAGGATGAATTCGTCACCGCCCTGGCGGCAGACCGTATGGCCGGCACCTGTGCACTGTTCAAGAATTTTAGCGATCTGGATGAGCAGCTGATCCCCAACGGCATGGCCGAGGGTATCATTAATATATTTGAACCGGTCAATATCAAGGAACAGAATGCCAAGATTCGTCTTATGCTCACTCGCCTGCTTCAGTGCATGTGAAAACCGGTCACTGAGCAGCATGCGGTTAGGCAGCCCTGTCAGCGGATCAAGATAGACGAGCTGGTTCATTTTTTCTTCTGTGCGTTTTCGTTCTGTAATGTCCCGGATGATGCTGCTGAAATATAGAAGCTTATCCTCACTCCATGCTGCAAGAGACAGCTCGATCGGAAACACGCTGTCATTTTTTCTGCGGCCCTCGAGTTCCACACTGCGCCCGATCACATGCGGAGTAGAAGTCTCAAGATACCGCTGCATCCCCTTCGAATGAGCTTCCTGATATTTTTTAGGAATAATGATAGATAGCGGACTGCCTAGCGCTTCCTGCTTCATATACCCAAACATTTTTTCAGCGCCTTCATTCCACGAAATGATACGTCCGCTGCTGTCACTTAAAATGATCGCGTCGTTTGCCGATTCGATGACTGAGCGGAATTTCCTTTCAGAGAGCTGTGTCTGGTGTTTAAATCGCCGGTCGATAAAGGTGCTGATAAACACAAACCCCAAGATGACAAGAATACCGGAACCGATCGGTATGGCGAGCAGCATTGGTTCGATCGGAATGCCTGTCGTTTGATGGTGATCATGCGGAACAAAATCAGCAGAAGCCATCCCTGTATAATGCATGCCTGATATCGCCAGCCCCATGACGAAAGCGCTCACGACCTTGCGCCACTTGATCTGGCTCGTGCTTTCGTATTCGGTATAAAACAGCAGATATAACGCGGTGATCGCCGCGATAAAGGCAATGATGACAGACGCCGTGAAAAGAAGAGGATCATACTCGATGACAGCGCCCATCTTCATCGCCTCCATGCCGAGATAATGCATGCAAACGACGCCTGCCGCGATGAAAAGGCCGCCAAGCAGGATCTGCGCCCTTCTCATAATCGGCTTGCTAATCAAGAAAAAAGCAAGGGCAGACGAAGTGACCGCGGGCAAAATGGAAATAAGCACAGCGTTCATCTGATACGAGACCGGTATGGAAAGGTGAAATGCGAGCATCGCGATAAAATGCATCGACCAGATTCCAAGCCCAAGCGCCAGCGAGCCGGTCACGAGCCACATATAGCGGGCAGAGGTGTCCGTCTTTTTGATCTGTCCGGCCAGCTCGAGTGAGGCATAGGACGAAAGAATAGCGATCACAATGGAAAGCAGCACCAAAGGCAAGTGATACGTATGAGTAATAGCCTCCATTAAAATGACTCCTTATGTGTAGTGTTGAGAACCATGATTGAACTACGGCTCGTAGCCTGCTTATTGAAAATACTGCATCAGTCCAGCTGCGATAGCCGCTGAGGCTCTGGATTGAAAGAGTGAACCCCGAACTACTTGTTCATCATTGGCATTTGATAAGAACCCAAGCTCAACAAGAACAGAAGGCTGTTTGTTCGTTCGCAATACTTGAAAATTGCCGATGCGCATTCCTTTCGCTGCAATGCCCGTCTTTCCTGCCGATAGCGCCTTGTCGATCGAGCTGGCGAGGGCATAATCTTTGTTTCCGTAATAAAAGGTGAGCAGACCGTTCGCCCGGGTGTCATAAGCAGAGTTATAGTGCAGACTGACGAACGCATGCGCAAAATGGTAATGACTCACATGCACACGAGAGGAAAGAGAGACATACTGATCGCTGCTTCGAGTCATAATAACCGTCGCCCCTGCATTTTCGAGCTGTGTCGCGAGCAGGCGCGCGGTGGTCAGCGCGAGCATCGCTTCATGCGTGCCGTAGGCTTTGCCGACTGCACCAGGATCGGCTCCTCCGTGTCCCGGATCAATGACAATGCGCTTTCCTTTTAAATTGATGTTAACAGGAACCGGCGGCTGAGGAGATGTAGGTGGTACAGTCCCGCTTTTTGTTGAAACAGACGCGAGCCAGCCGGCAATCCAAGCCTTTTTTCCGCCTTGCAGCGAGATGTGCACCCAGTCGTTCTGTTTTTTGATGATTTTAAACGTATCTCCCTGCTGTGCCGTACCGACCACGATAAACGATGTCGATGGACCGCTCCGCAAATTTACGTTATCGTAGAGCACGGTCAGTGTGTCACCGCTGACAGGAGTGGCCGGCTTGCTTGGCGGAGGTGTCCTCGGCGCCGATGCTCCGCTCGTTTTTTGGATATATGAACCGTTGACCCAGCCTTTTAATGAACCGGACTGGACGTTCAGCCATCCGCTGCTTTCCTGTAAAATCGTCACGCTGCTGTTCTGGGTGAGTCCGCCGATAATGGTTCCGTTCAAGCTCGGCGAGGTGCGCACATTCAGATAAGATGCGGTTACCGTGCCGGTGTTCTGCTTTTTAACAGGCTTTCCTTGAGGCGGCGTTGCTGTTTTTTTATCTATAAGGATATAGGCAGACGAAACCCAGCCCGAAAGGCGGCCTGAGGTAATGTTCGCCCAGCCGTTTTTCTCTGCTGTGATCGTCACTTTAGCTCCGCTCTTAAGGGATCCTGTGATGCTCGCTTTTGTATGCGGCTGACTACGGACATTAAGAGAAGATGCCGTAACCGTTCCTGCTTTATTAGCTGCAGCCGTTACGTGGTGTGCTTGGTTCGCAGCAGTCAAAAAAGAAGAATGTACCCAGCCGTTTAGGTCCTTGTAGAGAATCTGTGACCAGCCGTTGCTCTCGGCGATTAGCTGAACCGTTTCTCCTTGTGGGACAGAGCCGATTCTCTCACTAGCTGTTCCAGGAGCTGATCTCACATTCAAGTTCGTTGCCGTAACCGTTGCCTCAGACGACGTGCGTCCATTTGCTGCGCCATGTGAAGCGATAGAGGAAACGCATAAAAAAATAACGAAAAACAAGACCAATGCCTTTTGATATGGATGAAGCTTCACCTTGTCCACTCTCCCTTTGCCGAAGTCAATAGTTGTGTTGTAGTTATCGGCACAATTCAGCAGATTTTTAGGCAAAAAGGGAGGGAGATGGGGTCCGGTACTGATGGGGTCCGGTACTTCATGACAAAATCGTGATAAAGTCGCGGATTTCCTGGTTATGGTACCGTACCCCAAGGTTTTTAAGGTTTTATCTCTCCTTACACGTTAGGAAACCGGCAGATGACGGCCTCGGTATAGCCGCACGACAGGCACGTGCGAATGTCGCTCTCGGACGTTTCAACAAACACATGGCGGCACTGGGTTTGCAGTGTGTGCACCTGCTCCTGCAGCTCACGCACCTTGGCGAGCAGCGCAAAAACGAGCACTGTGCAATTACGTGTACAGTCTGCCGCCATTTTCCACGAACTCCTTTGCTTTTCGTTTCATCCCTTTTTCTGCGTCTTCCAGCATCACACCACCGCCGCCGTCTCCCGTGCCATGAGTTTTCCGGATATTGTGCGAGATGCGCATCGAGCAAAATTTCGGACCGCACATTGAGCAGAAGTGCGCCGTTTTCGCTCCCTCGGCGGGCAGCGTTTCGTCATGGTACTCGCGTGCACGCTCCGGATCGAGCGACAAGTTAAACTGATCTTCCCACCGAAACTCAAACCGCGCTTTTGAAAGGGCGTTGTCACGGATCTGCGCCCGCGGGTGCCCTTTGGCCAGATCTGCCGCATGCGCCGCAATTTTATAGGCGATCACACCTTCCCGCACATCGTTTTTATTCGGAAGGCCAAGGTGCTCTTTCGGCGTCACATAACACAGCATCGCCGTCCCAAACCAGCCGATCATCGCCGCACCGATCGCAGACGTGATATGGTCGTATCCTGGTGCGATGTCAGTCGTGAGCGGCCCGAGCGTATAAAACGGCGCCTCGCCGCAAATGTCCATTTGCTTGTCCACGTTTTCTTTGATCATATGCATCGGCACATGTCCTGGTCCTTCGATCATCACCTGTACATCATGCTTCCAGGCAATTTTCGTCAGCTCGCCAAGCGTCTCGAGCTCAGCAAACTGCGCCTCATCGTTCGCGTCGGCAATGGATCCCGGACGCAGCCCGTCACCGAGCGACACGGCAATGTCGTACGCTGCTAAAATCTCGCAAATCTCTTCAAAATGCGTATATAAAAAATTCTCCTCATGATGGGCGAGGCACCACTGGGCGAGAATCGAACCGCCGCGCGACACGATGCCCGTTGTTCGTTTTGCGGTCATCGGAATGTACCGCAGCAGCACACCGGCATGAATCGTAAAATAGTCCACGCCCTGCTCCGCCTGCTCGATCAGCGTGTCGCGGTACACGTCCCACGTCAAATTTTCCGCGATGCCGGACACCTTTTCGAGTGCCTGGTAAATCGGCACCGTGCCGACCGGAACCGGCGAGTTGCGGAGAATCCATTCGCGGGTCGTGTGTATGTTCTTTCCTGTCGAGAGGTCCATGATCGTATCCGCACCCCAGCGTGTCGCCCATGTCATCTTTTCAACCTCATCCGCAACAGAAGATGTGACGGCCGAGTTGCCGATGTTCGCATTGATTTTCACATGAAAGTGGCGGCCGATGATTATTGGCTCGAGCTCTGGATGGTTGACGTTGCATGGGATGATGGCACGCCCTGACGCGACCTCATCACGCACGAACTCCGGCGTCATTCCTTCGCGCACCGCGACAAACGTCATTTCAGGCGTAATAATCCCGCGCCTGGCGTAATGCATCTGAGTCACGTTTCGGCCAGATGCCGCACGGAGCGGACGCCTGCCGTTTGACGGAAACTCAGCCGTTCTTGTGGGCGCACTATCATCACGTTTGTAGCCATTATCTTCCGGTATAGTTGTGCGCCCGTCGTATTCCTCCACATCACCGCGTTCCAAAATCCAACTATGGCGTAGTGCAGGCAATCCACGTGTGATGTCAGCACGATAATTCAAATCTGTATACGGCCCGCTCGTATCGTACACGGTGATCGGTTCGTTTTCCTCATGCCCGAGACTGTCGGACGTCGGATGCTGCGAGATCTCGCGCATTGGAACCCGCATACCATTGACCTCGTGATACACCTTCCGGCTCATTGGAAATGGCGATTGCAGCTGTACGTTCACGTCATGCTTGTTCATCAAAAAATTCCTCCTCATTTTTCGTGGTGATTCGGTATTACGCCAAATAAAAAGCCGGGCTCTGATGATTATAGATCAGAGAACCCGGCGGGAATGTGCAAGTAGGCTGCATACGTAGAATGAAGCAGATAGCATGTGAATGTATCGTGCTTCGGCTGCGCCCTGCTTCCCTCCGCTGGCATAATCCAGATCAGGTTCAAAGGGTCAAAGAACTTCAGACGCGTTCTCATCTCAGCCTGGCTAACAGGCACCCCTAGCAGAAAAGCTATGAAATTATGTTTATCATACAAAAGACGGGGCATGTATGCAAGTTTAGTCGGGACCACTAGTCGGGGGTCCGGTACCATGTAATTGAATCACTACCTATACCAGCATTTTCAAGAAAAAGTACCGTACCCCGGCATTCGCATGCTACACTAAAATTGAACAACCATATATCGCTTTATGGTGCTCTTTTTATCTAGTTTATATAAAGAGCTTAATAGGGAAGTCCGGTTCATCCCGGCGCGGTCCCGCCACTGTAAAAGAGAGTGCTCTCTACTAATTTTTCGCCACTGCCACTGTTCACTTTTTGAAAGGAATGGGAAGGCCAGGAGCAGCACGATGATCTTAGCCAGGAAACCTGCCATGAAGACTGACACTAGAAACCTACGGAAGATAGGGAGGTGCCGCGCAACGTTATTCATTCGTAACGCTTATTTGTGCACCCGTTCTGCTTTCATGCGGAACGGGTGCTTTTTTAATGGGGAGTTTGGGCGAGCGGCGATTGGCGCGCAAGCTGTTACGTGTGGCGCGCATATCGAAATAATTGATAGAAATCCGCTCGCAAGGTGAGTGGAATGGCGCGCAACCGCACAACGGCGTGAAAGAGGTCTCATTCGGCGCGCAAGCTGGCCCCAACCGCGCGCAAATTTTAGTTGTGGCGCGCAAACCCAAAAGTTGGCGCGAAAGCCGTTGAGAAGAGGAGGTTGACTAGTTAAAAATACGCCGGCAAATCCGCACGGCGCGAAACATTAACAAACCCGCTCGCATCCTATCTGTTTTGGCGCGGAACGACCCCGAAAATCGCTAAAACGGCGCGCATTTTTAGCATAAATAAACTCATAAAGGAGCACAACCAACATGACACTCTCAAACTACAACGTCCCATCCAGCCAGTCGTACACCATCCAGACGAGGCTCGTCATACCGCCCGATACGAACCATATTGATACGATTTTTGGCGGCCAGGTGCTGTCGTTTATCGACGAAATTGCCGCTATCACAGCGATGCGCCACAGCAACTCCGTCGTCGTTACCGCATCAATCGACTCGGTTAATTTTGTCGGTTCAGCGAAAGTCGGAGACATCCTCATCCTTCAAGCGTTCGTCGCGTCGACCGGACGAACGTCGATGGAAGTGTACGTCGAAGTATTCTCTGAAAATCTATTAAAAAAAGAAAAAAAGCTCACGACGACATCAATTCTCACAATGGTCGCAGTTGACGAAGATGGCAAGCCTTGCCCCGTACCAGGCGTTATTCCAGAAACACTGATGCAGCAACGTTTGCTTGAAACAGCACCCATCCGGCGAGAGCAGCGGAAAATACAACGAGAAAACAATCAGGTTAATTGAAATGTGTTCAGAACCCATTAATTGACAAGCGTATAACACAAGGAAATAATAAAGTCAGACACATAATGACCAGGGTCCGGTACGCACATAGCATGAATGTTGCTGCACCGCACTTTATACGGTGCGCGTACCGGACCCCGACTAAGGACCCTGACTAATCGGACCGCAACTTATCCAGCTACCAATGAGAGGAGCTACCAAGCATGAAAATCCAGATTAAAAGATTTGATCATATCCAGCTTTGCATTCCGGCAGGTGCTGAAAACGAGGCGCGTGCTTTTTACACAGATATTCTCGGGTTTCCGGAAAAAGAGAAGCCAGAGTCGTTAAAAGGAAACGGCGGGGCTTGGTTTCAGGCAGGAGAGATTGAGGTACATGTAGGCGTGGAGAACCGCGACAACTATGACACGAAAAGCCATCCAGCGTTTGAGGTAGAAGACGTTGAGGCAGTCCGCGCCTATTTAGAAGAAAACGGCGTGGAAACGTTCAATGAGAAGCCGATTCCGAATGTCACACGGTTCAGCTTTCGCGATCCGTTTAACAACCGCATTGAATTTCTGTCGAAGAAACGAACATAACAATGTTTAAATTATTGCTGATTGAAGATGATGCGACACTTTTCTCCGAAATACAAGATAGGCTGCAGCAATGGTCCTACGCGGTTCATGGAATTCAGGATTTTGGAAATGTTCTGCAGGAATTCACGACCGTCAAGCCAGACCTTGTGATCATTGATATTCAGCTGCCAAAGTTTGACGGCTTTCACTGGTGCCGGATGATCCGCTCTCATTCTAACGTGCCGATTCTCTTTTTATCCTCTCGTGACCATCCGACTGACATGGTCATGTCGATGCAGCTTGGTGCGGATGACTTTGTACAGAAGCCGTTTCATTTTGACGTGCTCATCGCTAAAATCCAGGCTGTCCTACGGCGTGTCTATAACTACAGCAGCGACGCCATCACGTTAAAAACGTGGTTTGGTGCAGCGATAGACAGCGACAAAAATACGGTCACCTTAAACGGAGAAGTCATTGAACTGACGAAAAATGAGATGTTTATCCTAAAAAAACTGCTGCAACACAAAAACAAAATCGTGACGCGCGACGAGCTGATCAAAAGCCTATGGGACGATGAACGCTTTGTGAGCGACAACACGCTTACCGTGAACGTGAACCGGCTGCGCAAAAAACTGGATGAACTGAAGCTCGGGCGCTATATCGAGACTAAGACAGGGCAAGGTTACATGGCCGCAGGAGAGGGACAATAAAATGATTTCAGCGTTTTTAAAAGAAAGGCGCAGCTGGATTGGATTCTTTCTGCTTTCGCAGCTGCTGATGCTGTTCATTGCCTTTATTGACAAAACCATTCCGCTCATGCCCGTCGTTTATATGATTTTTTTAGGAGTTATCCTGTTTGCCGGGTTTCTGGCACTGCGTTTTAAAAGAGAAACACGCTTTTACCGAAGCCTGCAACAGTGGGATCATGACTTGGATTTGTCGGATATCGCGGAACCAGTCAGTCCGCTGCAGCAAATAACAAGCGAGGCGATCACCTTGCAGACCGAACGGCTGAAGCGCTTGTCTGACGAGAACCGAATGCTGATGCAGACAGAAAAGGATGAGATGCTGTCATGGATTCATGAAGTTAAGACACCGCTCACCGCCATGCACCTCATACTCGACCGCGTGGAGGATCAACAGACAAAGTCGCAGCTCACCTACGAATGGCTGCGCATCCATCTCCTGCTCGATCAGCAGCTTCACCAAAAACGGATTCCTTTTATCCAAAACGATCTATACATTGAAAAGATAGACGTAGCAACGGTCCTTTCCGCCGAACTGAAAACCCTTCGTTCATGGTGTATGCAAAAGAAAATCGGGGTTGAAGTTGATCTGCAGGAGCAAGAGGTGCTGACAGATGGAAAATGGCTATCATTCATCATCCGGCAGCTGCTGACGAATGCGGTTAAATACAGTGAAAATAGCGATATCATCGTAACGAGTGCGGTAAAAGATGAACGGCTATTCCTGACGGTGAAAGACAACGGCCGCGGTATGGCTGTAAAGGATTTGCCGCGCATTTTTGATAAAGGGTTCACGACGACCTCTAATCACCACGATCAGGCGGCTACAGGAATGGGCCTGTATCTTGCGAAAAAAGCAGCCGATTCTCTGCATATTGCGATTCAGGTCCGTTCAACTCCGGGCCATGGCAGCGAGTTTACCCTCATCTTTCCGAAACAGAACGAGATGTCCCGCATCATCGGCATGTGACAGCATTGTCACATGCTTTTATCGTTTTGTTAGTCCAATCAAACGCAAAAGCTCCCCGCTGGCAGTATAGTTGAAGAAACAAGTCAAAGGGAAGTGAATACATGAATGTGTTAACCGCAAATCAAATCACCAAAAGCTACGGCAATAGATGGAACCGCCAGGAAGTGTTAAAAGGCATCGACATGAAGGTGGAGAAGGGGGAGTTCGTCGCCATCATGGGGGCCTCTGGCTCCGGCAAGACGACACTGTTGAACGTGCTGTCATCGATCGACAGAGTGAGCGGCGGAAGCATACAGGTGGAAGGAAAAGAAATCACGGCCATGAAAGAGCGCGAGCTTGCTCAGTTCCGCAAACATCACCTCGGCTTTATTTTTCAAGACTATAACCTGCTCGACACGCTGACGGTCAAAGAAAATATCCTGCTGCCGCTGTCGATTCGCAGCATTCCAAAGCGAGAGGCAGACGCTAAATTCCAAATCGTAGCTGAAGATCTTGGCATATATGAGCTGAAAGATAAATACCCGAATGAAATCTCGGGTGGCCAGAAGCAGCGAACCTCAGCCGCACGGGCATTCATTCACGAGCCGAGTCTTATTTTTGCTGATGAGCCGACAGGAGCGCTCGATTCCAAATCAGCATCAGACCTGCTGAACAAGATGAGCGGGATGAACGAGAAACGCAATGCGACGATCGTGATGGTCACACACGATCCGGTTGCAGCAAGCTATTGCAGCCGCGTCATTTTCATTAAAGACGGCAACGTGTACACGCAGCTCGTCAAAGGCACCGAAACAAGGCAGTCATTTTTTAAGGACATCATGAAAACACAAGGCGTGTTAGGCGGTGTTTCGGTTGAACAATAAACAGCTGATCTGGCGCAGCTTGAAAAAGAACCTGGCACAAAATGTTCTGTACGTATTCGCGCTCGTGTTCAGTGTGGCGTTGTACTTCTCATTTGTGACCTTGCAGTACGATCCGGCGATGGACACGGCAAAAAACACGGTGAAAGGCGGCGCGGCTATCCGCACGGCATCCGTTCTTCTTGTCGCGATCGTGGCGGTGTTCCTCGTTTACGCCAATGCGATTTTTATTAAACGGCGAAGCAAGGAAATCGGTTTGTTCCAGCTGATCGGCATGACAAAGAGGCGCATCTTTTATCTGCTGAGCGCTGAAAACGCGATTCTGTACGTAAGCTCGCTTTTGGCCGGCATTTTCTTCGGATTCGCATTCTCGCGGCTCATCACGATGATCTTGTTCCGTATCACAGGCGTTGATGCAGTGGCGGTGCTTCACTTTTCAGGAAAAGCGCTTCTTCAGACAATACTGATTTTCACCGCCATCTACATGCTGATCTTGCTCATGAATTACCTGTTTATTAAAAAGCAGACCATTCTTTCTCTGTTCGCGGTCCGTTCGACCACTGAAGAGCGTGTGAAGAAGCTGTCTAAGCTAGAGATCATGATGGGAATCGCCGGTCTGGTGCTCATCATAACAGGATATTATGTGTCCTCAGAGCTGTTTGGCGGCAGCTTCAGGCAGATGACCGAGCTGTTTCTGGCTATGGCTTTTATCCTCGCTTCTGTCATTATCGGCACCTACTTGTTTTACAAAGGATCCGTCAGCTTTGTGCTGAACATCATCCGCAAGAAAAAAGACGGCTATGTGACGGTCCGAGAGGTTCTTTCCCTGACGTCGATAATGTTCCGCATGAAATCAAACGCGATGCTTCTCACCATCATCACGACCGTTTCAGCCCTCGCCATCGGACTGCTGTCATTAAGCTATATCTCTTATTATTCTTCTGAAAAAACAGCGGAAAACAATGTTCCAGCACACTTCTCGCTGACAGATAGCAAGGCTGCAGAAAAGTTCAAAAAAATGCTAGCTTCTGAGATGATATCCTATCGCGAAGTGCGTATCGATGTGTTGATGGCAAACGCGAACATGAAAGATATATTGCTAGGCGATACGAGCGATCTCCTCATGGATCCTTCACAGACGAGCATGGCCGTCATCAGCGATGCGCAATTTCCGAAGTACGATGTGAAGCGAGGCGACGTGCTGTTTGCCGGCTATAACGATTTAATGCAAAAGTTTTTGCCGCTAAAAAACAAGGGAACGATTGAGCTGAAAGGAAAAAGCGAGGCAGTAAGTTTAGAATACAAAGGATTGAAAAAAGAGTACCCGATATCGTGGTATTTTATCGGAGAGGGGCAGTCGACCGCAGTGGTAGATGATTCCGTCTATCGGCAGCTGAAAAAAAACCTCGAGCCCTCCCTTCAAAAGGAGCACTCTGAATATATCGGTATCGATATAACGGATAAAAAGAAGTGGAAGAAAGCAAACAAACTGTTCGTTGCGTCTTTTTATGAGAGGGAGAATGGGGCTGATTCGCGTCTTGAAATGATTAGTGCTCAGCGAAATCAGATCGGCCTCGCGATGTTTATCGTTGGGTTCCTCGGCCTTACCTTTCTGATCACTTCAGGCTGTATTTTGTACTTTAAGCAGATGGATGAAAGTGAAGAAGAGAGGCCGAACTACACCATTTTGCGAAAGCTTGGCTATACGGTCGATGACCTTTCAGCCGGAATCAAGCTCAAGCAATGGTTCAGCTTCGGCATTCCGCTAAGTCTCGGGCTCATTCACAGCTACTTTGCCGTACAGTCTGGCTGGTTCCTGTTCGGTGCCGAAGTCTATGCCCCAATGACCATCGTCATGATCATCTACACCGCCCTATACTCTGTATTCGGCTTCCTATCGCTGGTACACTATAAAAAAGTGATCAAAGCAGCGCTGTGATAGAATTCTAGTTCGTTGTAATCGGGGTCCGGTACGCACACAAACAAAAACAAAAACAAAAACCGTTTCAAGCGGGCTGTTTAAGGAACAGCGCAACGTTGAAACGGTTTTTTACTTTAAGAAAGCATCACTTTTTAACAGAAAAGGAAGCCCGCGCAGTCAAAACGTTCAGGAACAAGGGATAAGGACAACTAAGGCTGACGCGAAAGGCAGATCGCGGGCCTGAGTTTTCTTTAGTTCGCTTTCGCATCCTCCAGCTGGCGCTTAAATCGGGCGAGCACCTGCTTTCGCTTTTCATAGTCAGTCGAATCGCCGTCCTCCCAGAGTGAGAGATCGCCGCCTGCATCGATCAGCTGCAGCGCCTTGTTTTTGACCTTGCTTTGCAGTGCCTCGTTCTCGAGCTGAAGCGCCGCGACCGCGATATAAAGCAGCGCCTCGTATGGCTGGCGCTCCTCATCGTCATCATAATCGTCCAGCTCCACAAGCCACTCTTCTAAAATGACCGCTGTCGCCTTTTCAGGAGTCATTCCTTCATCGATAAAATGATTCCAGTCCTCTTGAATATCACATGAGAAGTCATCTTCCCACAAATCCGTGCCCCACGTACCCACATCTTTTCCTCCTCAATCGTAGTCTTTCTTTTTCCATTCGTCCTCAGGCATGTCGAATCCTTCTCCGGAAAAACGCTGCTCACGGAACGGATCCGCGTAGTGATGGAAGCCGTTCTGCTCCCAAAAGCCGGGCCGGTCGTCACGCATAAACTCGATGCGGCGGATCCACTTCACGCTTTTCCAAAAATAAAGATGCGGCACGATCAAACGCAGCGGATAGCCGTGCTTTTCCGTGAGCGGCTTGCCGTCAAACGAGTGGGCGAGCAGGATATCATCACGCATCAGATCCGCTAGAGGAATGTTCGTGTCATAATCAAAATCGCCGTACGCCATCACGTGCTTCGCCGCCGGGTCGACATCAACCGCTTTTTAAAAAGTCGGAAAAAAGGACCCCTGTGAACGCATTATCGAACCGCGACCAGCGCGTCACACAATGGATGTCTTTGACGACCGTCGTCTGCGGCATCGCCAACAGATCGCCGAACGTGAACATCTTCGGCTCCTCCACAAGGCCATCGACCGTAAGATGCCATTTTTTCATATCATACTGCGGCACGTCCCCTTCGTGCAGGATCGGAAACCGGGTAGTCAGCACCTGTCCGGGCGGCAAACGGCCTTCCAGCTCATCCGCCGCCTGTGGCACGCGCATCTTTTTAATGCGGTCCGCTTTGTTCATCGATAGACCCTCCTAAGCTCATCGTCCCAGAATATGCACCATTTTCACCCCAAACCAGTACGCCGCAAGCAGCCAGATCGCGATGAACAGTGCACCGGTAAACCAGTTCTTCGGCTTGCGCTGCTTGGCGAGCTGTAACGCTTTTTCGCGGTGTTCCTCCAAAATGTGCGGCGGCATCAGCCTCAGCACGAGCATGATTCCGAGCGGAAGCAGGATCAGGTCATCAAGATAGCCGACCACCGGGATGAAATCAGGAATCAGGTCGATCGGGCTGAACGCATAGGCTACCACTAAAATCGCGGCTGTTTTTGCCATAAGCGGTGTTCGCGGATCGTGATACGCGAGGTATAGGACGAACAGCTGCTGCTTCAGCTCGCGCGCTTTTTGTTTCAGTTCGGTAATCAAGTTTGCCTCCGCCTTTCCATGTACAGAAAAAAACGGCGCCGCATATTCTGCAGCACCGTCTGTGAGTTTATCTTACGCGTTTAAAGAAATACAGAGCCACAACTATTACCGCTAGTATAATGAGAATCTTCATCATGTGCAATCACCCTTTCAGTCATTTAGCTTCGTTTCGCTCTCTGCTATTTTGATTCCCTTTTCTCGAGCATTTTAATCGGATAGGAAGAAAAAACGGCTGTTCAGCACATTGTCTAGAAATAAAATTGTTTTTTCGACAGAATTTGCCGTACAATGAGTGTATATTATATTGTTGACAGTTATGGGGTGAATAGATGGGCCAGATCATACCTTTTCCAATGCCGCTTCCAAAAGTGACGCTTACGAAAGAGGAAAGCGACGAATATTATGAAATAAAAGATGCGATCGAAAACGCCCAGGACGAGCAAGACATCGTACAGCTGCAAACGCGAGTACGCGCCCTGCTGGAGAGAATTGAAGAACGCCAGAAAAATTAACACCCTCCGTACGATAATTTCGTGCGGAGTTTTTTATGCCAAATGTAAAAGCGATACGTGCTTGGAAATCCGAATAAATGCAGCACCACCGCATTCAGGCGCCAGCCCTCTTACATAGCCGTTCGTCATCCCGTAGTCCGCAACGTTCTTGATTTCAGATGCGCCGTGTAACGAGGTGCCCAGGATGCTTTGTTTATGGTCATAAGCGCCGTGAAAAAAAGCTTGTGATTCGCGGACAGCTATAGCACTGGCGCCATGAAGCTTCTCAGATACCGGAAAGACGGCCGTTTCCTTGTTTTTGTAGGAAAACCGGACAAGCGGAAACGAATGATAAGGGAAAAGCCAAATGTCATCATCATCACCCGAACAAACAGCATAGCAGTCATCAATGATGATTTCTTTATGGTTGTGGTGGTTGAAAGAGTACAGAACATCGCCCTTTAGGCTGAACAGCACGCCCCCCCCAGTAGACACTCCTTCCCCAAACACGCCTTCATCAAAATAACTGATCCAGATCCCGTCCCGAGTGACCACGATATCCTGAATGCAGCTGCCGCCATGAAAACTATCCTGCACGCCGTCTGTGAGGGAAACGATGTGAACATTCTTGTCATCGGCATTTTTTGGTCGAGTGTCCGCAAGTACGATAGTGTCAGCATTCATCCAACGGACTTTTGAAAACGATATGGAGAGCGAAAGAGTAAGCTTCTCGCGGCTATGATAAAACGAACGGCGGCGGTTTCTTCGTTCAGCCACAATAACCCCGTACTCCGCCCGATAATCGGCGTCGATAATGGTAGCCGGTGTTTCCGGTGTATGCAGAACTTTTTCTGTAAATAACATAGAGGAGAGTTCCTTTCTATGGAGATGAACAGCCGCCAGCATGTTGTGCTGACGGCTGTTCGCTCGTTATTTTTTAAAATACCGCTTGCGCCAAAAGAAGAACGCGGCGGCGCCTGAGAGCATGAAGGCAACGCTGAGCATGATGCCGAACGCATGCGGGTTGTGCTGGTACGGAATCGGAATGTTCATCCCATAAAAGCTCGCGACCATCGTCGGCAACGCCAGTATGATCGTGAACGATGTCAGAAAACGCATCTCCAGGTTCAAATTGTTCGAAATAACCGAGGAGAACGCATTCGTCAGCCCTTTTAGGATGCTGCTGTAGATCTGGCTCATTTCGATCGCCTGCTTGTTCTCGATGATCACGTCCTCCAGCAGCTCGCGGTCTTCTTCATACATTTTCAAAAAGTTCATCCGCAGCAGCTTTTCGAGTACCGCATCGTTCGATTTTAAAGAAGTCGTAAAATAGACCAGTGATTTGTCGAGACTGAGCAGCTCGAACAGATCCTGGTTTTTCAGCGTCTGCCGCAGCTCCCGTTCGATCGTGTCGGTCTTTCGGTTAATCTGGCGCAGGTAGCGCAAATAATATTGCGAAATCAGCTGCAGCAGCTGAAAGATAAAGCGCGTTTTCTTAAACGTGTAAAAGTTTCGAACCTTCTTTTTCACGAACATTTCAATGATCGGATTTTCTCTTAAACAAACCGTAATAAAATAATGCTCGCACGCAATCATGGCGAGAGGGAAGGTATCGTAAGCGTTCTGACCGTTCTCGTCCTGCTCGAGCAGCGGGATATCGACGATTACGCTGACGGTGTCGTCTTCCTTTTCAATGCGAGAACGCTCTTCTTCATCGAGTGCGTCTCGCAGGAATTCCGGATCGATCCCTGTTGCGCGTACAACAGCTTCAATCTCTTCCGGCGTCGGAGCGATCAAGTTGATCCAGCAGCCTTGCTCAATCTGCTCAAGCTCTGTCAACGAATGATGTTTATTTGATAATATTTGCAGCATGTTAGAGAGACCTCCTTGCCTATATCACTCCCTCACTATACCGCTAATTTCCCCCTGCCAGCAAGGTGGCAAACCTGAAGTGCGGGGTCCGAAGTGCGGGGTCCGGTACCATTTCCCAAACACTTGGGAAATGGTACCGGACCATGGTCAAAGAACCTTGCTATAAGTGGAGAAGAGTGATCGTGTCCTTGCCATATGGACAAAAAACAAGGATTGTCTTTTCGGCGTACCGTACCCCATAATGAAAATAAAGGTTATTTTTAACAGAGGAGATAAAATATGGGGTGGATAAAAAAGGGGATTGTGCTAGGCGGTGCCCTGCTATTTCTAGGAGGATGTGCAGGCGGAGTGGAACCGGCGGGGAGCAGCACAGAGGAACATCAACAACCGAATCATTCAGAAGCAGAGAAGGACACAAATAAAGGTAAAAATAATGAAGCCCATCAACCAGATTTGTCAAAAGAGCGAGAGCAGGATAAGGGAACGAGCCAAGGTGATGATGAGGATACCGTTACTGAGCGAGCGCTCGTTCAGAAATACAGCAGCATCCAACCACGCCAATGGGGAGAGAACGTCACGGGTGTTAAAACGGCACTGAACACCCAAGAAAAAGTGATCGCGCTCACCCTAGATGCCTGCGGCGGTCCAAACGGAAGCGGCTACGATCAGCTTTTGATCCAATTTCTTCAGCAGCAAAAAATTCCCGCCACGCTGTTTGTAAACAGCCGATGGATCGATGCGAACAAAGAGGCTTTTCTTGCCCTTTCGCGTGATCCGCTGTTTGAAATCGAGAACCACGGCACCGAGCATAAGCCGTTATCGGTGAAAGGCCAGTCGGCATATGGTGTAAAGGGGACAGAAAGTGTCGCAGAGGCTGTACGAGAAGTCATGACAAATGAAAATAAAATCCTGGAACTCACGGGAAAAAAGCCGAAGTATTTCCGCTCGGGAACGGCATATTATGACGAGGTGGCGGTCCAGATCGCAAGTGACCTTGGAGAAACAGCTGTCAACTATAATGTGCTAGGCGATGCAGGCGCGACCTTTACAAGTGAACAAGTCAAGTCAGCACTGCTAGCGGCTCAGCCGGGCTCCATCGCGCTGCTGCACATGAACCAGCCCAAAAGCGGTACCGCACAAGGCATCATTCAAGCCGTGCCGCTGCTCATCGAACAAGGCTTCCGCTTCGTGAAGCTGGAGGATCATAGCTTAAAATAAAAAAAGAGGGGGTCCGGTACGCGAAGTACCGGACCCCCTCTTTTCTATAGACCTATTGAGTGACTGCTTTTGCTGCATTGATGCGTCCGTGTTTGAAAAGTGTACCGGACCCCGTTACTTTATCCGCTGTTCCTTCAAGTGCTGTGCGGATCTGTGTTGCGTTCTTGCCCTGTGATGCGAGCAAGCCTGCTACACCTGCGACAACAGGTGATGCCATGCTTGTTCCGCTCAGGTTCTCGTACTTTCCGCCAGGAACTGTAGAGTAGAGGCTTACCCCAGGTGCCGCTACATCAACCCATGGCCCATAGTTAGAGAAGTAAGCGATCTTGTCGTTTTGATCTGTCGCCGCTACAGCGATCGCTTTATCATAATACGCAGGGTAGCTAGGAAGCGGTGTGCTCTCGTTACCCGCTGCCGCTACAACGACTGAACCTTTGCTTGCCGCATAGTTTACGGCATCTTCCAATGTTTTCGTTCCGACCGCGCCGCCAAGGCTTAAGTTGATGACCTGCGCACCGCTGTCTGCCGCATGACGGATACCTGCCGCTACATCATCAAGCGTTCCGCTGCCGTCCGCGTCAAGTACTCGCTCGGCTAAGATCTGCACGTTGGGCGCAAGGCCAGCCATTCCGACTCCGTTGTTCGTGGATGCTGCTGCAATCCCCGCAACGTGCGTGCCGTGCTTGTTTTCATCCATCGGGTCGTTGTCATCAGTAACAAAATCCTTGCCTTTAATGACCTTTCCGGCAAGATCCGGGTGGTTGTAGTCCACACCTGTATCAACAACGGCGATTTTTACCGTTGAAGAACCGCGTGTCACATCCCAGGCCGCTTCTGCTCCAACCTTTTGAGGAGCATATTGCTTTGTCGAATAATCAGGATCATTCGGCACATAGCTTGCCTTATATGTCACATTCGGTTCCGCGTACTCGACGTTCGGGTTCGCTTCATATTCCTTAACCGCTTCAGCCACGCTTCCATCGGTCACAGTCACAACAGAAAAGGCACTGTATTTTTCTTTAAGGGAATCATCAAGCTTAGAGATAAGTGATGACTTCTCAGTAGAAGAAACACCTTCTTTGTATTTTACGATAATTTCTTTCGGTGCTTCCTTTGAATCGGATTGCTCTGGTATAGAAGCTGCTCCCGCTTGAGTTGGTGCAGCAAGTCCAACCAAAAGTGCTAGAGAAGTATAACCTGCAGCGAAACGTTTTAGCATGACTGATCACTCCTTCTGTTTGATTGCTTTCAAGGTTAACACAATCTCAAAAAGGGAAAAGGGGTTCGATATAAAATTAACAAACCCTTTAAATTATCTTAAAATAACACTAAAGTAACGAAATATTCAGAAAAATAATGTGTGACCTTCGAAACCCGTGTTAAAATTCGACTATAGAAAAAACAGGTTTTGGATAATAGACGAAATTTGGAAACGAGAAAAAAGGTAAGAAATGACTAGTTTAAAACCGATTCACAACGTTGGGGCACAACGTCGGGGTCCGGTACATCTCCATCTCCAACCCCGTTTTAGCACCATTATGGAAAAAAGTACCGGACCCCGAACGTGGATCTGCCACAAAAAAGCTGCCGGCACACTGCGGCAGCTCATTTCTATTATTTAATTACTTCAGCTGGCTTTTCAGCTGGTTCACCAGATTCTTTTTTGTTTAAGTTCGTGATGCTTTCGGCGATGAGCCTTTTAACAGCTGCATACTTTTCATTTCCTGCTTTAGTAATGGATGCATCAAGGGTGACACCTTTTTTCTTAGCGTCGGAAACCAATTTGTTCATCTGGTTTTTCACTTGATACAGCTGGTTATCAAGAGACATCAGCTTGTTTTCAAACTCCTCGAAGCGTGATTCCTCTTCCTCTTCACAGCAGTCCTCTTCCTCGCAATCTTCATCTTCCTCGTGATGATCGCACTCTTCTTCTTCATCCTCTTCCTCGTCATCATCAGAAGATGCTTTCACAGGTTCTGGTGCAGGGTTTGGAACAGGAGTCGGATTGGGAACCGGAACTGGCTCTGTTGGCGGTTCTTCTTTAGGAGGCTCTGTCTTAGGCGGTTCTTCTTTAACAGGCTCTTCTCCATAATACAGCTCGATCTCTTCATTAAGAGACTTAACCTTTGACTCGATTTGAATAAGCTTTTTGTTCAGCTCGCGATATTTATTGGTGTACTGCTTTTTTAGTTCAGCTTTCTTTTTTGCTTCATCCTGCTTCTTTTTTTCGTGGCCTTTTTTCTTGTTGTCTTTCTTTTTCTTCTGTTCTTTCTTTTTTTGCAGCTCGTGCTTCGAACCATTTTCCTTCGCGTACGATCCAGCAGGCGCGCCAAGCATGACAGCGAGTGCAAGAACAGCCGCAGCGAACTTCATCATTTTCTTTTTCATTACCTCATCCTCCTTAAGGATATAAAAATGTGGTAAAGGCAGCTGGCTGGCGTAGGCGATTCTGTGTGTGCCCTTAGCCCCTATAGCTTTGTGCCGCCAGATTTCTCTGGTTTTACCGATATCAATATTTTACAAATAAATAAAAAATATGGAAATAGTACAGGCGACCTATTTCGACAAAAACCGTATACAGGGTTTGTATATTTGATTTTTTCGTATTTTCGGGGTCCGGTACAATCGGGGTCCGGTACCATCTCCATCATTCAACGCCATAAAGCAGCATTTGAAAGAAGAGTACCGGACCCCAGATGTGTACCGGACCCCAGATGTTCCAGATGTTTTATTCCTACAAAATCTATCAAAATAGACCCATTGCATTGAGGCTAGGACAGGCCTTACACTAATTGTATGAAAATTCAAACTTTTAGGAGGCTGTTATTTTGAAAAAGAAGAATCTGATTAAGATGCTTGGCTCGGCTGCGCTTGTGATGACATTGGCTCTCCCAACCTTTAGCGGCGGCACACCAGACTACACACCGAGAACGGTTCAGGCACAGAGCTTTGATGCGAAAGTAAAAGCGGATGAGTACTTAAAGAAGAATGCGGCGCAATACAACCTTAACGCCGATCTTTCTGGTCTTACATATGTCACGACGATTGAAGCGAACGCTGGAACGTACGTCCGTTATCAGCAAACGGTGAAAGACAAACCCGTTTTTACCAATCAAGTGACGGTTACGCTCGATAGAAACGGCAAGGCACTTATGGCGGTCTCTGATTATACGTCTTACTCGAAAGTGGAAGAGCCGAAGCAGAACATCACAAAAAGCGAGGCAGAATCGAAAGCGGCACAGCACCTTAACGCTCAGGCTGGCCGCTGGTCACAGACTGAGAATGTGTTTGGCTATTCTATTGAAAACGGCACCGCGATTCCTGTCTATAAAATAACCCTGCATGCCGATGAGCCGTTCGGGGCTTGGGAAATGTATGTTCATGCAGGCACCGGAAAAGTGCTGAAGAAGAAGGATTTGAACCAAAAAGTGACCGGGTCAGGCCAGGTGTTCTTGCCAAATCCGATTGAATCACAAGGATCTAAAACGGGGCTGACAGACGGCAATGACGCCGATTCAGCAGCCCTCACTGCCCAGCTGAAGCCTGTGTCTCTTCAAGGCTTGAACGGCACCGGAAAGCTCGAGGGCCAATACGTGAACATTTATTCCAAATCGAGAACGACGAGTGCCAGCCATGTGTTCAATTACACACGCAGCGATGACCGGTTCGAGGACGTGATGGTGTACTACCATATCGACACGCTGCAGCGGTATATTCAATCCCTCGGTTTTTCCAACATAAACAACCGCTCGATTAAAGCAAACGTGAACACGTACCGCCAGGACAACTCGTTCTACAGTCCGTCGACAAAAGAGCTGACATTCGGCATAGGCGGAGTGGACGATGCGGAGGATTCAGGCATCATCGCACACGAATACGGCCATTCGATCCAGGACAACCAGGTCCCAGGGTGGGGGAACTCAGCAGAAGGCGGCGCGATGGGTGAAGGATTCGGCGATTTCCTCGGCGCCACATATGAAGATGCCGCCGCGCCTGGTGCGTTCGGAACAGCGTGTGTAGGAGAGTGGGATGCCGCCTCGTATTCTAGCAGCAACCCGCCATGTCTGCGAAGGCTTGATAAAAACAAAGTGTATCCGCGTGATGTTGTGAACCAAGTACATTCGGACGGCGAGATCTGGTCGCAGGGACTGTACGATCTGGCAGGGGCACTCGGCCGTGATACGGCGACAAAGCTCGTGCTTCAGTCACACTGGTCACTGACACCGAACGCGACGTTCAATAACGGAGCAAAAGCGATCAAGCAGGCAGATCAGCTGCTGAACGCCGGTCGAAACGCCACGGCCATTGATTCGATTTTTGCCGCAAGGGGACTGTCAACGAATTAAAAGCACTGTCGGTTTGTCTTTGTCGGGGTCCGGTACCATTCCGCACATAAAGCGGCAGCCATGCCGCTTTTGCGGAATGAGTACCGGACCCCGAAATTAATAAGCCTTTGTTAAATCTCTGTAAAAGTACGTATTTTGACGGCGGTTTTTCGCTACACTGTTGGTAAACGTTGATTACCATCAGGGAGCTGATCGAGAGATGAAGAAGATTCGTAAAGCGATTATTCCGGCTGCAGGTCTTGGCACACGTTTTCTGCCGGCAACTAAAGCGATGCCAAAAGAAATGCTGCCGATCGTGGACAAGCCGACGATCCAATATATCGTAGAAGAAGCAGTCGCCTCAGGAATCGAGGACATCATCATCGTGACTGGAAAGGGCAAGCGGGCGATCGAGGATCATTTTGATCATGCGTTTGAACTGGAGGAGAATCTTTTGAAAAAGGGAAAGGTGAACCTGCTGCAGAAGGTTCAGCAGTCCTCCCAGCTGGCGGAGATTCATTATATCCGGCAAAAGGAGCCCCGCGGCCTTGGTCATGCGATCTGGTGCGCGCGCAAGTTTATCGGTGACGAGCCGTTCGCTGTGCTGCTCGGTGACGATATTGTGCAGGCTGAGCCGCCGTGCCTCGCGCAGCTGATCACGCAATATGAAAAAACGGGCTCGTCCATCATCGGTGTCCAGACGGTACCGGAAGAGCAGGTGAGCCGTTACGGCATCGTTGATCCTGTTCAGACAAAAGGGCCGCTTTATGGCGTGAATAAATTTATCGAGAAACCAGCGCTTGGAGAAGCGCCGTCGAACCTTGCGATTATGGGGCGCTATATTTTGAGCCCGGAAATATTCCGTTACCTTGAAAAGCAGGAAATGGGAGCTGGAGGAGAGATTCAGCTGACCGATGCGATCGAGCAGCTGAATGAATTTCAGCGTGTGTTCGCTTATGAGTTTGAAGGACGCCGGTATGACGTCGGAGAAAAGCTCGGCTTCATTCTGACCACTGTCGAATTTGCGCTCCGCGACCATGACATCCAAGACACGCTCTACCGCGAGCTGCGCCAGCTCGTAGAGGATGCGAAGCACTTAACACCAGAAAGCAAGGAAAGCATCTGACATGATATAAAAATGAAAAGCCCGGTGAAGCTGGAGTTTTGAAAAATTCGCCTCATCGGGCTATTGTTTGGGGTCCGGTACCTTTTCCAACTCCGCCGCACGGCAGCGGGGTTTGGGGAAAGGTGTACCGGACCCCGATTTTTTGTAAATATATGTTTAATGCGATATTTGAGGTGGTAGTATCGTTATGAGGCTATTATCCTATTATTGGATAACGCTGAAACCATTTATTGGCTTGATGCGTACATACATCACGTGAGAGTGAGAAAAGGCACGTGTTGTCCATTCCGCGCGGACATATAGGGCTGGTTGTCTTTTTGTGGTACCGGACCCCGGACCATCTTACTATTTCCTGTAATTTTCCAATTTTTATAGAAATTCCATAGTGATTGCCGTATAGTAAGTAATCGTGAGCCGCGCTGATGGACCATGCACAAGACAGCACGTATACATAATTTTGCGCACAGGCTCGTACTATTCAAGAGTGGATATTTATTGCTTCAAGCACATTTAAGGAGGGCAATACATGCAAACGGAAGTGAACACACCGGCGAAGTCGAGCAAGAAATTTTTGATCATCGCACTGGCGGCAGTCTTGCTGATCGGCGGCGGGGCAGCGGTTTACGCGATGATGATGAACACGCCAAAAAATCAATACTTATTGTCAGAGTTTAAATCGTATGAAGCGATGAGTGAGTCGTTTGACAGCCAGTTTGGCGATTTTACCGATTTGTCTGAAAAGACGCAGAGTGAAGCGAACGAGTCGGATACACGCGTGAACATCGACATGGATCTTGGTGCGATGGGAGCGACCGGGATGGAAGCGGCGCTTGCTCAGTCTCTTTTAAAAAGCGCAGAGCTGCAGGTGAAAACGCAGCATGATCCAAAGAACGATCAAGGATCCGTCAAGCTTGGTGTTTTAATGAACGACTCCGAGATCGCGGGAGCGGAGTTTTATCAGGATAACAAAAAAACGGCGCTAGAGGTGCCTGAGCTGTACAGCAAGCACGTGTATTTCGAGAACAAAGAGTTTGGCGAACTGATGAGAAAGTTCGATGCCTCTTACCAAGGGCTCGAAGAAATGCAGAATTTCTTCAAGGCGTATGACAGCTACTTAACGGACGAAGATGAGCGCAAGGAAATGGTAAAAGAGTATGCTGAAATACTGAAGGATAAAATCAAAGACGAAAACGTGACAGAGAAGGATGTTGACTTTAACGGAGAAAGCATGACGTCTCTCACACTCACACTCTCTGAAAAAGAAGTGAAGGACCTGCTTGTCGCATACGTTGAAAAAATCGAAAGCGATGATAAGCTGATCGACGAACTCGCGAAGCAAACCGCTATCTCAGGCGGGATGGACCCGACTATGACGGGTGCGCAAAGCGAAAAAGAAACAAAGAAACAGATCCGCGACGGTCTGAAGGAAATCAAAAAAGGCATTAAAGAAGAAATGAGCATGCCAAAAGGATTTAAGCAGACGGTCATCATCAACAGCGACGAGGTCATCGTCAGCCGTTCCTTTGATTTTGAAGTAGGGCCAAAGGACGCTCCGAACGATGCGGTAGCCATTGCCTATGATTCAGAATCCAAGAAAAACAGCGACAAAACGAAGTCCAGCTGGAAAATGGTGATGACGCCGAAATCAGGCGAGGGTGCACTCACACTGGATATGAAGATGGACTCCGAGCCTAAAGGCGAAGGTATGAAGCGTGATATTAAGACGAAATTTGAGATGGTTGAAAACGGCACGACAGAAGGCGCTGGATTCCACATCTGGGGCGAAGGCGACAAATCGAAGTCAAAATGGAACCTTGAAATGACGCCGGTTGGCGATATGGCAGCGGCTGAGCTGCCGGACTTTAAGCTGCAGCTTGAGCACAAAGGCAAGCAGGATCTGGACAACAACAAAGCACAGCACGATTTTAAAACGACCATCCTCGTGAACGACCCGTCACTTGGCGGTGAGATGAAGATGGATCTGAACATCAAGTCCAAAACGACGTTCACAGATAAGCTGAAATTTCCTAAGCTGTCTGACGGCAACGCAGTGAACGCGGCCGAGGCGAGCGACGAGGATATCGCAGCGATCATGCAAGAAGTGCAGATGAACATTCAGAACTTTATCGGATCGAACGCCGAGCTGTTTCAAGGCGGATTCTAACGATACGAACATCAAAGGACAAGAATAACATTCACGTGTTATCTTGTCCTTTTTTACGGTTGCGACGCATAAACTTCAGTATAATGAGGGTGACAAAGTGTCAGGTTAATGGCTCACAAATCCAAACCTAGCGCGCACAACGACACGACGGAAAGGACGGTACCGACCATGCGGCTCATATTCTTGCTCGCTTCTAACACCATACGCTCGTGGCTCCGCAATCCGGTGCCGCTGCTGATCACCCTGCTGTTTCCGGTCGTGCTGCTAGTCATCCTGTACACCGGGCTGCAGCCTCTTCTCAAAGAAAAGCAGTGGATCGAACCGTTTCCGGTGGCCATTGTGGACCATGAGCAGACGTTTGAGACAAAGCTGCTGCTCAAGCAATATCAAAAGTCAGAAGAGTTGAAGAAACTCATGACGTTCAGCGTTTTATCTGAAGATAAAGCAATGCAAAAGCTCAAAAATAACGAAATCGCAGGCATCGCCATCATCCCGGAAGGCTTTACCGAGAGCCTTTGGACGGGCAAGAACATGCCGGTCGGGGTCATCACCAACGACCGGCGCGGCTTTCAGGCGAAGCTGTTCCGCGAATTTATGGCGACCAATGCCAAGCTCATTTCTGCCGCACAAGCCGGAGCGAATGCGGCGTACGACTATTCTAAACAACTTCCGATAACAGAAAGCGAGTTAAAAAAGCAGCGCAAGCAGATTGCGACGAAACTGACGCTTCACGCGCTCGACCGTAATCAGTTTTTTACAAATGAAGAAGTATCGGTGTACAGCGGGACCAACCAGCAAAGCTATTACGCCCTTTCTGGCATGCTGCTGCTGCTCCTGATCACTGGTATCTTCACGATAAAAATGACAAAGCCGAACGAACAGCAGGCGCTGCAGGACCGCCTGGCATTGTACGGCGTCTCTAGCACCGAAATGACGTGGAGCCGGTTCTGGTCAGGCATGTTTCTGCTGCTCCTGCAGGCAGGCGTCTTAGGCGGCATGTTCTACGCCGTCACAAAGCACTTCAATATGATCGCAGCACTCGTCCTGCTAGTTTATCTCATCGCCATCGGGGCAATGTTCTCGCTGATAACCGAGCTCTTTACAAAAGAAACAGCCGCGCTGCTCGCGGGGATGACCGTAACGGCTACAGCCACAATCCTTGGCGGCGTGCTGTTTCCAGCGAGCCTGCTGCCGGAAAAATGGCAGAATATCAGCGAGTATAGCATCATGAGCCTGGCGCAGAACGGCATGCTCGATGCCCTGTACGGCTCTGGCAACATACCGCTACAGACGCTCACAAAGCTCGCCGGCACCGCAGCTATTCTGCTTCTTGCCAAACAGCTTCTCATTAAATTAAAAAAGAGGGACTTATGGGCACAACAGCCGCAATCGCCGTCAACCGTATACGAATCCTCCTAAGCAGCCGCCGCAGCGCGCTGCTGTTGCTGCTGCCTGTCCTTTTTCTTGGTCTGCTTGACCGTTTTGCCGCAGACACCGTATCGAAGAGCAACATTCCAATCGTGATCGCGGACAGCGACCAGAGTGAGATCACAAAGCAGATTATTTCCGCGATCCAAAAAAATCCGGTCATGACCGTGCTACAAGCGGACAGTGAGGACGAAGCACGCAACCTCGTTAAAACGCAAAAAGCGGCGGCAGGCTTTCATTTTCCTGAGAACTTCGGCGATGATGTGCTGCAGAACGAGGCAGAAGAGAGTGTAACCGTCTGGACGACACCAACGGTGATTTCAACCGCCGCTGTCCAAGAAATGGTTGCAGCCGAAATTATGCGGCCTTCTGCGAGCGCGCTTGGCGCAGAAACAGCCGTCGAAAATGCCCACCAATCAAGCCGGATGAACGCAGCCGAAAAGCAGCAGCTTTGGAAGGAAGTATACGAATACACAAACACCACATGGAACAAAAAGACACTCATGACGATCGAGAACATACCCGTTTCAAGTTTGGGGTCCGGTACTTTGGGGTCAGGCACTAAGGGGTCAGGCACCAAAGTACCGGACCCCGAAGTACCGGTTCAGCCCGCCGCAGTTTCTTCACTCTACCTGCCGGGTGTCCTTTTGTTTCTTATGTTGTTTTCCTTTGCATGGTGCGGGTGGGTGATCACCGAACGAAACAGCGCGATCACCGGCCGTATTTTGCTCACGGCAAAGCCCCATCACTATGTCGCGGGAAGCTTGCTCGCTATCACCGCCTTACAATGGCTGTTACTAGCCGGATTTACGGTTTATGCCTACCAATCTGGCAAACTGCCAGCACAGGATATGCTGCAGCAAACAGCATCACTTGCCATGTATGGTGTTCTCGTTTCCACGGTGGTTTTTTACCTCGCGCACCGTGTTCGGTACATGCGGACATGGGGCATGATCACGATTACCGTGCTGCTGCTTTCTTCGCTTTTCAGCGGAACGTTTATCCCGACCGATGAGATCACAGAGCGGCTGCACTATTTGGCTTATGTGACGCCGCAATATTGGGCAGCAGATGCCGCGGTCTCCCAACATCCGCCATATATCACACTATTTTGTATGGCAGCGGCGGCTATGATCGTTGCCATTCACAGTACGAGAAAAGCAGGTGAACAGCGATGATTCAACTGAGTAACGTGTCCAAAAAATATGGCAGTAAAACCGTCCTTCACAATATTTCGTTCTCACTGCCAGCCGGTGAAATCACGGGCGTTGTCGGACCGAACGGCGCTGGAAAATCAACATTGCTCAAGTGCATTGCGACAATGATGCCGCCGACAAGCGGGCTGATCGTCATTGACGGGATGAACGCCGCATCCGATCCGCGCGCAGTCAGGCCGCTGCTCGGCTACGTGCCGCAGGAAATCGCGGTGTATCAAGAATTGACAGTCAAGCAGAACATCGAGTTTTTTGCTAAGCTTGCCGGACGCCGCGATCTGCGTGCGGTTCTGACACGATGTGAAGAATGGCAGCTGATGCCGCATTACCGGAAAAAAGTGAAGCACCTCTCAGGCGGAAACCAGCGAAAGCTGAACATCCTCGTCGCCCTGCTTCACGAGCCTGATCTCCTCATTCTCGACGAACCGACCGTCGGCATCGATATTGCCGCGAAGCAGGAGATTGTGTCGCACCTTAAACAGCTGGCGTATGAAGGCAAGACCATCCTGTATTCCAGCCATGACGCACAGGAGCTGCAGATGCTCTGCGACTCTTATTTAATCATGAAAGAAGGCGAGCTGCTCTTTCACGGACCAAAAGAAAAACTGCGCCAGCACGTACCATCACCCTACAACCAATCGTTCACAGAAAGCCTTGCTCATGTCGGCGCATGGGGCAGCCGAAGATAACGAAAACGCCCCGCCGGCTCTCATTCCGGCTATTACCGCAACTACTACTTTAGTAGTATACGAAAAAGTATATGCAATCTGGCCTCCTGACACTCTCAGGAGGCCTTTCATTTAAACTTGATCATAAATATGGATCTTCGCTTCAAAAAGTTCGGAAAGTTCGGGGTCCGGTACTCATCGTGATGAACACGCGCCACGGCGAGGGTTTCACCAACGAGTACCGGACCCCCAAATAGGGTTTATTCTTAAAGATTCACATAGTTAAATGTCTACTCTATTAAATAGAATTTTCTGACTATTATTTGACTAACTTGCTGGCTGGCTCTAATATAAAAGTAGTATACAAATCTTGTATTTTTATTTGCGTTCCAAAATCTAATCAAAGGATGTGCGAGCGGTACATGAAAAGGATGAATAAATATAGCAAACTCGCAACGTACGCATTATCATCGGCACTTATTCTATCAAATCTAGGCTTTGCTACACCGGCTGAAGCGGCTTCAACACGCAACATGGAGTCCATGATCAGCCAGCTGAAAGAGCAGCATTCTCCGAAACAGAGCGCGGCAAAATCTCAGCAGAAAGAAACGCAAGCGAAGAACCAGCTGAAAGCGTCGGATAAAGTCCGCGTGATCGTCGAAGTAGAAGGGCAGACGCCTGTTGAATACGCGACGGAAAATGGAAAGCTGTATAAGTCTCTTTCTTCTTCCAAGAAAAAGGAAATCGGAGCAAAGGTAGAAAAGAAGCAGAAATCCGTGAAAAGCTTGATTCGCTCAAAGGGCGTCAAGTTCAGCTACAAAAAGAACTTCAGTGTTGCGTTTAACGGGTTTTCTGGGGAAGTTACATACGGCGATGTGGCCAAGATCGAAAGCATCGCGGGCGTGAAAAATGTGTACCTGGCAAACGAGTACAACCGTCCAGAAGTGAAACCGGATATGGTCACGAGCCATCAGTTCATCCAATCGCGCCAGACGTGGGCGGATGCTGGTTTTAAAGGAGAAGGGATGGTTGTCTCCGTCATTGACTCGGGTGTCGATCCATCACATAAAGACTTCGTGCTCTCAGACAACGCGAAGGGCGACCTTTCGCAAAGCGAAGTCAACACGATTGTCAGCTCACAGGGCCTTAAAGGTAAGTTTTACACAAACAAAGTCCCTTATGGCTACAACTATTATGACCAGAACGATACGATCCTTGACATCGGTCCGGATGCGTCCATGCACGGCATGCACGTTGCCGGGACAGTGGCAGCGAACGGTGATGAAACAAAGGGCGGGTTAAAGGGTGTCGCGCCTGAAGCGCAGGTACTCGGCATGAAGGTGTTCAGTAACGACCCGAACTATCCTTCCACATGGTCGGATATTTATTTGGCGGCAATCGATGACTCCATCAAGCTCGGAGCGGATGTTGTGAACATGAGCCTTGGCTCTACTGCGTCGTTTTATGATGAGCGCAGTGCCGAAGATCTCGCCATCACGCGTGCGGTGGAGAACGGAATCGTCTGCTCGGTATCGGCAGGAAACTCCGGCCACATCTCAAGCGGATGGGACAACCCGTTTGCCCAGAATCCTGACATCGGAGTTGTAGGGGCGCCGGGCCTTAACAGAGACTCCATCCAAGTGGCGGCGTCTGGAAACGAAGCGTATTTGTACGAACATAAGATCACAGTCGATGGAGTGGATGGCTTCGCGAGTATCGGCTACGGAGTCGATGATTGGACGAAGCTTGCTGCTGCTCATAAAAACTCGCTCGAGCTCGTCAGTCTTGGCGGAAAGCTCGGCGCACCAGAAGACTATGCGGGCGTTGACGTTAAAGGCAAGGTCGTCGTCGTATCCCGCGGCGGTCTGACGTTCTATGACAAAACAAAGAACGCGGCAGATGCTGGAGCGATCGGTATTATCGTGTACAAC
Source organism: Fictibacillus iocasae (assembly GCF_042665465.1). Classification (NCBI taxonomy): domain Bacteria; kingdom Bacillati; phylum Bacillota; class Bacilli; order Caryophanales; family Fictibacillaceae; genus Fictibacillus; species Fictibacillus iocasae. Next base: position 78,896 of record NZ_JBHTCP010000013.1, on the reverse strand, counting down.
AGCGACAATCCGGTCTTTTTCAAAGATCAAGGCGGATGGCAAGTGCCGTTCATGAAGATCTCGAAACAAGACGGATTGGCTCTAGAAAATGCGATCAGCGAAGGCAAGAAAACGTTGCATGTTGAGCAGGCGAAAAAAGAAGCAGATGCCGAAGTGGGCCGCATGACCGATTTCACATCATGGGGAACGACGCCAAGCCTTGAGCTGAAGCCAGAGATCACAGCGCCAGGCGGCAAGATCCTGTCCACGCTGAACGATGACCAATACGGCCAGATGAGCGGAACGTCGATGGCAGCGCCTCACGTTGCCGGTGGTGCAGCGCTCGTTCAGGAATATTTAAAAGAAGACAAGCGTTTCGGCAAGCTTTCGGTGGAGCAGCGCACGCGCTTAGCGAAGGTGCTTCTCATGAACACATCAAAAGTGATTGAAGACCTGAACGATCAGCCGTTCTCTCCTCGCCGTCAAGGTGCTGGAATGATGCAGACGTATGCAGCCGTCGACACGCCGGTTTACTTTTACAATAATGCGAACCACGAGGCAAAGGTCGAGCTGAAGGAGCTCTCCAGCAAAGTCTTTGAAATGTCATTTACCGCAAAGAACATCTCGGACAAAGATGTGACGTATAACGTGAACACAGACGTGCTGACAGACACGATTCAGCAAGTGGAAGGCAGCCCGGACTATAACGCGCTGATCGCGGGCGACATGAAGGATGCGAAGGTCACAGCACCAAGCACCGTAACGGTAAAAGCAGGCAAGACCTCAACATTCAAAGTGAAGGTCGATTTCACAAATGCCAAGATTCCGGTAATCGATAAAGACGGCAAGGAACAGTTCCAAAACCTAAAGCAGGACATTTTCGTAGAAGGCTTCGTAACGTTGTCGGATGTGAAAAAAGTGCAGCCAACGCTTGCGGTGCCGTACACAGGGTTCTACGGCAAATGGGACCGTCCGGCGATCGTGGACGGCTTTGAAGATCTTGGCGAAACGCGCTTCTATGATCTGAATTACCTGTTCCCGAAAGAAACGCCGCACGACATGGTAACAGGAGCAGACAGTGACTTTATCGGCACGGTGCCGGGCAAGGATTATTATCCGCTGTCACCGAACGGCGATAAGTTCGCTGATGACATCTATCCGCTTCCATCGTTCCTAAGAAACGCGGCAGAAGTGCAATACAACGTGCTCGACAAAAATGGAAACTTCCTGCGCCGCGTGCAGCTGGAGAAGAACGTGCTGAAATCCTTTTATGATTCCGGATCAGGCGAAGCGTTCAGCTTGAACACGAAACGTGCATGGGATGGAACGGTCAAAGGAACTAAAGTGCCAGACGGCCTCTATCACTATGAAATCAAGTCGGTCATCGATTATGCCGGTGCCCAGTGGCAGTCGAAGAAAATCAAAGTGTTTGTCGATACAACCGCACCTGAAGTGAATGCCAAGTACGATGCCGAGAAAAAGGTCGTCACATGGAGCGCGAAAGACGGCGGTACAGGTCTTGATGTGTTCGGCATTTACGTTGACGGCAAGCTGATCGAAACGGTGAGCAGCGATCAGACGGTCTATCAGCTGAAAGACGTGCCTGAAAAAGCGGTCATCGATGTGATCGCGATGGACTACGCGGGCAACGCGGGCAGCGATAAAGCCGCGATCGGCGACATCGACACGCCGATCATCTTCCTGGACGACCATGCACCAAAGCCTTACGGTCAGTACAACTCGAGAGTAGTTCCGGTAAAAGGGTATGTGACAGAAGACAGCGGCATCAAGAAATTGACGGTTAACGGAAAAGAAACCGTTGTGACGAAGGATTTGGACGGCAACTATCAATTCGAAACAACCGCTGCCTTTGCGAGCGAAGGACTGCATGATGTGATCCTGAAAGTGACGGATTACGACGGAAAAGAGTTCGCGATCGCACGCAAAGTGTTCATCGACACGACTGCTGCTCAAATTTCCGTAAAAGCTCCAGCGAAGGTTCACACAAACGTGAACGAAGCGACGCTCAGAATTAACATGAAAGATAACTTTAACTACCTGTCACTTTACGTGGACGACAATCATGAATACGACAAGGCCATCGAAAGCCCGGTCGATATCCTCGTTCCGGCAAACGACACGGTCAATGTTAAAGTAGCGCTCAAGCCAGGCGTGAACACGTTCCACTTAACGGTGACCGACCTTGGCGGCAACAAAACAACGAAAAAGGTAACGATCCTTAAAGCCGACATCGTCGCTCCAGCCGCGCCGAAAGTGAACGCGCTGAACAGCAAAAGCACATATGTTTCTGGTAAAACAGAGCCTGGCGCAAAAGTGACGGTCAAAGCAGGCAAAAAAGTGATCGGCACCGCGACAGCAGACAAAAAAGGCAGCTATAAAGTGAAGATCAAAGCCCAGAAAAAAGGCACGATCTTAACCGTCACAGCAGAAGACAAAGCCAAGAACATAAGCAAAGCAACATCTGTTAAAGTAGGCTGATCGTGAAGCCCCTCGCTCTATGGAGCGAGGGGTTGTGTGTGGTGACGCAGCAGCTGGCAACTTGTTTGAAAGGGATTATTTTAGTGAGGGGATGAGCAAATGTTGTAACTTTCTCCTGAAATGCTGTGACATTTCGGTGATTTGCTGTAACTTTTCAAAAAGCTGTTGTGAGAAATATAGAAATTGTAGTGACTTTCGCTGGAATTGTTGTAATAGAGCATACTAGGTGGTTGAACTAGGAATAGCAAGCTGATATTTAGCCCTCGCTCCCACTGGATCGAGGGCTTTTGCTGTGATACGGCAGCTGATAACTTGCTCCAAAGGCATTATTTTAGTGGGGGATGAGCAAATGTTGTAACTTTCTCCTGAAATGTTGTGACATTTCGGTGGATTGCTGTAACTTTTCAAAAAGCTGTTGTGAGAAATATAGAAATTGTAGTGATTTCCGCTGGAATTGTTGTAATAGAGCATAATAGATGGTTGAACTAGGAATAGCAAGCTGATATTTAGCCCTCGCTCATACTGGATCGAGGGCTATTGCTGTGATATGGCCGCTAATATAAAAAACCAGACAGAATTAAGCAAAAATATCAACAAAATTTATGAAAATCAACCAAATAAGCGCCGGGGGACTAAATGACAAGATGATCCAGCTTTTGGAGATTTATTGGCGTTCCTCAAATCTTCTGGGGTCCGGTACCACAATCAATGACCCCGCATCAGCTCTCGACATTCATGACATAGTACCGGACCCCAAGCACCGTACCAGACCCCAAGCATAGTACCGGACCCCAAGCACCGTACCGGACCCCAAGCATCAACCAAGAACCAACCCATCCCATCCTCGCGTCACCCCACATCCCATGCGTAAGCACACACCAAAGAGGGTAATCTCTTAACGTTGACATCATTTTTGTTATAATAGCCAAATAGCAAAAAAGAAAAGGGTTCACAGAAAGGAGCTGCATATGAACATTCGATTTATAGCAGCAGGCTTTATTATGTTAGCGATCGTGGCGTTATCGGGCTGTTCGGAGCCGCCGAAGCCGGACAAAGCGATGAAGACGTACATTTCGCATTGGGAAAAGCAAGAATTTGAGAAGATGTATAACATGCTGTCTGCCGAATCCAAGCAGAGCATTCAAAAAGAGGAGTTCGTTAGAAGATACGAGGCAATCTACGCTGGTATTGAAGCAGACAAGCTGAACATCACAGCTAAGAAGAGCAGCAAAGAAATCGATGGCGATAAAACCGGCGTCAACTATGACCTCAAAATGAACACACTCGCCGGTCCGGTCGAATATACACACAAAATGAACATGGTGCTAGAAGAAAAGAACGACAGTGAGCAGTGGGCGATGGAATGGAACGCGTCGCACATTTTTCCGCAGATGAAGGAAGGCGACAAAGTGTCCGCTACTACTTTGCCGGCGAAGCGCGGCGCGATTCTTGATAAGAACGGCGCACCCCTCGCAGTGAACGGAACGGCTCATGAGATCGTCATCGTACCAAAAGAGCTAGGAGCAAATAAAGAGGAAACGATCACGAAGCTCGCACCGATTCTCGGACTGTCGATAGAAGACATTCAGGCGAAGCTGGAGCAAAAATGGGTCAAGCCTGAGCACAGTGTTCCGATCAAGAAGCTCGCGATCGACGACCCGAACGCCAAAAAAGCGGTTGCGTTGCCTGGCGTGAAAACGCAGAAAAACGAGACGCGCATCTATCCGCTGAAAGAAGCTGCGGCGCATTTGACCGGCTACATCCGGCCGATCGATGCGGAAGAGCTGAAAACGTTAAAGAAAAAAGGGTACACTGACCAGGATTGGCTCGGAAAAGCGGGGCTAGAGCAAGTGTACGAGGAGCAGCTGCGCGGTAAAAGCGGCGGCGTCATCAAAATTCTCGACAAAAACGGTGAAGAAAAAGAAGTCGTCGCCCAAACGCCGGTCAAAAATGGTGCGGACGTGAAAACGACGATTGACAGCGCTACTCAGCAATCGATTTTTAACAGCATGAAGGGCGACGCCGGTACCGCTTCGGCCATCCATCCGCTGACCGGCGAAATTTTGGCCATGGTGAACAGCCCGTCGTACGATCCGAACGATTTTATCCTAGGCATGAAGCAGTCGCAGTTTGATGCGCTGCAAAAGAATCCGAAGCAGCCGTTCCTTAACCGGTTCAAGCACACGTACGCACCCGGTTCGACGCTCAAACCGTTGACGGCCGCCATCGGGCTGGAAAACGGGGTAATCGATCCAGATAAAGCATTAACGATTAAAGGTGCCTGGAAGAAAGATGCTTCTTGGGGCAACTATGCGGTCAACCGTGTGACCGAGGTGCCGAGCGTGAATTTACGAACCGCGATGATTTACTCGGATAACATTTACTTCGCGCAGCATGCGGTCAAGCTCGGCAAAGAGAAGTACCTGACAGGACTGCAGGAGTTTGGATTTGAAAAGGAACTTTCAATACAGTTTCCGATCACCAAGTCCACGTACGGCGAGAGCGACATGAGCGAAGTGCAGCTCGCGGACAGCTCATACGGCCAAGGGAAGGTGCAGATGAGCCCGCTTCACCTGGCGCTTTCGTACACGCCGTTCGTGAATAAAGGCAGCCTCGCCTCGCCAAAGCTTGTAAGCAGCGATAAAGGCGAGCCAGCAAGCGTGATCAGCCCTGAGACGGCCGCGCGTATAAACGAAGATTTGAAGCAGGTTGTTGCGAATAAAAAAGGGACCGCACACGATTCGTACATGGCGGACCTGCCGCTCGCAGCCAAGACCGGAACCGCCGAACTGAAGCGAAAAGCAGATGAAAAGGGGGCGGAATACGGCTGGTATGTCGCCTACAACGCGGACAACCCGTCACTTCTTGTCGCGATGATGATCGAGGACGTGCAGGACCGCAACGGCAGCCATTACCTGGCACCGAAAGTGAAGCAAATTTTTAAAAATCACAAAGCTAAAGCAAAGCAATAAACCACAAAGCCGCCCGGCATGAAGGAACGGCATCCCCGATTGGAGGTGCTGTTATAACCCGGGCGGCTTTTTCTATAGTCCGCTGACCGCACTCGCTGCATAATGTATCGTACAGAGTTCAACGTAAGGGCGGAGAGAGCGCATGAACGAGAAAGAGCGTTTTTTGCAAGAAGAAGGAACCGCATTTCCTGGTAAAACGTACGCCGACCACCTGCTGCGCCACATCTTTAACGACCAGCGGGACCATCTTTTTCATGAGATGTTTTCGATTCATCGCGCACATGTGGTCATGCTGACAGAGCAGTCGATCATCTCTCGTAAAGAGGCATCAGTCATCCTTCATGGCATTGAAAAAGTGCGACAGATTGATCATAAGAAACTACAATACGAGCCGCAATTTGAAGATCTCTTTTTTATGATGGAAAGCAAGCTGAGTGAAGAGATTGGCGCAGATCTTGCGGGGAACATCCATATCGGGCGCAGCCGGAACGACATGGGCGTAGCGATGTACCGCCTCGTTCTGCGCCAGCACATCCTTACGCTCATGGATAGCTCGCTCCTGCTGGCTGATGCCATCCTCACACAAGCAGCGGAACACACCGAAACGGTCATGACTGCCTACACCCACACTCAGCCGGCGCAGCCTACCACGCTCGGACATTATCTTGCTGCCCTTTATGACATGTTCATGCGTGACATGTCGAGGCTTTGGCGCGCGTACGAGATTGTGAACCTGTCACCGCTTGGAGCCGCAGCGCTTTCTACGACCAGCTTTCCGATCGACAGAGAACGTGTCCGACAGCTGCTGGGCTTTAATGGGCTCGTCGAAAACTCGTATGACGCCATCGCAGCCGCCGACTACCTGATCGAGGCGGCGACCGCAACACTGAGCATGATGACGAATGCCGGACGCTGGATTCAGGATTTTCTGCAGCAAACGACGCACGAGTATGGCGTGATACTAGTGGCGGATCCGTACGTCCAAATCAGCAGCATTATGCCACAAAAGCGAAATCCGGTTTCGATCGAGCATTCCCGATCGCTCGCGAGCAGTTCAGCCGGCGAGGCACTCGCTGCCATCCAGATGATCCACAACACACCGTTCGGCGACATCGTGGACACAGAAGACGACCTTCAGCCGCATCTGTACCGAAGCTATGAAAAAGCGAACCGCGTCGTGCGCCTCATGAATGCTGTTATCCGGACGATGGACGTAAACAAAGAAACCTTGGGCAGCAGGGCGCGAACATCATGCATCACGATTACCGAGCTCGCCGACGTACTGGCGCGCGAAAAGAAGGTGCCCTTCCGACAGGCGCACCACATCGCCAGCTTAGTCGCGAAAACGTGCACACAGAAACAAAAGGAACTGGATGAACTCACAGTGAAGGAGATCAACGAGCTGATCTCCTCCGTCACTTCAGTTGTTATATCAGAAAAGGAATGGGGCGGCATCACCTGTCCGCACGAATTCGTTCGCCGCCGCAAGATCCAAGGCGGACCGAACCCGGACGAAGTGAAGCGGATGATCGCGGAGAGGAAAGGAAAGCTGTCTGGCTGGAGAACGAAGGTGAACAAGGAATACGACAATTTGAAAAAAGCAGAGGATGAACGGAACAAAGCGGTCAGTTCCCTATTATAAAGCCAACAGCCGTTCATTCGCGGCTTTTGGCTTTGTTAGTTTCTGTCGAGGGAAAGTTCGTTCTTTATAACGCATGAAAAGCTATAATGGAAGTCTAAATGACTCGAGCTATGAGGAATTGAAAAGGAGGAAATTCAGATGAAAAAGAAAGCGCTCTCATTTCTAGCCGCAGGTGTTTTGCTGTTATCCTTGCCGGTAGAGGATGCTGCAGCTAAAGCGAATAACCCGAAGAAAACCATGGATTATGTTGCGTTAGGTGATTCTTTAGCCGCTGGCCAGACGCCATACCGAACGTTTGATGACGGATATCCGGATTATATTGCCGATCACTTTGAACGGTCACAATATCAAATGCAGTATCACAATTTTGGCGTTTCCGGCTATACGTCTGTTCAGCTGCGAAATGATGTTCTTTTGAATCCATCCGTTCGCAGCGAGTTGAAGGATGCTAGCCACATTACTATCGATATCGGGGCGAACGACCTTCTGCCTATCCTGAAAACGAATCCGGCAAAAGCCGGCGTGGCCATTGCTGGAGTGGCCGTGAATCTTGAGCTGATTTTGACTCAAATTGATCAACTGAATCCAAACGCCAATGTATATGTGATGGGATACTATAATCCATTTCCGTATTATCCAGTGGACAAGCAGGAGCAGCTGCTGCCCTTACTGGACGCGCTTAACGCTCAAATCCAGCTGAGAGCCTGGCACAACGGTGATACATATATACCGACCAATGAGGTTATCGCAAAAAAGGCCTTAGAATTTCTGCCAAATCCTCAGGACATTCATTTAAGCACAGAAGGCTACGAGAGCATCGCCCGGCTGTTTGTAACAGAAATCCTCAAGCAAAAAAACAAATAACATGAAAAAAAGGACACATCATCGTGTCCTTTTTCCTTTATCTAGAGATCAACTCTTTAATATCTGCGACCCGAACGACCTGCTTCTCATGCTCGAACAGCTCTTCATAATTTTCCATTGAAGAAAAATCAACGACTACTGTATTCGTAAGAGTGGCGGTAACCACGCCTTTCCACCCTTTGGTTGTAACGATCGTATCCCCGGTTTTAACACCCAAGCTCTCAACGTTTTCCATGTTTACAGTCCCCTTTGGCAGATAACTTTTTCATTTAAGTTTACCATAAATAGGGCTTTCAGTGGTAACGGTTTCTCTTATTGGGGGTCTTAATGAAATTGTTCTATAAAATGAACAAAAAGTTCTATAAAAAATACGATATTCCATGAAAACAGAAGAAAAAGGAAGATAACTAGTAAGATTGTACTCAAAAAAGAACGTAAACCACCCTAAACGAATGTTTTAAATACAAAAGTAACGTTCTATAATTCCATTATAACGTTCGTTAAAAAGAACGAACTGAATTAAATCGATCCTCTACGTTGGGAGGGAACAAAAATTAGAAGCAAACGGCTAAGAAAGTTTCGAAACAAGCATTATCTCTACATTTCCACCATGAAAATAGGCGTCATCTTCTACTCTTTGTCCATCACCTTAACCAACCTTACAGGATCCACCAACGCCTACTTTAATGATACCAAAACAGTTACAGGCTCGATAGAAGCAGGTGTATGGGAAGAAGAAAAGCCGCCGCAAAATGAGGGCTGGGATAAAAGCTCGTTACAATTCGGAAATGTAAGTGTAGACAAGTGCACATCCATTTCAGCTGAAATACAAAATCGCGGCAATGACATGAAAGGCTCCGTTACATATGAGGTCTGGTTTGCTTTAAAAGGCAACCCCAAGGATGGGCAGAAACTAGCAGAAGGGGTCATCGAGGCATTAAAGGAAAAAGCGAGCTCAACATTGAGCTTTGAACCGCAAGAAAACGGAATCTACAAGTTTAAAGCGTACCAGCGTTCAGGTCATCCTGGAAAAGGTGAATTATGGAGCGAGCAACTATCCGTTACGGAATGTACCGAGTCTTCAAAAATGGAACCTGCTCCTCCAGCTCCAGAAGTTCCTTCCGAACCAGAAACACCGTCACCAGCACCGGAGGAACCAGCCAAACCAGCCGTGCCAGCAGATCCACCGCCGTCTGATCCTCCAGCAGAAGGTACGGAGAAACCGGTTGACCCGGAGCCGGCTGACCCTGAACAGCCAAGCGAGAACAGTGCAGGCGATCAGCAGCCAAATGAGCGTATATCAAATAGTGAATAAAGGGTGAGAGAAATGATTTCTTTGAAAAGATGGATCAGCAACATTATGACGGTTCTTTTATTGATCACGTTTTTATTGATGGGTTTCGTGGCCATCTCCTCTAAAGCTTCAGGCGGAGAGCCGGCCATCATGGGATATCAGCTCAAAACGGTGTTATCCGGATCGATGGAGCCTGAAATCCAAACCGGCTCGATCGTGGCCATAAAACCAGGTGGCGATATGACGCGCTTCAGCAAAGGAGACGTCATCACGTTCAAGGAATCTGAAACCAAACTGGTGACACACCGGGTCTTAGAAGTAAGAGGCGAGGGGCCAAACACATCGTACATCACAAAAGGTGACAACAACGACGCGGCGGATATGAAGCCGGTATTGGCAGCCAATGTTGTCGGGGAGTACAACGGATTCACCATCCCGTATATAGGGTATTTCCTGAACGCAGCACAGTCTAAGTCTGGTGCAGCCTTACTGCTAATCCTGCCAGGAATATTGCTCTTAATTTACTCCGCCTTTACGATTTTCAAAGCGATTAAGGAAATAGAAGTGAAAAAAGCACCACCTGTCTCTGGTTGAAACTCCGGGAGGATCACTTCCAAACGGATTCAATATAAAAAATATTATACATACCCAAAAAAGGGTGAATGGGAGGAAAAAAAGATGAGTTTGAAAAAACAGCTAGGCCTAGGGGTAGCTTCAGCCGCACTTGGATTGTCATTGGTTGGTGGAGGGACGTATGCTTATTTTAGTGATACAGCTACAGAAACGGGTACATTTGCAGCAGGTACACTAGATATTAATACTGATCCATCTGTAATGGTAGGCATGGATAATTTAAAGCCTGGCGACAAAATATACCGAACGTTCAAATTAAAAAATGATGGCTCATTAGATATAAAGAAAATACTTTTAGATACGGCTTATACGGTCAACGATACAAACGGTAATAATGGTGGCGATGATTTTGGTAAGCATATTCGAGTAGATATCTTAGCAAACGTAGATAAAGCTAGTGCAGTAATTTGGAGTGACTCACTATATAACCTAAAAAATGGTCCAGACCCTGATGCAGTTGCTGCTCAATGGTTTTCTCCTGAAGGCAGTGGAATTAAAGCAAAAACGTTTGATAATTTATTCGTAGTGTTTACTTTTGTAGAAAATAATCAAGATCAAAATAAATTCCAGGGTGATTCCTTAAATCTTACTTGGACGTTTAATGCACAACAAGGAAATGGTGAGTGGAAATAAGATTGACTTGGAAAAGGTGAGAAGACTCACCTTTTCTTTATGTAAGATTGGTTTATCTCTAATATTCTCAGGATGAGAGGTAGATCCTATGAACATCTATTCTACTAGATTTCAATTGAGTATTATCTTTTCTTGTCTCCTGCTCGCCATCATCGTGTTTGCTCCCATTGGCAAGACTGGTGCAGACAGCAGCGCGCCTGAGATCAAGATTGATACCTTTCCCCAAAGCGTCTTGTTTGAGATTGATCATTTTAAGCCAGGTGATTGGGCACCTCGCGTTTTGACGGTTCAAAATAACGGCAACCAGGATTTTTCATATGATCTGACATCTCGCCTAAAGTCTGGTTCTGAGAAGCTTTACAAGCAACTTGATGTGAAGATAGAGGACGATCAGGGCATTTTGTATGAAGGGAATTTAAATAATTTCACAAAGTTACCACCTCGTAAGCTTGCAAAATTCACTCAGGAAAAGCTGACGATTACGGTCGAGTTTCCGTATGAATCGGGAAATGAGTTTCAAGGACTTGAAACGGTTGTGGCGTTCACTTTGGTTGCAGAAGGCGATGCGCCTGTTCACCCGCCAGCTGACGGTGACGGCAAAACTCCAAATCAAGGCAGCCAGCCAAATACCGGTACCCTGCCGAAAACCGGGGAGGAGGATCCTCTGCTGCTGATCGTGACAGGTTTCTTTATTACGGCAGCGGGCTTAATTTTGTTGTTAAGTAAGAAATCAATCCTTCACAGCCTGTTTAGACGGCGGTAATCATGAAATGGCTCGCCTATGTACTCATACTGACAGGGATTGTGACCATGATGTATCCAAAAATGAAGAGTGTGTATTCTTCTTACCAGGAAAAACAGCTGATGCGAGAATGGGAAAATCATATCGATGATAAAGCGAAAACGAGCTTCACAAAGCTCGAAACGGTGTTCAATGAGCAAGAGCAGCAGGAACCACGACTGCCAGAACGCAATAGTTTACTAGGAACGATCAGCATTCCTAAGCTTGACGTGCAGCTGCCGGTTTTGGAAGGTGCCAGCCAGCAAAATCTGAAGCATGCTGCAGGCAGGCTGGAGGGCACCACTCCAATTGGAACAAAAGGGAACACCGCCATAGCGGCGCACCGAAGTTTTACGTACGGCAAGCAATTCAACCGGTTGAATGAGCTCGTGAAGAACGATGAGATTATCATCGAAACAAAGGATGGAAGCTATAGCTATACAGTGAATCAGGTATTTACCGTGATGCCAGATGATATTTCTGTCTTAAGCACGAAACCGGGAGAGGCTCTCTTAACTCTCATAACATGCGAACCGATGAAAAACCCGACAAAACGGTTAATTGTACAGGCGGTATTAGAGCAGTAAACCCAGGTTTTAATGGAGGGACACTCAGATCAAGAATACGTCTGAGTGTATTTTTTTTGCTATAAAATAAAAAGACCGATGCGCCAGGAGCTGGCTGTCATCGGTCTTCTACATTAGATCAGCGTAATCGGGCTCTCAGAGCGATCAACGATCCGGGCGCCTTTCTTGCTGACGAGATTGCCGCCGTTCGTGTTGAAGATGTTTTGTGCGATCACAACATCCATCGCAGCAGCGATAGAAGCCGAGTTCGCAGGCTCAACCGGTGCATCCAAACGAATCGTCACCGTCTTCGCATCTTCATTCAAAAACTGAAGCTCAAGCGTTCTAGCCATCATGGTCCCTCCTTTCGTTTAGTTTGAGTGGTTTTAATAGATTTGGGGTCCGGTACAGGAGATCAAGAATTACCGCCGTTATGCGGGTTTATACCGTTCGGGGTCCGGTACACCAGCTTATCGTTCAAGTACCGGACCCCTTCACTAAATTTGCTTACGTATGGATGTCGTAAGCGTTATTGCGCTCGACCGCGTACAGAACATGCTGCTGCAGGCCAGATAGCGCGTTTGCAACAGCGAGCATCTGATCGGGTGTTGCCGTCGTTTTCAGGCTCGAGAAGTTTTTACGCTTTAGAACCGGATAACCTTCACCGTCAACACCTTGCTGAAACACCATCTGCAGCTGAGATCGTTGGATTGAAGCTTGTGCCATATGTATCACCTCCTTTCATACAATAGATCGCATGAAGGGAGGAAAAGGAGGCTAACAAACAGAAAAAGGGGTCCGGTACGTTTTCGTATCGAGCCCACTGCCGTGCAGTGTCTCCGAAAAAGTACCGGACCCCATGTTTAAGTTTTTATTTACCAGCGTCAACGATACGGCCTTCGATAGCCGGGTTAACGTTCTTTAATTTAGCTACATAGTCGCGGAAGATCTCCCAGTCAGAAATACCGAGATCCGTTACGCCGCCAGCTTCATAAATCTTTTTGAATCCTGTAAATCCATCGCCGCCTTTAGCAGTAAATGCGTTTGTTGCGACAACGTATTCTTTAGCCGGATCAATCGCTGTGAATGTGCCATCAGCGTTTTTCACGTCCATGGACACAACACGCTCACCAGCCGGTTTCTTGCTGTCATATGTGAATTTCATGCCAGCTACATGCAGGAATGCGCCATTTTCAGCTGGCGCAATTTTTACGCCGTGCTCCAGAGCAGCTTTAATTTCTGCGCCAGAAAGCTTCATTGTAGCCAGTGTGTTTCCAAAAGGAAGAGTTGTCAAGATTTCTCCGAGTGTAATTTCACCAGCATTGATGGAAGCACGGATTCCGCCGCCGTTTTGAAGCGCGATAACCGTATCTTTATTGTAAGTCTTAGCTTTTTCAAGCATGCCGTCTGTGATCAGGTTGCCAATCTCGAATTCGCTGTTTCGAATGCTTATACCTGTATTACCTGGTTCGCTCGTACGTGGTGCAAGCAATGCTTTTTCTGCAACCGCACCAGTCGGTGTGTTCTTTAGTGCAGCAATTTTTTCAGAATACTTCTTCAGCATTTCAGCCGCTTGTGCGTCATCGGCTTTATCTGCTAATTTAATTAACTGGCCAGCATATGATTTCACGACGCCGTTCTTGTCGAATTCAACATCAACGGTACCAAGAAACTCGTTGTATTGAAAAGCCTGAACAATAATGGTTTGCTCTTTTGCTTTTCCAGCTTCGTCTGCAGCAACTACGAATGGTGCGTTAAGCTGCGTATGGCTGTGTCCGCCAACGATGATGTCGATGCCGTCTACATGCTTAGCCAACTCTTGATCGTTATCGTATTCTTTCGTGTCATCGAACCCAAGATGAGTAACGGCGACAATTTTGTTTACGCCTTGCGCTTCAAGAGCGTCAACCGCCTTGTCGGCTTCAGCAATGTAATTTTCAAATGCAACACTGCCAGGAGTTGAGATGCTAGCAGTTTCAGCTGTAGTCAGACCGAAAAATCCAACCTTTTCACCGTTTACGTTTTTAACGATGCTGTTGTAAACCGTTCCGCCAGCAGCATCAGAAGTGATACCGTCCTTGAACAGTCCAGATAACTGGCTGTCCTTAGAAAAATCAACGTTTGAGCTGACGATTGGGAATTTCGCTCCTTTAATAAAGTCTGCTAGCGCTTTATGGCCTTCAGGAGTTCCGCCAAGATCAAACTCATGATTTCCAAGTGTCATAACATCGTAAGCTGCAAGATTCATAAACTCAAGGTCAGCCTGGCCTTTAAACTCGTTAAAATAAAGGCTGCCAGAGAACACATCTCCCGCGTCGACTAATAGAGCATCCGGCTTATCCGCGCGAACTTCTTTAATCGCCGTAATGCGTTTCGCCACTTTATCAAGCTGTGCATGTGTATCATTTGTATGCATTAAGTTAAGCGTAAACGTTTCTTTCTTCAAATCAAACGAGTAAATGCCGAAGCCTTTTTCGTTAGTCTTGCCTGTGTATGTGATTTTACCGCCTTCTGGCAAGTATTCTTCTCCTTTAGGAGAGCTTGTGAACGTGACGTTCACGTTGCCTTGAATCGGTGCGATCGACCAGTTGTTATCTGCAGTCGGGTTGATTTCTTTTACTTCAGTGATGTAGTCCATCAAGATTTGACGGTTTTCTTCCGCTGAATCCACCACGTACTCGCTGCCTTTGATACCAGGGAAGTTACCGCCGCCAGATGCACGGTAGTTGTTTGTGACAACAATGAACTCTTGGTTCATATCAATGGGCTTGCCATTGTACATTAGGTTCACGATACGGCTAGCATCAGATACTTTTACGCCTTTGCCGTCATAGCGTGCCGGCTTAGTTACATCGACTTTGTACGTAACACCGTCGATTACATCGAAGTTATAAACAGGGAACGAGTCGTTCAGCAACGCTTGTTCTTCTGTTTTCTTAGGATCGATTTTGTTGAACTTGCCAGCTGACATTTCGAGCCATTCTTTTACAACAGAACCTTTCACTTTAAGCGCTTTTAGCGTGTTGTCATAAAGGTAAAGGTCGCCTGCGCTGCGGATCGTCAGGTCGCCCGTCTTGATTTCTGTGAATTCTTCCACACCGTTGCGTCCTGCTTTAAACGGCGCACCGACAGATAGAATCGGAAGGTCTTTGTATTGCGGTTTGTTGCTTGCAATATACTTTTCTACATACCATTTCTGTGCGTTGGTCACGACCTGAACAGAAGGATCGTCCTGAACAAGAGCGAAGAAGCTGTGAATTGGAGCTGTTGTCTTACCGATCGGTGTGTTCACATACTTAATCGTTGCATCAACGTCTGCTTTTACCGCGTTCACGATCGCTGGATCTTCCGCTACTTTTTCACCCGTTGCTTTATTGAAAATGCCGCGTGTAGAGGACTGCGTGTTCACGATTTTCCATTTGCCTTTTACTTTTTGAAGCTCTAGGTCAATCAGGCCAAGAGAATTTCCGCCATAGCCCGCTTGTACGGCTGCAACGCCGTTAATCGTTCCTTTTGCATTATCAACGCCTGGAAGAGGCTTGCCTGTTGAGTCCTTGAAAAGGATGTCCAAAGACTTCTCATCAGCTGCAGGGAACACTTTGTGTGTGTGCGAGAACGTGATCGCGTCAATGCCAGCAACTTTACTTAGCTCATAGATCACGTCTTCTTTGTTGTTTTTGTCGCCGTTAAAGCCAGAGTGCGTGATGGCAACAACCACATCTGCACCTTTCTTGCGCATTTCAGGAACAAATTTTTGCGCTGTCTCGACGATATCGCGCGCCGTTACTTTGCCTTCAAGGTGCTGCTTGTCCCAGTCCATGATCTGAGGTGTAACAAGACCGATGTAACCGATCTTGACCGTTTTTAAGTTTCCTGTTTTATCTAGAACTTGCTTCTCCTGAATTTTGTAAGGAGTGAACATGTTTTTATCGTTCTTAGGATCTTTGTCTTTGTCGACTTGATAAACGTTAGCATTGACGTACGGGAATTTCGCGTCATTGATTGCTTCGTTCAGGAACGGAAGGCCATAGTTAAATTCATGGTTTCCGAAAGTTGCAATATCATAGCCCATGAGATTCATGGCTTTATATGCCGGGTGAACCTCACCTTTTTTAAGAGGAGCGATCTTCGCTTTATATGTAGCAAGCGGCGTTCCTTGAAGAAGGTCTCCGTTATCAACTAATACCGTATTTCTATTTTCTTGACGTGCTTGCTTGACGAGTGTTGCCGTTTTTGAAAGGCCCAGAACATCGGAAGGCGCTCCTTTGTAGTAGTCATAGGCTACAAAGTTTGTGTGGATGTCCGTCGTTTCCATGATTCTTAACGTGAAAGGTGAAGTGGAAACCGGCTTTGCCAAATGAGTTCCGAATTTCGACGTTTCGCCATTATAGTGGGAAACGACCGAAACCTTAATCCAATAATTTTGGTTAGTAGAATCAAAGTGTGCGTTGAACTTCTCAGGTGTCTTGATATCTGTTTCAACAGCGGCTTGAGCGACCGGCGTGCTGCCGTTCATTAGCTGAAATACAACCGTTTCCAAGCCTTTGTTTTCTTTTAAAGGGGTAACTTTAACGCTTGCTTTCGTACCTTTTGAAAAATCCACATAAGGATCAGAAATAACAAATGGTACTTTAGGAGCAGGTTTTTTCGCTGATTTTGCTTCAGCAAAAGAGGGAGAAACAGATTGAGAAATAAGACCGACTGCAAGCATAGAAGCTAGCAATCTCTTACCATTGCGCTTTAACACCATAAATTCACATACCTTTCAAAAATTATTTAAATCCTCCAATAATATATCATTAATTTTGAATGCAAAATATATAATTTTTTGTAAATATTTTGAGAAATTCAAAACCAAAACGGGGGTCCGGTACTTTTTCTGAAGAAACCGCGTCGTATCGGCTTCTAGGGAAAAAGGTACCGGACCCCCGAACTGTAGTTAAAAGTCAATGGCTCTTCCGCCCCGGGTGGAGCGGAGGTCGTCGCCGCCAGCAGATGGTATGGTGCTGCCGTTAACCGCTGGCCGCTCTGCATACTCCGCGCGGTCTTCACGAGGCGTAGCCGTGATGGCGCGAACGTTCGCCCATTCACGAATCGCTAGAATCTGTTCCGCTTGTGTAACCGATAGTGGAACGGTATTTTCGATTGCCCGCTCAAAATCAGCTAATGTTATGCTGCGCTCTTCTGAATAAGCCTCGAACATCGCGGATATGACGAGGTGCTCGATTTCGGCACCGACAAAGCCCTCTGTCATGCGTGCAAGATGCTCGAGCGTGCTCTCGTCACGTTGAAATGTCCCGATCACATCTGGATGCAGCAGCCGCTTGTCCATATGCACCTTCAGAATTTCCGCCCGTTCCCTCATGGTTGGCAGATCAACGAAAAAGATCTCATCAAACCGTCCTTTTCTCATCATTTCAGGAGGAAGGGCTTGAATGTTGTTGGCTGTCGCAATAACGAACACCGCGCTCTTTTTCTCCTGCATCCACGTGAGGAACTGGCCGAAAACACGTGCCGAGGTGCCGCTGTCACCACCCGTGCTCATGCCGCTGAACCCTTTTTCAATCTCATCGATCCACAGAATAGCAGGTGCGAGCGCCTCCGCCGTTCGAATGGCTTCCCGCATGTTCTCCTCACTGCTTCCAACAATTCCGCTGAAAATTTTACTAATATCAAACCGTAAGAGAGGAAGGTGCCACATCGAGCTGATGGCTTTAGAGATTAAGCTCTTTCCGCAGCCAGGCACGCCGGTAATCAGGACACCCTTAGGCGCGTCTAAACCGTATTTGCTTGCTGAATCGAGCCACGATTTGTTGCGTTTGTGCAGCCAGCGCTTCAGGTTCTCCAGTCCGCCAACATCCTCCATCACAAGATCGCTCGTGATAAACTCTAAAATGCCCGTCTTCTTAATGATCTGCTCCTTTTCTCGGAGGATAACGTCAACATCGTCGACACTGAGCCGGCCATCTTCTACCATCGCTCGTGCGAATGCGTTTTCCGCTTCGGATAACGTTAAGCCGAGAGCCGCATTGACGAGCTGTTCTTTTTCAATAGAAGATAGGTCTATTTGAATTCGGCCGCTCTGTTCGTTAACGGCGATCATTTCATCGAGAACACTCTTGATTTCCTGTAAAGAAGGCAGGTGGAAATCAACAATCGTCACATCCTTCTGAAGATCATATGGAAGAACGAGGGTAGGCGATGTGAAAATAATGCTCTTAGGATTAGGGCTGCACTTCAGCTTGGACACCATATCCCGCAGCTTCCGGATCACCTGAAAATCGGGCAGCTTTCCTTGACCGCCGAAATAAATATGAAAATCCTGCAGCACAAAGATTCCAGCGTCATCATAGCTCTCGATATAGTCTAACGCTTTGATCGGTGCGACGGTATCTGGCACCTTTTGTGAGAGTTCGTTCTCCATGCCCGAAGTAAGGCGCCACGTCAAAACATTTCGGGGCCGTTTCACAAGCTGTGCATTGGCACCGACAGACCGAATCACAGATAAAATGCGGTCTTCTTCAAACGTTTGGATATATAAAAGCGGAAAGCGCGCCTTCAGCAGGTCAGCTAAAATGGATTGTGTTGTCTTTTCTTGTATCACCGCAGTTGTCATACGTTACTGTTCTCCCTTCGTTCGTTCACCAAGGCCATTTGTCAGGAGCCTCAGCTCTTCTTGAGTGGCCATTCCGTTCAGCGCGACAGTTCCATCACGCTCGATCCGGATTTCCAGTTTGTTTGGAATACGATGAAGCTGTGAGGCTAGATCAGCATATTTGCTGGTCAAAAACCGGTAGTGCTGATTAGCTGATCCGATCCATGGCCGGCTAAGGTCGAGCTGCTCTTGAACAAAGGGCCCGTCGATCAGCAGGTCAACCTGGCGGAGGAGGGCAGAATAACCAGGTTTGTTCTCCGCCAAAATCGTTTCATAAGTATATCCGCTGAAACACATAACTGATAGGCCCGCTTCCTTTACTAAGGCAGCCAGCTCGCTTAACGCCTCGGCTTGGTCAAAGGGCTCACCGCCCAAGAACGTGACCCCTTCAATATCATGCTGATGCTTGCTTTTTACGATTTCAGAAAAAAGCTGCTGTACAGTCGTTTCTTTGCCGCCTTTTGTGCTCCACGTCCACGGAACACCGCAGCCGCGGCAATGGATAGAGCACCCCTGCACCCAGAGGCACGCTCTTTTTCCAGGACCCTCAACCGTCGTGAGAGGAAGAAACCGGTGGATGCGCAGCTTCATTAAAAATCAATAACCCTTCCAGACTTGGCTCCTTCCACAGCTGGCCGCTGAATGGCCGAAAATGCGACAAGAGGTCTGACACGCTCCATCACATGTGGTTTCAGCTGCAGGACGTCACAGAATTCATCAAAATGTTGAAACCCGCCGTTCAGCTCTTTATGCTGCACCGCCTTTTTGGCAAGAATGGACCCGATCATCGGCAGTGCGGCGATTTCTTTTTCCGATGACGTGTTAATATCCAGAACGGAAGGGTTGGAAGACAGCGGCCGCGGTTCCTCCGCTTTAGCAGCCGCCATATGCTGGCCCATCGCATACTCGCGGTCAATGCTCTGTCTCAATCGTTCTAGCTCTTTTTCTTCAAATCTACTGTCTTTCATTTTCTCAAGCCGAAGCAGGTATTCCTTTCTCACGACAAACACATGGAAAAAGGAGATGGTGGAACAGATAAAGTAAATGGCTAACGTTAAACCATATGACCAATGATCTTCATCGGTCGTTTCAGAAAAAATGATCATCAAGATAAATGGAATAGAATATAGCACACCAGCAAGCGTCCATTTTCTCTGCTTCACCCGATAGCCAATATAGAAGAAAGAAATATAGTTAAACAACCCAAAGGTTACTAATGCCCAAAGCATCCATAAGGAATTTCCCCACTCCCACGCTTTTCCTTTTTGCGTAATCCCCTTACTCATTCTTTCATCCCCCTGTTAAGCTGTATGATCGATTTCTCTTCTGTTTGCAAACTTGTTTCATAGTATTCGTTCGTAAAATTAGAGTCCACCGTTTCAGCATCCAGCATCTTTTCCAGCTGCTCCAAAAATGCGAGACACTCTTTGCCCTTTAAGCCAAGTGTCTCCGCCTTAATCTTGCCGTCCGGCCCAATCTCAATCTTTATCCGCTGATCCATGGGTCATCCCCCTCTACACTTTAAACGTCAAAACGATGGAATTCGTTTCTGTAATCTCCTCAGACTCCAGCACATACCCTTGTCGCTCCGCACGCTGCAGTAACTTCTGATACGTCTCCTGCTGAAGAATGCGTGTGTACTCGTCCTGTATCTGATGGAGAAACTCCTCGGCATCCTCCCGCGAAACAGAAGAATCCGCAGCCAAGTCGAAGATATTTTCCTCATTTTTATAAAAAACCATCTGATGAGCACCTGTATGGATAGAAAGATTCTGCTCGTCCACCATCACCGTATGGCAGCCATACTGTTCCAGTGCTTGCTGCAAAAGCGTTTCGTCCTTCATATAAGAAGGAAGCACGAACGACTGGTTCTTCTCTTTTCTCTTCTCCAGCTGATCCGACGTATATTGAGAAACCGCAATCGCAACAGGAATCAAAACAAGTTCAATACTCACGGCCAAGCCTCCTTAAACCATCGTCATAAAATGACAGTATTTGTATGAGTATACCATTTTCCGCCTCACATTTTGGAGAAAAATGTTTCTTTCAGAAGCTAAGATCCGGGGTCCGGTACCTTTTTCATAGACACCGCACTGCTAATACACGCATAGAAGCAGGTACCGGACCCCGATTAAAATCTGCCGATAATTTTATTATTGTAATATCATAATAACACTTGTAATCTAGTTGTAATAAATGATAAATTATAGGAAGTTTGTAAAGGAGTGACAATATGTTGAAGAAAATCACTATTTTCAGTATAGCTTTCATGTATATGCTAGGAACCGCCTCTACCGTTTCTGCCCATTCCGGCGGCTTGGACGGTAATGGAGGCCATAACTGTTCACCAAAGTCTATAGCAAAGGGCCTATGCACGGGGTACCACTATCATAACGGAGGGGGAACTGCCCCTGCTCCGGCACCGGCACCAAAGCCCGCCCCTGCGCCAGCGCCAAAACCTGCTCCAGCTCCAGTTCAAAAGCCAGCAGCACCGAAGCCTGCACCTGCACCAAAACCAGCTCCAAAGCCCGCACCAAAAGTGGACGAAAAGCAGGTAGAAGCGGACAAACATTTCACCACAGCCTCGTCTATGGTTCAATCCAAAGACTACAAAGGTGCAATAACCGAGCTCGAAGCGATTTATGAGTTGGACAAGATTGATGCGAAAGTGGAAAAGCTCATGAGCAATGCGTTTAACGGAGTTTGGACAAATTCACAGCAATCCAGTCAAAACAAGAAATACAAAAAAGCCAAATCAGAATTGAACTACATTTTAGATCACAAACGCTCCAGCTCAGAACTGAAAAAGAAAAGCGAAGATCTGCTTAAAGCGATCAAGGCAGAAGAGAAGTATAACAAACTAGTGAAAAAAGCGGAGAAGTCGCTAGCTAAAAAAGAATATGAAGAGACATTCCGCAGCATTGAGAAGATGCATGACACAAAGAAAAATGCTGAAGAAGTATCAAAACTGAAGCAGCAGTCGTTGGAGTCACTGACTAAAGAAATGGAAAAAGCGGTTCAAAAGCAATCGTATAAAAAAGCGAAAAAATGGCTGAAGCTGCTGATCGTATACGCACCAGCCAAGCTTCATCCTGAATACAAAGCGTTGCTTGAGGATGTGGAAGAAGAAGCAGTCATCCAAGAGACGCTAGGTGTTTCGAGCTGGGACCGTGAAGGGAAATCGCTTTTCAACCACATTATGGAGCCTGAAAACGAGACATCCTACAACAAGTCAATTGCCGAGAGTTTAAAAGACCGTCTTGTCGAAAAAGGCGAAGAACTACGCTTCATTTTTAAAACAAACATTAAAGAATTATTTTAAGGGGACAAAGAAATGCAGCCAGATACAACCGTTCGAAGTAAAAAAAGCCTACTTCAGAAGTCCTGGATCACATGGACATTCTTGATCTTGTTTCCACCGCTAGGATTGTTCATCCTATGGAAACAAAAAAAGTATACGAAGAAAAAACGATGGGTCATCACGGCTGGAACAGTTGCGTACTTTTGCGCTCCTATCGTAGCCGGAGCGTTAATGACCGTTCCGCTGTTCCAAAATCATGACGAATTCACAAGCGCTTTTTCGGAAGCCAACAAAGAGATGAAGCTGAACTACAAGCTGCAGGAAACGAGAAAAGATAAAGAAACCATCACATCGCTTGTGTCTGATGATGTGACAATCATGGAAAATGTGAATGATACTGGGCAAGTTCACGAATTAATCATGGTTGGCCAGGGAGACGGAAACGACATCGTTCTTACGATGGGACTGTTAATCGCTGCGACCAATCCAGAACTGAGTAAAAAAGAAGTAGGCGACGTGCTGAAGGATTTGAGACTGTTTGATAAGTCCTATCAATTTCATGAAAATGAAACTTCAGTAGAAGTGAACCTTATCCGCTACAACCTAAAATACGACCAAAAAGCAGGCGTGATCTTCAGCGTCTCAAAAGTGAACTAAGCCAGGGTTTTTTCCCTGGCTTTTTTTCTGGTTCCAAGATCTTGGTTCCAAGATTTAGGTTCCAAGATCTAGGTTCCAAGATCTGGGGTCCGGTACATCCCCTTAAAAAAGGCGTTCCAGCCGCATCCAACCTAAAAGGTACCGGACCCCGGGATGGCGAATTCCTCTGGCAGGAGGGAAGAGGATGAGCTATAAAATAATCGAGGAATTTAACGAAAATGAGCTGCTTCAGGTTCATCACTTATTTCAGCAGGAATGGTGGACAAAGGATCGCACGATGCAGGATATGAAACAAATGTTTAAAAACAGCGGGTTAGTTGTTGGCGTTTTGGACGAAGAAACAGAAGAACTAATCGGGTTTGCCCGTGTGATCACCGATACGGTATACCGTGCGTTTATCTTTGATGTCATCGCGAAAGAGACAGCTAGAAACAAAGGAATCGGTTCGCTGTTAATGAAAAGCATTCTATCGCACCCACGTGTAAGCAGCGTCGACAGGGTGGAGCTATACTGTCCTGACCGGCTTGCCCCGTATTATGAAAGGTTCGGGTTTAGTACAGAAGTGAATGGCAGCCGATTGATGAGGCTGGTTAAAGAATAAAAAGAGCTCATGGATGACGAAATACCTTGTCATCCGTGGGCTCTTTTTTTCGTGAACAATTTAGATGTTAAACCTTTCTCCAATGCGCTTATGCAAATCCGAGTTCTTAGGAATGGTATAAAGCTCGCTTTCTTTATCAAACTTTATTGCGATGCCACCGTTCGGATTCTTCCAGAGACGGTATGTTCCTTCGATATACTCGTTGCCATTTTCCTTTTTCGTGATTTTCTTTTCCATATTGCACTCCTTCATGGTTAATTTTGTGAGTGGGCTGCATATGTGGCGTTCGTGAGTGTGCCTTGCTCCCCAAATTTCTTCTTATGAACAATTTTAGAGTAATTTCCTCCAGATTTCAGTCGTTTCAAGGTGATTTTTTAAACAAAATCGAGCGATTTTATCTAATTTTGAAAGTGTGGGCATTTCTAGGGTGTTTTTTTTCATAAAAAGTGTAGTTAAAATACCGTGTCACAACACTTTTTGAAATTCATGCATCAAGTTAAGACATCTTCACAACAAGTTATCAATTCTTCAAAGCATTTCAAGCGTTCTTTACAGCATAATCCTTCATTGTTACGACAATTGCTGAAATGATGGGATTGCAGCAATAAAAAAGAAAGGGTCCGGTACTTTTCCGGAAAAACCGCTTTGCAGCAGCTTCCAACCGGAAAGGTACCGGACCCCAAGTCATTCCAAGTCAAGCACTCATTCATCAGTTATAGCTAATCGCTTGCTTGCCCATCTGATCCCAGGCGGCAGCAAAGCTCGACCGCGCAACTTTGCGGTTCTTCTGATTCGTCAGCGGATCGTTAAAGTAAATGTACTGGCTGTCAAATCCGGTTACGAGAACGGAATGCTCGCGGTACGTCACTTTTACAGGACCCTGAGGTGTATAGAATGTCGTAAACTGCGATGCAGGAAGGGCCGTGAACCAGGAGTTGGCGATTACCCACACTGGCTTCTTCTTTTGCAGCTGCCCGATCACAGCGGTTTGAAAAGTCTTTCCTGTCAGGTCGACCACACGCGTCCCAAGGTACTGGCGTGCCAGCGAGGCAACCGGTCCATGGTACACGCCGTAGCCTGGCTTGTCTTTGTCATACATATTCCCAACAAATCCAACGTACGGATTGCCGAAATATACTTTTCCGTCTGCCGCCTTGCGGTATGGCGTCGGATCCTTTTTGACCTGGCTCGCGAGCGTCATCTTGTTGGCGCTTTTGCCGGCATATTGAAGCATCATCGCGAGGCTCGTGACCTCACAGCCGCGCGGCAGCTCAGGCATCTGGCTGATTAGCGGAGCGCTGAGAATCACTCTTGTAGCAGGCGGAGCAGTAGTGGTAACAATCCAGCTCGCGACCCAGCCTTTACGGCCGTCCGGCAGCACGACATGGTACCAGATTTCATTCTTGCTGTTCGTGAACTGTTCATACGCTGTCATTTTTGCTCCCGTTTTTAACTGAGCGATGACCTTATAGCTTAACGATGCACCTGAACGGATATTGGCCACATCCACGCTGACATAGACCGCTTTATTGATCGGTGTAGCGGCAGCGGATGCCTGCTCAGCAGGCAAATAAAGAGTGACTAACGAAAAGGCCATCATAAAGGCGACGAGATATTTTGTGATTCTGATCATTCTTATCCTCCTCGATGTCGATCTGTTTCTACATATAAGTGTATAGTTAGACAGATTTTTCAACATGAGGAAACATAATCAATTTAAAGCTTAAATTCATCGAAAAATAAGTATAAAGAGCACACCCAAAAATTTTAGCGGGGTACGGTACCTGTTGATAAGTTTTGATCAGACTTTCTTACTTTATCCACAGATTTATTCGATTATTTAAGAATTCCGACAAATAACGAGTTTGTTTGCCCTTTTTCTTAAACCGCGGCTGTGTATACTGTTGACGATACGGTGGATAAGTATGGTTATCCACATAACAGATGATTATTTTTGGGGGTCCGGTACTTTTTCAATGTTATCCTGCCAGATAGTACTTTCGACGAAAAAGTACCGGACCCCCATCATAAAATAGGCCGCTCTCTGATCAGAGAGCGGCCTGGCTAGCACAATAAGTTTAAGCCGCACGTGACAGCTTCATTTCTTTCTTTTTTGGTACCTTTCGATTCGTGTTTCCCACCACAAACGACCCGAAAGGCAGCTTGGAAAATAGGAAGATGATCAGCATGGAACCGGCTAATGAGATGAAGAATAAACCGAACACGCGTGTAAAGGTGTTCTCGAATAACCCGGCGATGTCTGCGCCAAAGTAACGCTGCAGCTGCCAGTGAAGAAAGTAGATGCCGAACGAATAGCTGCTAATCACATTGATTACTTTAAAATTAGGCATAAGCTGGCCCCAAGCCATAACGGCAACACTTATCGCAATCGTGAGTGGGAGCAGATCGATTCGTCGTGATCCGACGCTCGTGTAACCTGCTTCAAACAGAACAAATACGACGAGCAGAGATACCACAACACCCGCTAAGGTCCACCATTTGTATTGCAGAAACATTTTTGAAAGCTTTTTATAATGCCTGCCGATCACATACGCGATGGTAAAGTACGCGAACCAAGCGGTGAACGGAATTTTGAAAAAGGCGATATGCTCTTGCACGAACGGAATGTTGCCTTCTAGGATCTTGAAATGAAAGACCATGGCAAGGATGCTGACAGGAACGAGCCAGTTCATGGAAAGACGGTATTTTGTCACGAAATAATGCAAAAGATAAAACTGAAAGATGATCAGTACAAAATAGCCTTCAAATTCACCGAGAAACAAGTTTTTTAACATCTTTTCGCCCAAATCGAAGGTAGGGCTCATCTTATAGCTGATGAAGGCATCAATAATGGCGAACGAAACGTACGGTGCAAGGATCCATTTAAACCGTTTTGACCAAAAATTTTCAGGGAGTTTATCGGGATAACGGTTGGCTAGTATAACTTCTGACAGCACTACAAAAGTGGGTGTCGCGTAGCATAGAATGGTTCTGAGAAGCTGATAATACTCTGATTGCGGAAATCCCGTGGCCAGTCCCACCTGGGATGTACTATGCAAAAACACGATCGATAAACAAGCGATAGTACGTAACAAGTTCCACTCTTTTATCATAATATCCCTCATTTATATTATTTTATAAAAGCAAAATCGAAAAACCCAACTGCTAACTTAACAGATAAGCTCAGCGGTAAAAACACCAAAAGAGAAGTTGTCATCACAATGACAAGTGAATTAAATATAGCGGTAATAAGCTGTCTATAAATTGGATTCAAAGGGATATTTTACTCATGAAGGAATGGGAATGTTGCGAGAATTTAGGCTTTATTGCAGGAGTTATGAGGAGTGGAAATACACTTATTCTATGGACCAATGCGCAAGGAGAATGGGGAGGAGGATAAAAAAATTCGGGGGTCCGGTACCGTACCGGACCCCCGAAAGGCCAAAGTGGAAAAAGATTATTTCACAACTTTAACACCATCCGCATTTCCAGCTGGCTGCAGATTGATCATGGTGCTAGTCACTGCGTCATTTGGCGGATTAACATTAAAGCCATAGTCGAAATGGACAAGGAATTTTGTGTTTCCATTAGTCCACGTAGTCGGTTCTAATGAAAAAGCGGGTATGTTCACTTTTGAGTGAGGATCGAAAACATTGTACACAAATTCATAAACAGGCTTTACTTGTTCACTGCCATCGTAGCTTTGTGACTTAGCGTCGAATGGGAAATTGGTGTTGAAAAGGATAGTAATCGTACTTAGCTTGTTGTTTTGAAAGCCATAAGAAATATAGGTCAGTTTTGTTGTAAAAGAATACTTGGAAAAATAGGAAAAAGGATACCGAAGCGAGCCGCTGGAAGTTGTTGTTCCATTCTTACCTTGCAATTTGATAACTTCTTCCTTCGTCATGCCCCAGGTGAACTGTTCATAAAAGGCACGAGTCTCTGGCGTAGCAAGGGGGTACTCACTCATCACCTTAACCGGCACTTCTTTTTCAAATTCTGTGCCATCGTGTCCAGTGAATCGGACAGTGATCACCGTTTCATCCTTCACCGGATTGGCTGCTGCGGTCACGAATCCTTCTTCACTCACGGTCAGGACGTCTGGATCACGAACCTCGAACGTTACTTCTCCATGTTTCACTGCCTCTTGCGGTCCAACGCCTATATCAGTTGGTCTTGTATCATCCATCACCGCGAACACCTCAAGCTGCATGCTTTCACCAGCTTTTAACTCATCCGCACTGTTGATTTGAAGTCCGGTTACCACCAAATAATTTTTTTCTTCGTTCACTTTCAGATCTTGGAAGACAAACGATGAGAGAACTCTTTTTTCATTGTAGAACACCGCTTCTACACTGTTCTCAAGGCTGCTACGGTCGATCTTGCTGCTGAGTGGAATGGAGTAATCAAAGGTAAAGGACTCTCCGGCTTCGATCTCACCTGCTGGTACATCAAGCAACACTTCTGACATTCCAGCGGCTTTGATCAGTTCTTCGTTCGTCAGCCGAAGCTTGAGCTTGAACGGAGCGCCTTTCTTTTGTGATGTGTTCGTAACAATTCCGCTCACATCCACCGTATTCTTTTCCTCATCATATATTAACGTGCCCTGTGGCTGTGAGAACTGCTCGCTTGGAGCGGCGAAAAGCTCCTTCGTTTCATTTTGCTCTACCGCTGTGCTCGGTGCTTTGTCGTGGTTCATAACCTCATACCCGGTAAAAGCAAGGCCAGCAACGACGGCGGCCGTCAGCAGCTGAGGTGCGATGTTTCGGCGTTTTTGCGGCTTCATTTTTCTGTAGCGCAGATCATTGATTTTCTCCAGCACAGCTTTCTCATCCTTTTCTGTGAACACTTTATGTTGGGTTAGCTGATCATCCATTGTGGTGTGTAAGGTCTTCAGCTTCTTCTCCATCACAGTTGGCCTCCGTTCTTCATAAAGATTTCCTGCAGTTTGCTCCGGCCGCGGATCAGCCTGGTTTTTAGGGTTGCCTCACTAATTTCTGTCATGTCGCTTATCTCTTTTATCGAAAATTGTTTGTAATAATAAAGCAGGATAACCTCGCGATATTTGAGCGGCAGCTGCAGCACGGAATCGGACAGCATCTTGTTGTCTGTTTGTGTGATCACATCCTCTTCTACTGATGTGCCTGAGCTGGCCGCGAGTGGCAGCCATTTGTCGGTAAACGCTATTTTTCGATAATGCCAGCTTTTCAAGAAATCCTTGGACCGGTTAATGGCGATCGAATAGATCCAGCTGCGAACGGCAGAATCGCCGCGAAACGTATCCAGCTTTGTGTAAAGGGTGACGAAAACGTCCTGTGTAATATCCTCAGCGTGCTCCCAGTTCTTCACAAACGTGAAGACGAGCCGCTTAATTTCCTCGCCATACTGCCTCATAAAAAAGACAATCGCATCCTCATTGCTCTCGGAACGCCAATCCAACTCTTCATCTACCGTGTTCAAGAAATGTACCTCCTTCATATTTCTGATGGTAAGACGACGCTCATGAAAAAAGGGATTCAAAATCTCCATTATTTTATTGTGAAGGAAAAATGAGGGAGAGGAAAGGGGCGATATGTACGGATTAAGTCATAAAAAAAGACCGGTACCCTTTCAAAAGGTACCGGACCCCGAACCAATCAGTGAAGTTGATTAATACTTGGCTCAAATTCTTTATGTTTGTCTTTAATGAATTCTCCATTTTCTCCTGTGTACATGCTGAACGCTCGAATCGTGTTATCTTTTTTCCAATAGAAGTGCACGATTTTTTGGATTTTTTCCTGTTCAAGTCCCTCCACATCTCTTACATCAACGCCCGCAACAGCACCATAATACGTCTTATACCCGTCTATCATACCGAAGCGATAGTCCCATACCAGATTGCTGTCCATGTCATCCACGCTTGTTCGGTAGTTACTGCCGAACATGGCCTTCACTTGTTCCATCGTCATGCCAGGCTTCATAACCGCCACGAGTTCTTCCCATGTTAACGTACCTAAATCTAGACTCTCCAATTGCTCTATTTTTACGGGCACCTCAAACGTCAGCACCTCTCCCATTTCGTCCTGATAGGTGACGGTGATGACCGTATCATAGGCGGCTGGCTCACGAACGGCCTGAACGACACCAGTCTCACTGACCGTTACAACGTTCTCGTCTCTAACGTCAAATGTAACGTTTTTGCGATAGTTTTCATCATTTAATACGTTTACGATCTCAGCTGAGCTGTTTCCTTCAAAGGTCACTTGAACGTTGAGCTGTGTCCCTTCATCGGAACGAATTTCGTCGACCGTCTCTACGTTAATTTTCGTTGCTTGAGGAGGAGCGGGTTCATTGATCACAAGATCACTGATCACATACGACGACAGCACACGATCATCGTTGAAGAACACCACCTCAACACCGTTCTCAAGTGCAGCTGGATCAATGGGCGTGCTGAGCGCAATAGAAGAGGCAAACGAAAACGGGTCGCCGGCGCGCATGACGCCTGACGGTACATCCACGAGCACCTCAGATTGGCCGGCTGCGTCCGCCAAGCTAGGATTCTTCAGCACCAATTTCATCTTAAAAGGAACGCCGTTATGCTTGGATGTGTTCACAACTCTGCCTTGCACGTCCACGCTCATCATGTCAGGGTCATACGTGGCGGTTCCCTTAGGCTGCGAGAACTGCTCAGTTGGCGCAGCGAAAAGCTCCTTCGTTTCATTTTTCTCTACCGCTGTGTTCGGTGCTTTGTCGTGATTCATCACCTCATACCCGGTAAAAGCGAGGCCAGCAACGACGGCGGCCGTCAGCAGCTGAGGCATCACGTTCCGCTTTTTCGGTTTTATTTTCACGTACCGTAATTCCTGAATTTTCCGTAAGACCGCTTCCTCATCCTTCGCTGTGAATACGGGCTTCGTATACAGTTCTTCGTCCATGATCGTTTTTAAATTCTTCAGCTTTTGCTCCATTAATCGCGGCCTCCATTTCTACAATAAATGTCCTGAAGCTTGTTTCGGCCTCGTATAAGCCTCGTCTTCAGTGTGCCTTCACCTATGCCTGTCATCTCACTGATCTCCTTCAGTGAGAATTGATTGTAATAATAAAGAATGACCACTTCACGGTACTTGATCGGCAGCTCAAGCACCGAACGAGCGAGCATTTTATTGTCCGATTGAATCATCACGTCTTCTTCCACAGTGGTAGGGGAGGCGGCGGTCAATGGGAGCCATTTGTCGGTGAACGCAATCTTCCGGTGATGCCAGCTTCTTAAAAAGTCCTTAGAGCGGTTAATCGCAATCGTATAGATCCAGCTCCGGACCGCGGCCTCGCCTCTAAAGGTATCGAGCTTCGTGTACAGGGTGACAAACACATCCTGCGTGATATCCTCGGCCTGTTCCCAGTTCTTCACGAACGAGAACGTCAGCCGCTTAATTTCCTCGCCATACAGCTTCATAAAATATACCACCGCATCCTCGTTGCTTTGAGAACGCCAATCCAGCTCTTCTTCCATTGATTCCAACGTGATAAACCCTCCTTGTTGTGCTTCTCTAAACATAAGACGTAGCAGCTGGCTGACAGGCTTCAAAAAAGTATGGGGTCCGGTACGTTTTCGCCGCAGCGTTGTCCTTACTGCGAGAATGTGAAAACGTACCGGACCCCCACAATAAGAATGAAGTTTGCTAACTTCCTAATTATGTAATAAAATGTTCTTTGAGAATAGTAATTTACTTGAAGGGAAGTCATGATCTTGAAAAAGACATCTGCGGTTATTTTATCATTAGGGCTTGTGTTCGGTTTTTCATCTGGAACAGTGGGGCAAGCGGATGCGGCAACGGTAAAGGTGAAATCGTTCAAGAACTGCACAGAGCTGAACAAGACTTACAAAGGCGGAGTAGCGATTTCGGCGACAACCAAGAATAAAGGCGGCAAGACAAAGTACAAGCCGTTCGCCTCCAAGCCGCTTTACCAGGCAAACAGCAAAAGCGACCGTGACAGAGACGGCATCGCCTGCGAAAGATAAGCTGCACACCAAAACAAGGAGAGAAGACGCTGCATTCTTCTTTCCTTGTTTTTTTCATCATTTTCTAACGTCATAGACAGGGAGAAGTACTCATCATGAAAATAGAAATAGGCTACATAACGGGAAAATATAGCAGCAGACAGCCTGACTACAACGAAATCTTTCCGTTTAAACTCAAAGGGAACGTCGAGCATGCGATAAGCCTGCAGTGCAATCTTGTCGATGTGGAGGAAAGCCGCTGGATGAACGAGTGGCTGCAAAGATTGAACGCGTTTCCGGTCTATCTTTGCATCAAAACGTATCAGGATTGGATCGATGATTTTCAGGAAACGTGTGAAGCGGCACAGATTTCCTTCACATTGACACGTATTCCAAAGGGGAGAACGATGGCGGTTGCCACGCTCACGTCAGCCACACAGTTACAAGCACTTTGGGAGACGGCGGTCAGCTTAGGGACGATGAATGATTTTGCCGCGTGGTCGCTGCACGAGAAGGCGTTCACCTGGCATAACGGCAAACTGAACGTTCATGTGGAACAGCCGGAAAGCACAGTGTTCTGGATCGATTACGACGGGCAGGGAATCGTCGTGCTGTCCAACGATACGAGGTTTTCAACGTATGACAAGCTAATCGCGACACTGCCATCCAACATCATGACAGAACGATTCGAATATGCTGAAGAAGGAGAGGAGCGGACGAAGAAAATCGTTATCGATGTTTCTGCCGCCCAAACGCCAGTAGACCTTCACACCCTTTTTCAAAAAAAACTCTCCTTTCCGCCAGGTTATGCGCCTGACTGGCAAGGCTTTTGGGATGCCCTCACAAGCCTTGAGGCGGACATTCCAGAAACCCTCGTGCTGAAGCGATGGAACAGCTTGGCCGCTAGTCTACCTTCTGAAGCAGAGAAGCTGAAACAAACTCTGCAGGATTTTCAGCGCTATTACGGAAAAATAGACGGGCTGCAGTGCAACATTTTCTTTCGTGATGAAAAGGGATAAGCTGGCGCGGAACGAATAAAGGATAAAGACAGAAGGAGGGCTTCTGATGATTACTCCACCTGCGCTGAAACGAGTGGAAGAGGATATAGCAGCGGGTGATCTCGGAAAAGCGAGAGACCGTTTGCACGGACTGCTGTCCACGTATCCAGATAATCTGGAGATCCGCAAAAAGCTCGGTGACGTGTATCATCAGCTGCAGGATCCTGCGATGGCGGGCCGCTATTGGTACTTGGAAAAAGAGAAGACGCCAGAGATGCAGGCAGCGTGTGAGAAATTTGAGAAAGCGCACGGCTACAAGCCTGATCGTGTGGAACGCGCGCTGAAATATACGAAACACCAGAATCGCGGAACATTTCATGAAAATACCATATCAGACACCATTGAAAACATCGGCTGTCTTGTCGCCGTGGCAGCCATCATAGGCACGTTTTTGATAGGTGTTTACACAATCGTTATGTGGATCTTTTAGCAGAATG
The DNA here is from genome assembly GCF_042665465.1 of Fictibacillus iocasae. Taxonomy (NCBI): domain Bacteria; kingdom Bacillati; phylum Bacillota; class Bacilli; order Caryophanales; family Fictibacillaceae; genus Fictibacillus; species Fictibacillus iocasae. Next base: position 46,343 of record NZ_JBHTCP010000013.1, on the reverse strand, counting down.
GTGAAAAGGAAGGGAAGGCTATGCTGTCTGATGAACTGAAAAGGCTGCTGCTTCAGTTTCCCGAAGTGATCGGGGAGTATGAGCAGCACCTGCAGAAAGGCTATTCACCGACCGATATTGTCATTCGGTCGATCGCCGTTTACGACGAAGAGGATCTGGATACGGCGGAAGTGATTTTGGAAAATGAACAGGGGCACCGTGTTTTGATAATCGCCTCACAAGGCTATTTTCGCTCTGTATCTGTAAAAGAACTCGACCCGCGCAAGTCAGGGATACACCATAATCTCTTGCTCAGCGATGTGCTCGTGTATCATAAAACGTTTAACAAAAGCTTGTTCCGCGGCTATAATATGAACGAGGTTGACGAGTTTTTGGACGTGATTATGAAGGATTATACGTATATCGAGCACGTTCTTGTAAAAGAAAACGAACTGCTCAAAAAGGAAATACAACAGCTGAGAGGAAGACAGATTTGGCAAAGAAAATAGGCAGCTGGCTGCTCGTAGCGCTTTGGGCGAGCGTCATTTTTTATGCGTCATCACAGCCATATGAGAAGCAGGACATGAAACCCGTTTGGGAGGAGAACCTGCCGACAGAGTGGATCGATGAAAACGCAGCATTCATAGAAGTTCCGTATGCGGGCGAGTGGGTTAGTGTCGCAGAGGACGGCGCGGCGGCGGTCATCGAGTTCTTCGTGCGCAAAGCTGCCCACCTTGGCACGTATTTTATACTCGCGGTCCTGCTGTACAATGCTACACGCAATCCGGCAGTATCCTGGGTGCTCGCAGTACTATACGCCATGAGCGATGAATACCATCAATCACTCACGCCGAACCGGTCGCCGCATTGGGAGGATGTCGTAATCGATGCAGTCGGGGCATTACTCGGTGTGCTGCTATGCACCATGATCATCAAACGAAGGAAAAAACGCCGCTAATGGCGTTTTTTCTATAAAAAGGAGTGCCGTTATGGTTGAAAAATGGTTTTGGAAAGATCCTTACGCAACGAAATTAAACACCTGTTTAACAAGTGTGAACGGCAATGACATCACGTTAGCGCAGACCATTTTTTATGCCTTCTCCGGCGGACAGGAAAGTGACAATGGCAAGATCGGAGGATACAGCGTCTCTCGAGCCCAAAAAGACGGACACGAGATTATTTATACATTGGAAGACGGGCATAGCCTCAAAACGGGAGATGAGGTAACAGTCGAAATCGACTGGCAGAGACGATATCGCTTGATGCGGCTGCACTTTGCGGCCGAAATCATCCTTGAACTCGCGTACAGACAGCTGCCAGGCATTGAAAAAATCGGCGCACACATCGCAGAAGACAAATCACGCATCGACTTCATTTGGGGCGAGAACATCTCCGCTGCCTTTGCGCGCCTTGAAAAAGAAGCACATCGTCTCATCGAGGAGAACGATAGCATTACAAGTGAGTATAGCAGCCAAGAGGAAGGCAGAAGGTATTGGGAGATCGACGGGTTTGCGAGAGTCGCCTGCGGAGGCACTCATCTGAGAACAACCGGCGAGGTCGGCAATATTAGGCTGAAGCGAAACAACATCGGCAAAGGCAAGGAGCGCATCGAGATATACATAAACTAAAAACTAAAAACTAAAAAGGGGTCCGGTACTCTTTTCAATGAACGGCGCAGCAGCGCGCCGTTGCATGAAAAGGTACCGGACCCCGTCACTTATTGCTTGGAAACCGTCAGCTTGTAAGGTGTTGTGCTGGCTTTGCCAAAACGGTCTTTTACTTCAATGTAGTACGTGCCGTATTTGAAGTTTACGTACAGCACTTCATCGTCGCCGTCGACATAATGGTCAGACGAGGCGATCGCTCGGCCGTTCTGATACACCGTGATCACACCGTCAAGATCAAGCGGAACATCAAGCGTGATCTTTGCTTTCATCGGACGGACCGTTTTGTATTGAATCCAGTCCTCATCGCCGCCTGTCTTGCCAGCGTTCAAGTAACCGCTGAACTCAGAGCGTGTGCTGTTCACTTTTTTCAGTGAAAGCGGCTTGGATGGCTTGTTTCGTTGAACAACAGATCCTGCGTCCTCATCCTTTTTGTTCACCGACTGAAGCTTCAGGGTGTAAGGCAGGAGGGAAAGGTTCGAGCTGTTTTGCATCCAGCCTTCTGCCACAACAAAATACCCTTTTCCTTTTTTCGCTTTAAACGATCCGCGTGTCGTGCCTGTGTAGTAATTTTTGCTGAAGAACTTCAATGTACCGAATTCTTCTTCGTCAATCTTCTGGTTTTGGTTCACATCCTCTACCACACTGATCAAGCCCACATAATCAGCCAGCAGCTCAGCAGGGTATTTCTTCAACAACGTGGATGTTACCTCATCCTTTTTAAGAGACGCCTCGATGATTCCATCTTCCTTTGCCTTAAAGTAGTAAGGGTCATAGTCTCCAGCCGAAGCGAAGTTCCCCTTCACACTCCAAGTCGACGGCAGCGCTTTTACCGGCAATTTAAGGTCATTGTTCGGCTCATAGCTGTCCGCCACGTTCGCATAGCTCAGCTTGGACGTGAACGAATACGGGTCGAACGATACATTAGAGTCCATCTCATTCTGCATGATGCGAAGGACATACTGAGTATTCTTCTCTAGTCCCGCGACCATCTTCTTCTTCAATTCAATCCCGCTATACGTAAAGTCAAAGTTATACGAGACCGGTTCGAAATATTTGTATAGCTTGCCATCCTCGTCCTGCACTTCCTTCGCTTTCAGAATCATGGCCATCGGCAGTCCAGCATCGCCGAAGTTGAACTCATACACGCCGGCTTCACCAGACGTGAATTTGAAATGATCCGCGTCATCCGGCGTTTGGATGTATCCAGAAGCGGAGCCGCCCACTTCATACGGAGTAGACTGTTCGATCACATGTTCAACAAACCGTGTTTCGCTGTCTTCCTCTCTGTCTTCTTCTTCCTCATCACCATTGTGAGCAGAAAGGCCATCCTCATCACCGGAAATCACCTTTGAGGTTATGCTCAGTTCATATGGCAGCAGCGATTGCTCTGGCTTGCTTTCTTCCTTGCGCTCAAAGAACATCTCTTCGAAAAAGTTTCCGCTAAAGAACTCTTGGTTCGTGATTTCCACATAATACGTCACATCCGGCATAGCAGGGAAGGTGAGTACTTCACCGTCTCCAGAACCGTTCGAGTTGCTCATGAACATAGGCTCTTCAAGCGACGATCCGCCTTCTTCACCTTCTGGCTCGTCACCTTTTTCGGTGATAACGCCTTTTCCTTCTCCTTCAGGCGGCATTTCCTCGCTCTTCATATACACGCGGATTCCGGTGTTAACACCAGGTACGCCTTTCGTGGCCACTTTTACGAGCTGCGGCTCTTTTACCGACAGTTCATAATAGTCCTGGTCGCCTTTTTCGCCGCCAAACAGTGTTTCACTGCTATAATCGAACGGCAGGGCATCGACCTTTTTCATGTTTTCCGCCGTGTTTTCATCCTTAGGCGGTGTTTTCGTTTTATCGATTTTCAGCGTGTAGCTCGATTTCTTGCCAGTAGAGTCGTCATAATTTCCGTTCGCGTCCTTCACGCCAATCACCATCACACCCGTGAAAGGAGCCTTAAGGAGGCCGGCTTCACTGTGGTCGTCCTGGTGGCGGTTGATACTCACGCTATACGACTGATTCTCACCGAACACACGAGCATCATACTTGTAGTCATAGTTCGCCGCGCCAATAAGCTGCGTCTGGATGTAGTCCCCCTCAGTGACAGGGAACTTGTACCAGTGCATCTGGCTCGCTTTCGCAAAATAATTCTTTTTCTCTGTGCTCATCCCTGTGAACGTGAGAGACTCAGCGCTTTTTAAAATTTCCGCATCGTTCGCCGGATTTTTAACAGCAGCCGGGATTTTCTTCGGATCAAACTTCAATGCCGCGACGGGCTGGATCAAGCCGTGTGCATACGACGTATCGTATCCTGCTGAACCAAGGTCTTTGGCCGTGTGCTCGATAATGTATTCTACCTCAGACGGCTTGAGTGACGGGTGCTTGGCCAAAAGCTGGGAAGCAAGGCCCGAAACCATCGGTGCTGACATCGACGTTCCGCTCAAATTATAGAACGTGGATTTCCACTCATAATCATATAGCGGCGCGTAAATGTCCTCACCAGGCGCGACAACATCAACCGCCGTTCCATAAGAGGAGAACGAAGACAGCGCATTCTTATCGTTCGTCGAGCCGACAGAAATAACGCCTTCATACGACGCCGGATAGTTGGGCGTGTTGTTTCCGCGGTTACCCGCACTCGCCACGACCGTCACATTTTTCGCGAGAGCCGCATTTACCGCTTCTTCTAAAATCGGAGACGGACGGCTGAAGCCAAGACTCATGTTAATGACCTTCGCGCCTTGGTTGACGGCCTCTAAAATGCCTTCTGCGACGATATAATCACTCGCACCCCAGCCGCGGTCAAACACATCAATAGAAATGAGCTCCGCATTTTGGCTGACACCGTACCCGCCGACGCCGTTTCCTTTCTCACCAGCAATAATTCCGCCGACATGAGTACCGTGGAAATCCGGCATCGGTGCGTTCATCGGATCGGCGACGTTAATCGCTTCAATCACCTTCGAATCAATCTCAGGATGCTTGCGGTCGATGCCCTGATCAATCACCGCCACCTTCACTTTTTTGGTGCCCGCAAGCTTATGTGCCTCATCGACTTGAAGGGTATTCAGGAAATACTGCTTGCTCACCTTCGGATCTGGAGTTGCTTGCGGTAAGTAGCTCACGCTAGGAGCAGCAGAAAGAACCTTCGTTGATTTTTGGAAATAAGCAATTGCCTTGCCAAAGCCTTTCTTGTCCTTTACCTGCACGACCGCATACCCAAGCTCAGGAACCGAGCGAATCAGCTTCGTGCCTGATTTATAATAATCAGCAGACGTAAGCGACTTTTCCAGCTTTAAAACAATCTTGTCCGTTTCCAATTGGGCGTTTTTCTTCTCAGGTGTGTACACATTATGACCGAGCGGATGAAAATCCCTCGTATTCAAGGCAGACGGCAAACCGCTACCCGTAAAAGCAGAAGCGGTCGGACCGCTCCACATACTGATCGACAGCCCCAGCACAGCCGAGACCTTAAGCCACTTCATAGACAAAAAAGTTCCCCCATTCTATATATTGGTAGATTTAGGAATTCAAAAACAAATTCGCCAACACTCCCCACAAACCCTTCCAACTGGAAAAAATTAAGAAATTAGTAGTAGAAAAGAATGCTAGAAGAGTAGAACTTCGAAGGTTGATAGACAGAGAATACATCCCTGCAAGTTGATCGGAGTGAAAGGTGCCGACTCCTCGAAAAAGAACTTCACTTTTTCTTGCGTTTGATGTCTTGCTGCCGCAGCCTTCCTTGTCCAGCGGGATGAGTGAGACAGGTGAGCCCTTCCATTGGCGCGTGCGACGGAAGGGCTCACCTTGTCCAGCAGAAAGGGCTAGCCACTCGAGGTCAAAAGTTCAAAAGTCCAATAAGTCAAAGAGCGACTTACCGGCCTCTTGCCCTTTTGCTTGTCGTGGCTGGACGAGCCCTTTCTGCTTTTCGCTGCACCCCGCGAAAAGCGTGCACCTGTAACGCAGATCAACTCCCCACAAAAAAACACCCGAAGGCAACATGCCCTCAGGTATCGATCTAGCTCATATGCTCCTTTATCAAGCGCACAACCCGCAGCCGCTCCTCTTCACTAACCGAATAATACCAAACCCCGTTCAGCCTCTGCCCAACACCCTTAATCTCAGTAGATTCAATCGTACGCCGCGCATTCTTATAGTTGCTTTGAATATCCTGCATCTCATCAAACGTCATGTTCGTTTTCACGTTCTTACTCAGGATCTCTAGGATATTATCAAACTTCGTAATGGTTGAAACGTTTGCGCCCTTTGAGATGATCGACTGAATCACTTGCCGTTGCCGGTCATTGCGGCCGAGATCACCTTTTTTATCGTCATATCTCATGCGCGAATACGCGAGTGCCTCACTGCCGTTTAGCTGCTGGCTGCCAGCGGGAAACTCGTAGCCTTCAAACGAGAAAGCAGAAGGGTTGTTCACCGTCACACCGCCAACCGCATCGACGATTTCCTGGAACGACTGCATGTTAATCTTCACAAAATAATCCAGCTTCATGTCAAGAAAGTGCTCGACCGTATCCATCGCCATTTGCGGACCGCCGAACGAATAAGCATGATTAATCTTATCGACCGTTCCTTTTCCTATGATCTCTGTACGCGTGTCGCGCGGAATGTTGAACAGCAGCATGCTTTCACGCTTCGGGTTCACGGTCACCACGATCATCGTGTCCGACCGGCCCTTATCGTTGGCTCGCTCATCCACTCCAAGCAAAAGAATTGAAATAGGCGGAAGGTTCTCTGTAGCGAATACCGGCTTCGGTTCATTTGTCTCCACCGGTTCCTGCATCCTGGTTACAGCCTGCTTGGCTGACGAATACAGATAGAACGCATATCCGCCCGCGGCGGCAAGAAATACACTTGCGGTAATGCCAAATACAATCAAGAACTTTTTCACGGTGCCTGTCACCACCCGAATGAGGTATGTTGATTGTGTGATTGTCATGCTGTTCTTTATAACGTTCTCATTACATAGGCACAAAGGACAAGGACTTTCGTTCGACAATCCTACCAAATATCGTCTGAATGTGTCGAAAACAGCGTATTACGGCAAATTTCCCTCATGACATTGGAAAACTTTGTGCTAAACTGTCAGTAGGTATTTTTCACTATGATAGGTTAGGAGAGTAGATACGAGACAAATCACACAAAAGTCAATCAACATTCATCCGAATAAGCACCCGGAATTTCCAATACCTCAGAAGCCATTTACCCGCGAATTTAACGTACTAGAATAATAATTCAGTATCTTTCCATCATTTCATCAACTATTGATAACACTCGTTATAATCCACTTTTTACGCACCATAGTTACATTTTTGTTACAAAAAACATCTACTTGTAAAATTACCTGTAATTTTTCCAAAATAATTCTTTATATTGGAAAGCACTGTGATATAATCACTATTTGTAATCAAACCTTTGGAGGGGAAAATGGAAGAGACAATTAGCCTAAAAGAATTGTTTGCTATTTTACGAAAGCGATTGTGGCTTATACTCGCGCTGACAGTTGCGGCGACGATCACAGCTGGACTGGTCAGCTTTTACCTGCTGACTCCCATTTATCAGTCTTCAACACAGCTGCTTGTCAACCAAGCAAAAAGCGATAAGCAAATAGATTTTAACGCGGTACAAACAAACCTTGATCTTATTAACACGTACAACGTCATTATTAAAAGCCCGGCGATATTGGAAAAAGTGCAACAGGAAATGAATTTGGATCGAAGCGTTAGCGAGCTGAATAACCAGATTACAGTGAATTCAAAAGAAAACTCGCAGGTCGTGGAAGTAACAGTAGAAGACAAAGACCCTGTGATGGCAGTGAACATGGCGAACACGATCGCAGACGTCTTCCAAAAAGAAATCGCGACGATCATGAGCGTCGATAACGTAAGCATTCTCTCAAAAGCACAAATGGCGGAAAACCCGTCACCTGTCAAACCACAACCGCTTCTGAACATGGCAATTGCGCTTGTTGTAGGCCTTATGGCAGGGGTGGGATTAGCGTTCTTGCTTGAATATTTGGATAACACGATCAAAACAGAGCAGGACATTGAAAAAGTGCTAGAGCTGCCCGTACTTGGATCGATCGCAGAAATGAAAATCGATGCGTCGTCACAGCGTAAAACGAGCAGAGAAGCAAGGACGGCAGAAAAGGGAGGCAGCGTACATGTTTAAGAAGAAGACACCGATGAAACAGCGTGCGCTTGTCACGAAATTAAGCAGTAAATCTCCTGTTTTCGAAGCGTACCGGACCCTTCGAACGAATATCCAGTTCGCGAGTGTGGATAAAGAGCTGAAGACACTCGTTATCACCTCTCCTGGACCAGGCGAAGGGAAATCGACGACCGTCGCGAACCTAGCTGTTGCGTTCGCACAAACAGGGAAAAAAGTGCTGCTGATCGATGCGGATCTGCGCAAGCCAACGGTGCATTACACGTTTCAAACGGAAAACCTGGAAGGCCTGACAAATGTCCTATCCAAGCAGAGCAACATGAAAAAGGTACTTCAGAAAACGGAGAATGAGAACCTATTTCTCATCACCTCTGGTCCGATTCCGCCTAATCCATCCGAATTGCTCGGATCGAACTCGATGAAAGAGCTGTTGGCAGAAGCATCAGCTGAGTTTGACCTCATCCTGTTTGACAGCCCGCCCGTGCTTGCGGTAACCGATGCGCAGATTCTATCTAACATAACAGACGGAAGCATTCTTGTCGTGAAAAGCGGAGGAACCGAACAGGATCAGGCAGTGAAAGCGAAGGAAATGCTCATGACTGGTCAAGGCAAATTGCTTGGAGTCGTGTTAAACAGCAAAAATCAGAAGAATGACGATTATTATTACTATTATTAAGAATGTGTAAATAGGGGGAATTAGTCAACTTTCGACAATATCACCCCCTTTATCCATAAGGAATTTGTATGATAGGATTATGAAGACGAAAATCATACTTTAGTCCTCATCCAAATGTGTTGGTATTTATCAGTAATTGGGAAATTATCAGGAAAATAGGAAGAAGGTGTTTAACGTGATCGATATTCACTGTCATATCCTTCCGGGCCTTGATGATGGACCAGCTTCAATCGCAGATTCTATTGACATGGCACGTGCTGCTGCAAATGAAGGAATCGACACAATCATCGCAACTCCTCATTATAACCATCGTTACCAGAACGACAAACGAACCATCCTAGAAAAAGTCCATGCGTTAAACCAAACATTAACCGAACGATCCATCCCAGTTACGATCCTGCCTGGCCAAGAACCAAGACTCTTTGGAGATATGCTGCGTGCATACGAAACAGAAGATCTGTTAACCATCAACAATCTTCATAAGTACATATTTGTGGAACTGCCTCACAACGAGGTGCCGCATTACACCAAGCAGATGCTCTACAACATCCAGATCGAGGGCTTAATCCCTGTTATCGTCCATCCCGAGAGAAACAAAGCCATACTAAAGAACCCTGACAAATTATACGATTTTGTCAAGAACGGTGCACTCACTCAAGTGACGGCTGCCTCTTATATCGGCAGATTAGGGAGAAATGTTAAGTCTTTTTCGAAAAAAATTGTCGAAAGCAATCTTGCTCACTTTATCGCAAGCGACGCACACGATACAAAAAAGCGGCCCTTTCATTTAAGGCGCGCCTACGAACAGCTCGAAAAGGATTTTGGCAGAACAGCAAGATATCAGTTCGAGGAAAATGCCTACCTGCTCGCAGAAGGCCGGAGCATCATGAAAGATGTGCCGGAAAAGGTGAGGCAGCGTTCTCTATTATGGTTTAGTTAACAAAGTAAATATTTGAAGGAGTTAACTCTTAATGAAAAAAGTTCGCAAAGCCATCATTCCTGCAGCGGGCCTCGGAACCCGATTCCTGCCAGCGACCAAAGCAATGCCAAAAGAAATGCTGCCGATCGTCGACAAGCCGACAATTCAATACATCGTCGAAGAAGCGATTGCTTCAGGCATTGAAGACATCATCATCGTAACCGGTAAAGGCAAGCGTGCCATCGAGGACCACTTCGACCATGCGTTCGAGCTCGAACAGAACCTGTTTGAAAAAGGAAAGACCGACCTGCTTGAAAAAGTAAAGCAATCCTCGCAAATGGCAGACATCCATTACATCCGCCAAAAAGAGCCAAAAGGCCTCGGACACGCCGTCTGGTGCGCACGCAAGTTCATCGGCGACGAGCCATTCGCCGTCCTGCTAGGAGACGACATCGTCCAAGCGGACAAGCCTTGCTTGAGACAGTTGATCGAGCAATACGAACAAACAGGTTCTTCCATCATCGGTGTGCAATCGGTACCAGACGAACACACGAGCCGATACGGAATTATTGATCCGATCAGCAGCTTCGGCAAGCTGTACGGTGTTCAAAACTTTGTAGAAAAGCCGGCAAAAGGAACAGCACCATCGAACCTTGCCATCATGGGACGCTACGTGCTCACTTCCGAAATCTTCACGTATTTAGAGCAGCAGGAAAAAGGCGCAGGCGGAGAAATCCAGCTGACGGATGCCATTCAAAAGCTCAACACGTTTCAGCGCGTATTCGCCTACGACTTTTCCGGCATCCGCTATGACGTTGGAGAGAAGCTTGGCTTCATCACGACAACACTCGAATTCGCATTGCGTGACAAGCAAATACGCAAAGAACTTATTCCAGAGCTGGAACGCATTCTTAGTAGTTTAAAAGTAAAGTAGTCAACTGCTGTAAAAGGTGATGTCTCCTTACCTGTATCAATGGAGGCACTCGGCTATGCTGTGGGTGTCTAACCGCCTTAGCACATTGTTGTCAGTAGCATGGTGTGAGGGGGGGTTAGATGCCCTATTTTACATAACTTATATAGGTAGATAAATGATGAAAGGGGGAGCGGAACAAGTGGCAGAAACACAAGTTCAAACCATGAAGGTATCCAGCCAGCCAGCAAGTGTGGCAGTGAAAGATGATCGTTTTTATGAGGGCAGCAAGCGAATGCTCGATATTCTCGGCGCGTTAGTCGGACTTATTTTATTATTACCGGTGTTTATAATCGTATCTCTTCTTATTAAAAGAGAAGATTCAAAAGGACCTGTCTTTTTTAAACAAATCCGCATTGGAAAAGATGGCAAAGCGTTCTACATGTATAAGTTCCGTTCCATGGTAAGCGATGCGGAGGAAAAGCTGGCAGAGCTGCTTCAATATAACGAGATTGAAGGAGCGATGTTCAAAATGAAGGAGGATCCCCGTATTACGAAAATCGGGAAGTTCATCCGAAAAACAAGCATCGATGAATTGCCGCAGCTATGGAACGTCCTCACTGGCGACATGAGCCTCGTTGGGCCGCGCCCGCCGCTTCCTCGCGAAGTCGAGCAATACAACGCCTATCACAAACAGCGCCTTCTCGTCACACCAGGCTGTACCGGCCTTTGGCAGGTAAGCGGACGAAACGCGATGAGCTTTGAAGAAATGGTGAACCTGGACATTCAATACATTTCCAAGCGAAGTGTATTTTTCGATATCAAAATTATACTCAAAACGATAACCGTCCTTTTTGGATCGGATAATGCGTATTAGAAGGTGAAAACATGGACAAACATGCCAAGATATATGTAGCTGGCCACCGCGGGTTGGTTGGATCAGCGATTGTACGACGACTAGAAAGAGAAGGATATACGAACCTTGTATACCGCACGAGTAAAGAGCTGGACCTAACGGATAAAATCCAAGTCGACCATTTTTTTGAGCAACAAAAGATTGACTATGTGTTTCTGGCTGCAGCGAAAGTGGGTGGCATTGTCGCGAACAACGAGTACCCTGCAGACTTTATCCGCGACAACCTGCTCATTCAAACGAACGTCATTGACGCGGCATACCGCAACAACGTAACGAAGCTTCTTTTCTTAGGCAGCACGTGCATTTATCCGAAGCTTGCACCGCAGCCGTTAAAGGAAGAATACTTGCTTACGGGATTACTCGAGCCGACAAACGAGCCATACGCCATCGCAAAAATTGCCGGAATTAAAATGTGTGAGTCCTACAACCGTCAATACGGTACAAAATACATCTCGGTCATGCCAACGAACCTCTATGGCGAGAACGACAACTTTGATCTTCATACCTCACATGTACTGCCGGCGCTGATTCGCAAGTTCCACGAAGCAAAAGAAAACAAACAGCCGTTTGTTGAAGTATGGGGAACAGGAACACCAAAGCGCGAGTTCCTTTACTCCGATGACCTAGCCGATGCGTGTGTGTATTTAATGGATAACTATGAAGGAAATGAAATCGTGAACATTGGAGTGGGCGAGGATATTGAGATCGGCCAGCTCGCACATCTTGTAAAAGAAACCGTTGGCTACAATGGCGAGATTCAGTTCGATACAAGCAAGCCAGACGGAACACCAAGAAAGCTGGTAGATGTAACGAAGCTTAACAGCCTTGGCTGGAAAGCGAGCACATCTTTAGAAGAAGGCTTGAAAAAAGCGTATCAATGGTTCTTAGACAATGCAGTACAAAAAGTGAACAGCTAATAACGGAGGAATAGAATCGAATGAAAAAAGCATTAATTACTGGTGTAACCGGGCAAGACGGATCGTATTTAGCAGAGTTTCTATTAGAAAAAGGATATGAAGTGCATGGCATGATTCGCCGCAGCTCTTCGTATAACCAGGAACGACTAGAAGACATCATGAGTGCTGAAGAAGCAGACGCACTCATCAACAACGAGAACTTTCACCTTCATTATGGTGATGTAACCGATGCATTGAACGTCACTCGACTAGTGAGTGAAATCAAGCCGGACGAAATCTACAACCTAGCCGCACAATCACATGTTCGCGTTTCCTTCGACATGCCAGGCTACACATTGGATGTCGATGCAAAAGGCACACTGAACGTACTCGAAGCGGTCCGTATTGCAGGCCTTACCGAGAAAACACGCGTGTACCAAGCATCCACATCAGAGCTGTTCGGCAAAGTACAAGAAGTGCCGCAGAAAGAAACAACACCATTCTACCCGCGTTCACCATACGGAGCAGCAAAAATTTACGGCTTCTGGATCACGAAAAACTATCGTGAGTCATTCAACATGTTCGCCGTAAACGGCATCCTATTCAACCATGAATCAGAGCGCCGCGGCGAAACATTCGTAACACGCAAAATCACGCTAGCTGCCGCACGAATCGCTCAAGGCAAACAAAGGAAATTGTCACTCGGCAACCTGGACTCCCTTCGCGACTGGGGCTATGCAAAGGATTACGTAGAGTGCATGTGGTTGATGCTTCAGCATGATAAGCCAGAGGACTTTGTTATCGCGACGGGTGAGATGCACTCTGTCCGAGAATTTGTCGATTTGGCATTTAGACACGCTGGTATTCAGATTGAATGGGTTGGCTCGGGTGTAGAGGAAAAGGGAATGAACAAAGCAACAGGCGAAGTGATTGTAGAAGTTGATCCGAAGTTCTTCCGTCCAGCAGAGGTTGAACAGTTGTTGGGAGATCCGACTAAGTCAAAAACGTTGTTGGGGTGGAATCCTACGAAGACTTCATTTGAAGAGCTAGTTCAAATTATGGTTGCTTCAGATACAAAAAAGGTTGAACAAGAAGAAAAAGTTAAGAAAATGTTTGACTAGGTGGAGGGGAGAATTGTCTGTTCGTAATTTCAGTGAAAGAAATTATGGGAAGAGGTAACTAAATATGAAACAAAAATCATTAAATATATTGACTATACCTTCATTCTACCCTCAACAAGAAGACAGCATAAAAGGAATCTTTTTTAAGGAACAAGCGAATTTGATAGCACGAAATAATCTTAATAGTGCAGTAATTTACTCTGAATTAAGAAGTGTAAAGAAAGTAAAATTAAAAACTATTTTAGTTAATAGATTTCAAACTAAATATTATGTAGAAGACAAGCTTTTAGTCCTCAGAAACCATAGTTGGAATTATATTCCTACTATGTTTGAAATAGGAAGTAAAATTTGGGTTTATAGGAGCGTCAAATTAGCCCGAAAATATATTGAAGAATATGGTAAACCTGATATTATTCATGCACATTGTGCTCTTTTTGGTGGCTACGTAGCTAAAATAATATCTCAACAATATAATATTCCATATATTGTAACGGAACATAGTAGTGGATTCCCACTCAACAATTTAAGTAATTGGCAATTAAGATATGCTAGGGATGTATTTGACGGTGCAGCCGGAATTACAGTAGTGAGTAATATGTTAAAAAAATCAATTCAAAAATATACAAGTGATCAAAGGAAAGAAATTATTGTAATTCCTAATTTTATAGATACTAATTTTTTTACATTGTCTGAAAAAAAAAATAATGGAAGTTCTCAATTTATTTTTTCTGCAATATCACGTTTAGATAAAAACAAAGGAATTGATTTATTAATTAAAGCGTTTGTAAATACGCTTAAGAATAAAAATGTATTATTATACGTTGCTGGAGAAGGTCCTGAGGAAAAAAACTTAAAGAAATTAGTAAGCGATTTAGGGATGGAAAATAAAGTGATATTTACAGGTGTCCTTGATAGGACTCAAGTAAGAGATTTACTTTGGAAGTCAGACTGTTTGGTTTCAACAAGTGAAGTTGAAACTTTTGGATCAATATTAATAGAAGCTATGAGTACAGGATTACCTATATTATCTACTAAGAGTGGTGGTCCACAAGATATAATAAATCATAAAGTTGGGATATTAATTAATAAAAGAAATATTGAAGAAATAGGAAAGGCTTTATTTAAAATGTATAGTTCAAAAGATAGTTTTAATAGAAAAAATATTAGAGAGTATATTTTGAGTAATTTTGGTCCAGATAAAATATCATCTAAAATAATTAATTTGTACGAGGAAATAATTATAAAACGACAGGGGTAAAATGAGTAAACCAATAAGTTTCTTAACCAATATAAAAAGTAATTATTTTAGAACAATAATTTTGGCGATATTAGGTTTTGTTTCTACAGTGATTTTTTCAAGGACATTAGGCGCTAATCTATTCGGAGTATACATGTATTATACTTGGTTAATATCCACAATAACATTGTTACTCAATTTTGGATTTGAAGGTACGATCACAAAATTTTTGCCAGAATACTATTATAAGAATAAAGCAACACATTCAAGCAGCTTGATAAGTTATATAATTACCAAACAGATTAAAGTAATAATATTCGGATCTATTTTATTAATTGCAGCTTACCCTTTTTTAACAACGTTTGGAAAAATTAACGATATTAAGTTTAGTTTTTATATTTTAATTATTGTTATCATTTCACCAATGATGATTATGAGTATCACTGTAAGTACTATTCAAGCATTACAAAGGTTTGATATTTTTGCGAAAGTAAATGTAACTTTCCAAATAATCACTATCTCAATAAACTCCGTTATTTCTTTTAAATACCAAAATATAATAGCTATGCTAGGGGTAATAGGTATAACATCGTTATTGCAAGTGATAATATATTTTAAAAATATTAAAACACTTTTACCGGACTTGAAAATACAAATGGGTTTTAACATACTAAAAAAAGACTTAAAACGTATAAAAAATTATGCTAAATATATGTACATTAATATTATATGGCAACAAATTGTTTGGAATAAATCCGAATTCCTGTTTTTATCGTTGTATTCCAGCCCTAAAGAACTAGCTATTTATGGATTAGCATATAGCTTAATTTCCATCATAAATTATGCTATTTCTCCAATAATGTCCATAGTAAATAACTATTTTTCTAAATTTGTAGCTTTAAACGAAACTAAAACATTAACCACATTAATAAATAGCATTTCAAAATATTTCGTTATTGTGCTAATATTCATATTCACTTATGCTGTCCTATTTTCAGATTCAATTCTTACATTAATATATACGAATGAATACACTGGGGTTGTTACAGTGTTTTTATTATTGCTATTTGGGACTGTTGTAAGCAAAATTTTAAATGTTTCAAGTTCCTTGCCATTTTATTTTGAGAAACAAAAAGTGATAATTAATTTAGGGATCTTATCTGGGATATTAAATATTGTACTTGATATCGCTTTAATTCCTAAATATGGGGCAATCGGAGCTGCAACTGCAAGTACAATATCTCAAGTGTTTTTCTCTGTGGTACAATTCGCCTATACGAAGCATTTAATAAAAGTGATTTTTCCATTTGTTACTTTATTTAAAGTGATATTTGTAAATACCTTGGTATTTATTTCTTTATTTAATGTTGAAAACAATGTTTTGTTGATAATTTATTCAATTATAACAATCCCTTTTTATTTACTGATTTTGATAGCATTTAAAGTAATTGACATTGATGAGATTAAAAAATTAATAAATAACAATTAAATCTTATAAGCCATTTCTTTTATTAGAAAGAAGAGATTAAATGAAAATTAATCTACAAAAAAGTAATGTGACTTTCTTGTATGCCATGACATTAATATTTGTAGCAGCTTTTCCAATAAACTTTTCTAATTTTACAATTACAATTTATTCAAGTACTGCTGCTAGTTTAATTTTTTTATTGCTTTTTAATTATAAACATTTGAGAATTCATTCCAATGATTTACTCCTCATATCATTAATTTTAATTTACACATTTTATTTAACAATTAATGCTATGATAATTGACCCAAGCAAATTAATATACGCTTTACAAAAATCATTACCTTTTTATGTATTTATACTACTTATTATAACTTTCAAAAAAAATATAAAAGCAATTCTATTAGTACAAAAAATTATTGGATATTCTTTGATCTTTTGTATGTTATCTGCATTACTCCTGTTTTTTTTAGGATTTAGTAATATATATTTATCATCAAAAACCATTATCTCTTTAATCTCAAATCAGTACTACTTAGATGTGTTTGGAGAAACTAGACTTCAATTTATGAGTACGCATAAAAGTAGGTTTGGTGTATTATGCATTTTTTCATTAATAATTATACTTAAACATCAAAATTTAAATAAAATTTTTAAACTACTCATTATTGTTGTTATAATGGTTAATCTATATTTTTCCTCTTCTTATACAAGTTTATTGTTAGCAGCATGTGTATTATTTTTTTGTATTTTTAATTACTTAAAATCAACTAAATCAATTAATAAATATACCAAGTTAATTATGTTCAAGTTCTTTTTAATTATGTTATTTTCTTTAATTTTATTGTTTTTCAATTTTGGAAATTCAAAAGGAAAAGATTTCTCAAATATGGGAGATAGATTATATATTTGGCAAGCCAGTATATATCAAATATGCAATAATCCATGGGGAATAGTTACGGTTGATAATAATTTTTATTTTAAAAATCCAGATAGAAATTTGGATTTAAAGAGTGCCCATAATATTATTTTAAATGAGGGAATTGAAAGTGGTTTATTAGGCATGTTTATGTTATCCATAATATTCCTATTGATATTTAAAAAATTAAGAAAAGACAGACTGTTGTTTCTTGGTACATTAGTAGTTTTCCTTGCAGGAATGTTTGATATTATTTTATACGAAAATATGAATTACATATTTTGGTATTTAATAGCTTATTTTTATATTTTATCTGAAAAGAGTAATGTGGGTTATTATAATTCGTTAAAAAATATCTAATGATTATGTCATAAATAAGGTGGATGTTATGAACGATACAGTTTCGGTAATTATTACTTCTTATAACAGTGACTTGTTTTTTTTAGATAGTGCAGTGAATAGTGTTATAAAGCAAACATATAAGAATATAGAAGTAATTTTAGTAGATGACGGATCATCAAATAGTATAAGTAAAGATATAGCCGAAAAATATAAGGGAAAAATAAAATATATATATCAAACTAACAAAGGTTTACCGGCAGCGAGGAATACAGGAATAAAATCATCCAAAGGGAACTTCATATGCTTTTTAGATGACGACGATGAATGGGAACCCACAAAAGTTGAGAGACAGATTGAACTTTTTAAGACAGTTAGAAAACATGACCCTAAATTAGGGTTAACTTTCACATATTGTAATGTAATTGATGAGAATAACAATGTAATAGGGTCTCATGGATATAAAGTAAAAGGACATATATTTAAGAAAATGCTTTATAGAAACATTATAGGTCCACCTTCTTCAGTAATGATATGTAAAAACGTCTTAAATGATGTAGGGCTTTTCAATGAAAAATTTCACTATGCTGAAGATTTAGAGCTCTGGTATAGGATTTCAATGAAATATTCAGTGTATTCAACTAATGAATTTTTAATTAACTATAGATGGAGACTTAATAGTCATTCAAAAAATGCTGAAAAAATGAATCATTTTTGTAGCCTAGCTTTAAATGATATTTTAAATTGTGAGCATATAAAAAGTATTATATCTATTGAAGAAAAAGAACATATTATTAATAATTTGTTAATTGGTTTAGCAAATAGATATTTTAAAGCTAATGATACAAAAAACTATCAAAGAAGTTATGTGAAAACTTTAAAGCATAATATAAAAAATTTAATTAAAATTAATTTGTTAATTAAATACTTTACTTGCTTCTTAGGCGATAGCATATTAAAAAAAATAAATTATAAAAGAGAACAATACACTTTACAAAAAAGTTTTAATGGAATACAAGATTTCACGTAATAATAAGTTATAACTTAAATATATTGGAGAATAATCAATATGATAATCGTAAAAGTATATGGTGGTTTAGGAAATCAACTTTTCCAATATTTTTTTGGTAAAGCACTAGCAGAGAAATATAATACAGTTGTAAAATATGATCTCACCTTTTTTTCTTCTTCAGATAATAACGAAATTAGAGATTTTAGCATAGATAAGTTTAATACAAATTTTCATGTTGCAAATTCACAAGAAATTAACAATTTCAAAAAAAATAGCAATACTATAAATAGAATTAATAAATTAACACGAATCTTGGGTATTGATAAAGTTCTGGGTAATTATTATGAAGAACTTGAAGAATTTAAATTAGATTCAAAACTAATAACATCAATAAATGACAACAAATATTTCCAAGGTTATTGGCAGTCTTATGAATACCTTAAGGGAATTGAAGGGTTAATCAAGAATGAAATGGTATTAGATTTCAAAGAGAGTGAAAATTTCAAACGTGTAATAAACGATATTGAGAAAAATGAATCTATATGTCTACACGTAAGACGAGGAGATTATGTAAGACTAGGATGGAATTTGCCATTAGAATATTATACACAAGCTTTAAAAAAAATTACTGCAAATATCCCAAACTTTAAATTATTCATATTTTCAGATGACAAAGAATGGATTCTAGAAAATTTCCAAATGGCTAGTGGGGAAGTTATTTGCATTAATGATTTTAATTTTAATGATTATGAAGAATTGTATTTAATGAGTAAATGTAAGCACAATATTATTTCAAATAGTACTTTTAGTTGGTGGGGAGCTTATTTAAATTCTAACAAGGGAAAAATTGTGATTGCTCCTCACGTTTGGGTAAAAGGCTTAAATGTGAAAGATATAGAAATTATCCCGCCTACATGGACTGTTTTATAATTGAATAACGTATTGGGAGATAATTATGAATATTATGTCTAAGTGTTTTAATTACTTTTTTTGGATGCCGTATTTAATATTTAAAGCAAATTTACTTAAAAAATCGAAAGTGTCATTAATAGTTAAATGTGACAGGAATACAAAATTTGAAAATAGAACAATTATTTCATCATTAACTGATATTAGAGGATCAGCTATTGGGTATGGCTCTTTCTTAGGGAAAAAATGTGATTTGAGAAATGTCAAAGTTGGTAGATTCTGTTCAATTGCTGCTGGAGTAAAAATAGTTAGAGGAAGTCATCCTACTCACACATTTGTCTCTACTCATGCTGCATTTTATTCTCCAAAAAGAAAACTACTATCCCTAGTTGACTCTGTGCCAAAAAACTTTAATTTTCACAAAATAATAAAGGGAAATAAAAATCTTGATGCTATTATTGGAAATGATGTTTGGATAGGTGAAGATGTAAAAATTATTAAGGGAGTAACAATTGGTGATGGGGCAATTATTGGTACTGGAGCTATAGTTACGAAAGATATAGAACCTTACACAATAAATGTAGGGATACCCGCAAGAACAATTAAGTTAAGATTTCAAGAAGATGAAATAGAATTTTTAAAGGCTATTGAATGGTGGACGTACTCAGAAGCAGACCTAAAAAAATTAGGAAAATATTTCTCTGATATTAAATTATTCAAAGAAAAACTTAGTTGATAACATTGTAATTTAGTTTTATAAGTGGGTGATTTTATTAAAATATTAATTGTGCATAATTATTATAAACAGAGTGGCGGAGAAGATAAAGTAGTAAATGAAGAGATAAACTTATTAAGAAAGAATGGAAATAAAGTAATTACATTTTTTGTTAAAAACGAAGAAATAAATACTGATAGCTTTTTAGAAAAAATCAAACTGGGTATTGATACCCTTTGGTCTAATAAATCCTATAGGGAAATAAAAAGGATATTATTAAAAGAAAAACCTGATCTGGTCCATTTCCATAATACCGTCCCATTACTTTCTCCATCTGTATATTATGCATGTGAAAATTTAAAAATACCTGTAATTCAAACGTTGCACAACTACCGTCTGGCTTGTCCAAGTGCAATGTTATTAAGAGATGGTGAAGTTTGTGAAAAATGTATTGAGGGAAGTCTGTTGAATTCCTTAAAGTATGGGTGTTATAGAAATTCTCGTATTCAAACACTTCCAATAAGCAGTATGTTATTCACACATAGACTGTTAGATACTTGGAATTCAAGGGTCGATAAATATATTGCTCTTACGAATTTTGCTAAAAATAAATTTAGAGAAATAGGTATAGATGAAAATAGAATAAATGTCAAGCCGAATTTTATAAATCAAAATATATCAAAAGAAGTAATTATTAAAGAAAATCGTATTGTTTTTGTAGGTAGAATCTCTAAAGAGAAAGGTGTTCATTTATTGCTGGAAGCTTGGAATAATTTAAGTCCTAAAATTGAGTGGAAGTTAGATATTATTGGAGATGGACCTCTTTTGAACAAGTTCAGATCTGAGTATGGTCAAATAGACAACATTCAATTTCATGGGTTGTTAAAAGATTATAATGTTTTAGACCACATGGCAAAAGCAAAATATGTAATAATCCCTTCGGTATGGTATGAAGGTTTCCCAATGACAATAGTTGAATCCTATTCAGTAAATACACCTGTTATTTCATCAAATATTGGCTCTTTAAAAGAGATAGTCAATAATGGGATAACAGGTTTTCATTTTGACAACAATGATATTTCTAGTCTAGAAAAAGTTCTTCAAAAAGCTCTAACATATTCTAATTACCAAACAATGCAAAAAAATGTAAAACATGAGTTTGAATCTAAGTATACTTCTGAAGTTAATTATAAGATGTTAATTAATACTTACAAAGAGGTTATTAAAGAAAGGAAAAAATAATGATTAGTCCTTTTGGATATATTTTAAATTCAAAAATTTCAGCTAATAATTTTAAGAGTACAATTACAACAATAAAAAATTGGGTCAATGCAAAAGAAAAAAATAAATATATATGTGTATGTAATACACATTCATTAGTAAGTGCTAGTAAGGACAAATATTTTAGCAGCGCGTTGGAGAAAGCAGATATCTGTACACCAGATGGAATGCCTCTAGTATGGGCTTTGAAAATGTACGGCTTTAAAGAACAAGACAGAGTTGATGGGCCTAACTTAATGCTGAAATTATGTGAAGAATCGGCAATGAATAATTTTAAAATATACTTGTACGGCGGAACTGAAGAAACACTAAAACGATTGGAATTTAAACTTAAATCACTTTATATGGGTATTCAAATTGTTGGAACATACTCCCCACCTTTTAGACAATTATCAGAAGAAGAAAACGAACTGATAAGAAATAATATTAATCAAAGTAACGCGGATTTAGTATTTGTAAGTTTAGGTTGTCCTAAACAAGAAATGTGGATGTATGAAAATAGCTCACAAATAAACAGTATTTTAATAGGAGTAGGTGCAGCTTTTAATTTTATAATAGGTGAAATAAAAAGACCGCCTTTAATCTTACAAAAATTGTGTTTAGAATGGTTATTTAGATTATTATATGAACCTAAAAGACTGTGGAAAAGGTATTTATACAATAATACTTTATATATCTTGAAATTTATTTCAACGTATTCACGAAATAAAAAGAAAAATATGAATAATCTCTCTCACTAAGAGGTGATGATGATGGGGAAGAAAGTACTAATTATAAGAAACTTTGCATCTGAAGTTAATATAGATTCCTACAATCTTCAAGAAATCGGTATGGGGAAGGCTTTTGTTAAAAGAGGTTATGATTGTGATGTTATCTATTACAATAATAAAAATTTTGATCAAATGGTCTATCAACACAATCAGCATAAATTAACGGTTAAATGGACCAAAGCGATTAAGTTTATGAGCAATAGTATCTACTTATCTTTACTAAATAAAAGAGAATTGAAAGGTTATGACATGATAATTTCAACTGAATATAACCAAATTATGACCTTTTTATTATCTGTATATTGTAAAGATACACTTTATCTTTATCATGGACCGTATAGAGATAATAATAATAAATTGATACGGAGTCTATATGACGCATTTTTAACCCCCATAATCGCCCGAAACATAAAAAAAGTATATGTTAAATCAGAATTAGCGAAAGAATATTTATTTGAAAAAGGATTTCAAGAGATTTCTACTATTGGTGTAGGCTTAGATATTGAAAAGATAGAAGAAGATAGCAATATAAGAAAAGATTTATTAGAAAACATTAGAGCACAATTACGTGACAAAAAAAACCTGTTGTACATTGGTAGGTTAGAAGAAGCTAGGAATACCAGCTTTCTTATTAAACTAATTGCAGAAGTAAGCAAATTTGTCTCTAATATAAACTTGGTTTTAATTGGCGAAGCGACATCTGAGGATTTGAAAAAATATCTTGATTTAATAAGGGAATTAAATGTTGAGAAAAACATCATTCACATACCGAAATTAAGGCAATCAGAATTGAAATATATATATAAGGAAATGGACATTTTTCTTTTTCCTTCTAACTACGATATATTTGGTATGGTTTTGCTTGAAAGTATGTATTATCAGTTACCCATTATATCAACATTAAATGGTGGTTCTCAAACACTATTAAAGAATAACAATAAATATATTATGGATAATTTAGAAATAAAAACTTGGTCGAAAATGATATTAGGAATACTAAATGATTCATCTTTAAAAGAGGAATTAAGGAATAGTGCAAAAAAAAATATTCTAAAAAACTACACCTGGGATAACATTGTTAATAAAATCTTGAGCTAAATTATTTTTATTAGGGGGACGTATATATGAAACTCATCCTGCTATCCGGCGGATCCGGAAAACGCTTATGGCCATTATCCAACGACACCCGCTCTAAACAGTTTCTAAAAGTTCTAGAAGCGGAAAACGGAACGAAAGAATCGATGGTCCAGCGTGTTTGGGGGCAGATCGACAATGTTGGGCTCTCTGATTCGACTGTTATTGCTACATCCAAATCACAAACCGATATGATTCACAGCCAGCTTGGTGAGGATGTTCCTCTTATTATCGAGCCTGAGCGTCGTGATACGTTTCCAGCCATCGCATTAGCGGCGGCTTTTTTATTTGCTGAGAAACAGACGGATCGTAATGAAACGGTTGTTGTGCTGCCAGTTGATCCTTATGTAGAGGATGGCTTTTTTGCCAAGGTTAAAGAATTGGATACGGCGTTGGATGCTACTGGGGCACATCTGGCACTAATGGGCGTGAAGCCAACCTATCCATCTGAAAAATATGGATACATTGTTCCTCAAGGAGAGGTGCTGCCGAACGACCCGTTCCGTGTGGATCGTTTCACAGAGAAACCGAGTGAAGAAAAGGCGGAAATGCTCATTCAGCAAAATGCGCTTTGGAATACGGGTGTGTTTGCTTTTAAGCTCGATTACCTCATCTCCATACTGGAGAGCAAAGGATTGCCGACGAGCTATAAAGAGCTTTCCAAGCAATATCAGCTGCTTCCGAAAATCAGCTTCGATTATGAAGTGGTTGAGAAGACCGAGCATATTGTGGCATTGCCATACGAAGGATATTGGAAGGACCTTGGGACATGGAACACACTGACGGAAGAAATGGCAACCGAACAAATCGGTAAAGGAGTGATCTCTCAGGACGCGACAAACACACATCTCGTGAACGAGCTGGGTATTCCGGTAACGGTACTCGGCTTATCGAATGTGGTCGTCGCGGCAAGTCCAGACGGCATTCTTGTCAGTGACAAGGGGTCCAGCCCGAAGATCAAGGATTTGATTGCGAGCTATGAACAGCCACCTATGTACGTAGAGCGTATTTGGGGCTGGTCTAAGACATTGGATTATGCCAAATATAATGAAGAAGAAATGGTCACGAAGCGCATCTGCATTTATTCCGGAAAGAACTCAACGTACCATTACCACAATCTACGAAATGAAGTGTGGACGATCGTGCGCGGTGATGGGGAACTCGTTCTGGATGACAACATCCGCCGTGTGAAGGCAGGAGATATTATTCACATTCCGGCAGGCAGAAAGCATGCGATCAAGGCGTATAAGGAACTGGAATTTATCGAGGTTCAAACTGGTAAAGAAGTGACAGACAGCGACTTTACCCGATTGTATATCACGTGGGATGAGATCATGAACAGCTATTACACGTCAACCGCACAAGTCATTATTTAATGAAGACACTGGCATACTACATTTCCGACTATGGCTACGGCCACGCAAGCCGTTCCATCGCACTCATTCGAGAGCTGCTCGGAAAGGATAAAGACATAGTAGTGGTCATCTGCCACTCTTATGCGTTGGACTTTATGAAGAGCTCATTAAGTGAACACGGTGATCGGGTGTTTTTTCATTATGTGCGTACCGATGTGGGTTATGTATTAAGAAAAGATTCTCTTGAGGTAGATAGCGAAGAGCTTGAAAAAGAACTCAGGACGTACGTGATGAAACTGCCTGCTCTTGCTGTGGAGGAAGCTGATTATTTAAGAAGCTTTAACGTTTCAGCCATTCTATCTGATATTTCTCCTGTAGCGATGGAAACCGCTGAACAGCTTGGTGTTCCGGTTATCGGTGTTTCCAATTTCACGTGGTACACGGCGTATCAGGGAATGGTCTCGGAAGAATGTTTGACCTCATTGCGGCATTATTATGAGAAGATGGATTGTTTCATTGCTCTCGCGGGTAGTGATGAGCACTGGGACAATCAAATCAATGCTGGGTTCTATGCGCGGCATGTGAATGAAGAAACGGTCCAGAAAATTAAACAATCGTTTAATAAAAAGCTGATTTTTATGCCGATTGGAATGAAGATTGAGCTTGGCAGCATCAATGAACTGCCAATTTGGGATCATCCTCAATTTTCATTCGTTGTCTCACATAACATGAACATTGAGCATCCGAATGTTACGCAAATACAAGAGAATGATAATGAAGTGCAGCACTATGTTGCCGCAGCGGACCTGGTCATTTCAAAAGCAGGATGGGGAACGGCGGCAGAAGCAGCTGTGGCAGGTACGCCTCTTTTATTAATAGAAAGAAATGCATTTACAGAAGATCGAAACACAACAAAAGCATTAGTGAATGGTGGCTTTGCAAAATCAGTTTCATGGGAAGAGCTGCAGCACATAGATCTCTTGCAGGAGTACGAGCGGTTTTCCAACAACCGTGCTGTTGCCCCAAATGAAGTGAGTACCATTGCAAATACGATTCTTGATTATATAGCAAAATAAGGAGGCAGAATCATGATCCTAGTAGTAGGCGGAGCAGGGTATATTGGCAGCCATACGGTGAAGGAATTGCTCTCAAAAGAATACGAAGTCGTGGTACTAGACAACCTTTCCACAGGACACCGTGACAGCGTAGATGAACGGGCTGTTTTTGTAGAAGGAAATCTAGGAGATGCTGACGTTCTTGATGCGTTGTTCACGACGTATACGATTGAAGCGGTTATGCACTTTGCGGCTTTCAGCCTGGTGGGTGAGTCGGTACAAGAACCGGCAAAGTATTATCATAACAACGTCAGCGGTACGCTGACACTGCTTCAGAAGATGAACGAACACGGCGTGAAGAACTTTATTTTCTCCTCGACGGCAGCAGCGTATGGCATCCCAGAATCGATTCCGATTACAGAAAATACCGTTACCGCGCCTATCAATCCATACGGCCGGTCGAAGCTGATGGTAGAGCAGATGCTGGAGGATTTCTACCAAGCGTACGGGTTAAAGTATGTGGTATTGCGCTACTTTAATGCAGCTGGAGCTTATTCAGACGGTCAGATTGGTGAAGATCATTTTCCAGAATCACACTTGATTCCGATTGTCCTTCAGCACCTCCTCGGACAGCGAGAGCACATTTCCATATTCGGAACGGATTACAACACGCCGGATGGTACGTGCATTCGCGATTACATCCATGTGACGGATTTAGCCGATGCGCACATCCTTTCACTGGCGAGTTTGTTGAACGGAGATAATACGAATGTGACGTATAACTTAGGAAACGGCCGCGGTTATTCCGTACGAGAGATTATTGAAATGTGCGAAAATGTGACATGTAGAAAAGCAACGATCGTGGAAAGTGAAAGACGTCCTGGTGATCCGGATGAGCTGGTCGCTTCATCGGAAAAGATTCAAAAAGAACTCGGATGGACACCGCAATTTGAGCTAAAGCAAATTATCTCATCTGCATGGACATGGCATCAAAATCATCCAGCAGGATATAAAGTAATCAACTAAAGGGCAGCCGCATTCGCGGCTGCCCTTGTTTGCACGTTGAAATGGTTAACTTTTTAACAGGGAAGGAATTCGGCGCAGTCAAAAAGTTAATGAACAAAACTAAGGCTGACGAAAAGGCTTGGCGTCAGCCAAGTTTTCTTTACTTGTATAAAAATTGAATAGGGGTCAATACAATGAATTGGAAAACAGGGTTTAACAAGTGGCAGAACAGCATGCTTGTTGACAGCACGTTAAAGGAACAGATGAAGCAGTTCTCAGACAAAGAGAAAGAGGACGCTTTTTATAAAAATTTGGAGTTCGGAACAGGCGGCATGCGCGGGGAAATCGGGCCAGGAACAAACCGCATCAATACGTACAGTATTCGAAAAGCAACAGCGGGACTTGCGCGATACATAAAGCAGCAGGGAGAAGAAGCAAAATCGAGAGGTGTGGCGATCGCCTACGATTCTCGCCGCATGTCGCCAGAGTTTGCGAGAGAAGCGGCGCTGACGCTAGGCCATTTTGGCATCAAAAGCTACCTCTTCAAGGAGCTGCGGCCGACTCCGGAACTCTCCTTTGGGGTACGGTACTTGAACGCGTACGCGGGGATCGTGATTACGGCAAGCCATAACCCGCCCGAGTATAACGGCTATAAAGTGTACGGACCAGACGGCGGACAAATTCCACCAGGGATGGCCGATGAGATCATCTCTTATGTGAACGAGATTGAAGATGAACTTACCGTTCCGGCGGCAGCCGAAAGCGAGCTGTTAGAGCGTGGTCTGTTGGAGTACGTGCTAGAGGAAATCGATACAGCATACAACGATCTGTTAACAACGATTGTGCAGGATGCGAATCTGCTGAAGGCGCATGCAAGGAATTTGAAGGTCGTGTTCACTCCACTTCACGGGACGGCTAACGTACCCGTACGCCGCGCATTGGAAACACTCGGCTTTACAGATGTCACGGTTGTAAAGGAACAGGAGCTGCCCGACGAAAATTTTTCAACGGTCATGTCACCTAACCCAGAAGAACACGCCGCGTTTGAACTCGCTATAACATACGGCGAGAAGATGAATGCGGACATCTTGATGGGAACCGATCCAGATGCGGACCGTGTGGGAGTGGCAGTAAAGAACGCTGCAGGAGAGTATGAGGTGCTGACCGGCAACCAGCTTGGCGCGCTCATGCTGGATTATCTTTTAATGAAGAAACAAGCAAACGGTACGCTTCCGAGCAACGGCGTTGTGCTGAAAACGATTGTGACATCTGAAATCGGCAGAGACATTGCAGCTCGCTTTGGAATCCCGACTGTCGATACGCTGACAGGTTTCAAATTTATCGGTGAGAAGATTCATGAATACGAAACGTCAGGGCAGCACACGTTCTTGTTCGGCTATGAAGAAAGCTATGGCTACTTGATCGGTGATTTTGTACGTGACAAGGATGCCGTGCAATCATGCCTGTTGGCAGCAGAGGTCGCTGCGTACTACAAATCACGCGGTATGACGATGTATGAAGGATTGCTTGAGGTGTTTGAGAGGTACGGATTTTATCAGGAAGACTTGGTTTCGCAGACGCGAAAAGGCAAGGACGGAGCAGAAGAAATTCAGCAGATGATGGACAACTTCCGCAGCCAGCCGCCAGTTACTATTGGGGGTGTGAATGTGACAGCCGTTGAAGATTATCAGACAAGTGTTCGTACAGCTGGAGAGAACAAGGTTCCTATTTCATTGCCAACATCAAATGTTTTAAAGTTTCATTTGGAAGACGATTCGTGGTTCTGCCTGCGTCCGTCTGGAACGGAACCGAAGATTAAATTTTATTTCGGTGTGAAGGGCTCATCACTGCAGGATAGTGAAGAGAAGCTTGCCACACTGAAGCAGCGTGTCATGGATCTTGCTGCGGCTGGTGTCCAGCATGTATAAGGGGCCGATTTTCCTCGAGCCGGTGTTCAAGGAACGGATATGGGGCGGAACGAAGCTTCAAGCTGAGTATGGCTATAACATTTCGAATGAGTTAACCGGAGAATGCTGGGGAATATCAGGTCATCAGCACGGACCTTCGAGAATCCGAAACGGAGAGCTAGAAGGATGGCCGCTTGATCGTGCCTGGAACGAGCATCGACAGCTTTTCGGTAACCTGGAAGGCAGCGAATATCCGCTGCTTGTTAAAATTTTGGATGCGCAAACCGATCTATCTGTTCAGGTCCATCCAAATGATGAATACGCGTTGGAAAAGGAAAACTACTCTTTCGGAAAAACGGAATGCTGGTACGTGATCAGCTGTGAGGAGGGAGCTCAGCTCGTGTATGGACACCATGCAGAGTCAGAGTCAGAGTTTGCCGCAATGGTGGAACAAGGGGAATGGAAGAAGCTGCTTCGCCAAGTATCCATTCAGCCAGGTGACTTCTTTTACGTGCCAAGCGGGACGATTCATGCCATAGGTGCCGGAACGATGATATTGGAAACGCAGCAAAGCTCGGATATTACGTACCGCGTGTATGACTACGACCGAAGAGATGCTGACGGCCAATTGCGTGACCTCCACATCAATCAGTCGATAGCCGTTGCCACGTACCCGCATCGTGACCCAGTCATCGAACAGACCGAGGCTAAGGTGCAGGACCTCACGATTAAACAGCTCGTAGAGGATACCTATTTTACCGTGTACCTGTGGAAGCTGAATGGAACGGCAGAGCTTGTTCAAGAGTTCTCCTTCTTGCAGGTCAGTGTGATTGAAGGCAGAGGGACCCTATATGCGGACGGCAAAGAATACCCGTTTGTGAAAGGAGACCATTATATCCTCCCAGCAACCATGGATGAATACCGTCTAGAAGGCGATGCCGAGATGGTTGTGTCGCATGTGACGATTTAAACGTTTGTTAAAACAAGAAGCCTCGTTCACTTCAGAAACTACTGAAGTGGGCGAGGCTTTTTTGCTGTCTAAGGTATAGGTTATTGGTTAATATTTGAAATTACAGAGTGCCGAATGAACAGAATAAAGTATAATGGGTGTATCATTCTTTTCTTGAAGGAGGTACATGCTTGAGGTATTGAAAACAACGGTGATAAAATCCCTAATAACAACGGTGTGAAATTCCCCAATAATAACGGATAAAAAATTCTTTACTTATTACACTTTTAGCTGCTTATAGAAGCAGCTAAAAGTGTTATTTTCTTTTTATCATTAGACATTAAATTATTATTTACTTGTAACCACTAAATAGTTATCAATTTCCTTAAATAAGAATTTGGCTATCTCGTTTAATTCTTCCTTTAAAATCTTAGAGTATGTCTCGTAAACTCTCTCAATATGAACTTTAATTGCGTCATCATAATTAAAAACATCTTGTATTGCACTAGCAATATCACCTCTAAATTCCTCAATAACTTCAAATAAGTTATAGCAATAGACATCTCTTTCTCTGTAATCTTCCATATCGTCAGTGTTTATATAAATTTTATAGGACGAAAGGGAATTTAGTTTATTGACTACACTATCTGTAAATATTAATTCAATATTATGGAGTTGATATAAATAAAAATCATCTTCCACTTTATTAAGGTGATGATCCGGACCTATTTTTAATCTATCTAAATCTAGAGATAACTTAATTTTCCCATCTGTCTTTTCATCTATCTCCTTTAAAACATCTCTTATAAAATTAATAAAGTATTCGTTAATATCATTGTAGTAATTCCCTTGTTTCGTTTCATATTTTATAAAGTCTCCCAATTGGTTCACTTTAAATTCTACAAGCGCTTCTTGTACGAGTGCTCTTCTCTGCGAGTAGGCAATTCTATCGAAGTGACTTAAACCCGCTGACTCAGCTTGACTGTCTGATCTATAATCATATCGGTTATGCCCTTCTGCACTTATATAATGAATAGAAGAAGCAGAACCACGATAACGGCAAATGTCTTCTGAAGGTCTTGGAACCTTGAATTCTACAAGTTCTTTTGTAATAAGTGTTTTAATCTCTTTTAATCCATGTGTGCCTGTCGACTTTACTATGCTTGAATCTTCTAATGAAATAGCACCAACAGGACAGTGATTTATTACTCCCATAAACTTCTCAGCTGTTTTATCTGTTATCTTACCTGTTCCGACTGGAGTTGCTTTACCATCTGGACCTTCTTGTAATAAATCAGTTAATAGAGTACAACTTCCAGAAGCCACACATTTATTAGAAACTTTAATTACTTTCATTTTAATATCATCCTCTTTACTTGTATTTTAAGTTTAGTTAATTACATATCGGATAATAGATTATTAATTTTCACTAAATACTCTTCGCCGGTTTCTATTGCTTTAATTGATTGTAAAGTCATTTCTCCACTTTCATCTATTAACGGAGTATCTATAATTGTCTTAATGGTCGTAGCAAAATTTACGCAAGTCATTATCTGTTCCTTATCTTCCCTTGTATAAAATGACCGATTATTTCCTTTACTAATAATAATTTTTTTAACCGTTTCTATACTTTTTCTAAAAAGAAGATTAAGTTTCGCAAGTAATTCTGAAATCTTATCTGCTCTTTTCTGTATTGCTTCAAGAGCAATACAAATCGTTTCAACTTGAGAATCTACAACGTTCGCCTGTTTTCTTCGTAAAGTTGCTGCACTTAGATTTAAATCTGAATTAGTAAATTCAATAATAGGCCCCAAAATACTTATTACATTTGCTGGTGGGGTTTTCTTTTTCATGATTGCTATTGTAGCCATTGATCGGATGTCTTGAATTAGATTTGGAAGTAAACCTATTGAATGCAATTCTTTGCTTTCTATTAAATCAATTTTCATAATTTTTTCATAAGTTACGACAAAGTCTTTCATTGAGGTAACTAGAATACCTTTTTTTCTATTAGTCAGCTTCTCTAACGACATTCTAGAGTCTTTTTCAACCTGATTTTTTCTTTCTTCAGCAGTTGCTACTTTTTCAAATGCTTTAACATTTATTTTGTCTGCTTGTCTATCGTTCTTCTCAGCCTTAATTAAACTAAATATCAAAACAACATCTCCTTTTTAAAACGACAAGATAGAATTATCTTCCATAAAAAACTCGTTGAATTCTTCATAGGTTTTAAACTTGACGTCTTGACTAAAAACATTTAACAATCTATCTAGCCCTACTGAAATTCCTCTTACATCGTTACTTACAGTAGCACAGAAAATTTCTTCGAACCCTAAATTGAATTGTTCGTCCCATTTAGCAAATTCACTATCTACCATATTTTTCAACTTGTTTCTTTGATATTCCATCTCAATTAAAGCTTGTGATGCTATTTTATTAACTTTTGTTAACTTTTCTGCGGCTAATTTGTTTATATTTCTGTATTCAACAATGGTTTGACATATTTGGGAACATACTACAGAGGCCACTATTGCTCCTGCAGGACCTCCCATAGACATTCCAATAGCATAAGCTGCTAAACCTGCTCCATTTATTAATATTTCTAGCACGCATTCTTCTCCACTCAATTCATTATTAAGATACTTATTAACCGATTGTGAAACCATTATTGATGCAGATATATGAGCTATTGGTAACCCTTTACCTGCTATGTTTAACAAAACTTGGTTTCCATTTTTCTTTGCAAGTTCTATAACCCCGTTTTGAATCATATCCATTTTTGCTCCACTTAAAAAACTTGATCCAGTTTCTTGAGCAATTTCTAATACTGCATCCTTTAGATCCTTCTCTCCCGAAGCCACTGATACTAGGTTATTAATACTGGAAATTGTTAGTGAAACTAATGCTACATCCACGCCTGCATTAAATCCTCTTAGTGAATATTCGTGTGCCTTAGTTAAACCAATTTCTGTATTGGAAATTATATTGCTTGAATATTCTACAGTCTTATTGCTAACTAAATTTACAGGTGTCATTATTTCAGTTTGAACCTGTTTTTTTAGCATATTATAGGCTGTTGAGGAATCAACTGCTTCGCCTTTATTGAGTTTATTTACAATATATTCAAGGTTAGATTTATCAAGTTTCGACATATTTAGATGTTGATTTGTAACTGCAAGGTTGTAATCGGCATTAGCAACTTCCTTAATGTCCTCCAACGTGAAAACTCTACTTCCGCTATATCTATCTTCTAATTTTTTTAAAGGAGTAATGTGATCGATACTTGAAACTTTTGAGGTAGGGAGTCTTCCATTATTCGAATGGAAAATTCTTTCGCCTGTATATTCATCTATTGTCGTCTTCTTATTATTGAATTTTCTATTCTTAAAGCTATTCTTGTTATTATTTCTCCGACCTGGATCATCAAGAACTCGTTTTTTTTGACTGTAATCATTAATCATTTTTAAAACCCCTGTCACTATGTAGTTTCATTAATACACGGTAACTAGCTAGCGTAATACTAATTTTATTTTTGCCCGTTAGCTTTACGTCTCCATCTTTATTTAATTACGTATCAAATTTTCAAAAAAATAGATATTATGTACCATATTTTATCACGTATATAAAAAAATGGTAATGTTTTTAAAGTAATTTAAAAAGGCTTAGTGGAATAATTAATTAATGTCAAGTAACACATATAACAAAGTTACTAGGGGAACTTTTTATTTAGCTTTGACATTTAGGTATCTTTAAGGTAGTTCGTTTTTAATTATTAAGTATGGAATGAATATATCTTTTGTAACAATCATGAAAATATTGGGTAGACTGGCTGATAAACTAATGTTTATGAGAGGTTGCAATCCCATCGTTTCAGGTATAGTATTAATTTTTTATATGACTGTGTATGAGGATGATTGTTTTCATGATAGCTAAACACAAGAATTCTATAATTCTTCTTGTTCTTGCCGTGGTCGCGGCGATTGCGTCGCTGGCGTTCACCTATTACCGCCTTTATTATGGGGTGGATTTTACGGATGAAGCTTTCTATACCGGTATACCGTATGAGTTTGCTCTCGGAATGCGGCCGTTTATTGATGAGATGAATTTCTTAACGTTTCCGAGCCTGCTGCTTTTTCCGTTCGTGAAGCTGTTTCACCTCGTGACCGGCGGGACGGAAGGGATCATCCTCTATAATCGGCATTTGTTTCTAGGGTTCTTCCTGCTTGTCGCTGTCGTTCTGTTTTTTATATTAAAGCGGGTCATATCCGTTCACTCTGCTATTCTATCTTCCGCGATCGTCATCGCCTTTATACCGCTGAATATTCCGGCACTCGGATACAACACGTTAAGCTGCGGATTTTTAACGCTCGGCCTTTTCATCACGTATCACGCTCTTTCCCATCGCGAAAGACCACTCTATTTTGCACTTTCCGGCTTGCTCATAGGGCTGTCGGTCGTCTCTTATCCAACCTTAGTCATACCATTTGTTCTGTATGTGCTGCTGCTGTTTCTTTACCTTGTCCGGCTATCGAAATTACGAGCGTGGTTTCTATTCATCGCCGGCAGTTTCATAGCCGCTTCTCCCGTTCTCATCATGATGGCGGTTGCCGGAGTGGACCATGTCTTGTATTTTATTGAAAACCTCGGATATGTCGGCAAACAAGGCGGCGGTATCGAAAAAATCGCGGACCACATCTCGCTCTGGTTCACTTCTTACCATTATAAATGGGGTACGATACTTGTCTTGGCGGCGGCAGCACTCCTATTCAAAAAATATAACGCGGTGTCTCTCGCCGCACTCATGCTTCTTCCAGTCTTCAGCTATCCCTTTCATTCGGAAGAACCGGTCGCTTTTCGCTCGCTCATTTGGGTGACAAATTACAGCATGCTTCTGCCATTTTTCTATTTTATTCATCGCCGTGATGAAACGGTCCGAAAGATGGTTGTGCTGATCTTTCTTCCTTCCTTTTTTGCGGGTGTCACGTATCTTTGGTCGAGCAGCAACGGGTACATTGCCGCGGGGCTTGGCTTCTTCCCAGCCTTTATCGCCATGACGGTCCTGCTTTTGCATAGTGTGGAAAAGACAAAAGTTAAACAGTTGTTTAAACATGTGGCGATTTTCTCGGCGCCGGTCTTTATAATGGCTTCATTAATTTGGCTGCAGCAGCAAAGTGTATACCGCGATCAGCCAATTCATCAGCTGACACAAAAGGTAGAAGATGGACCTTATAAAGGGCTGTACACGAGCGAGGAAAAGATGACGTTCATGAAGACACTGAGCAAGGATCTTGATACGTTTTCCAAAAAAGGCGAAACGATTTTCTACTATAATCATTTTCCTGCCGGTTATTTGTTCTCCGACCGTAAGCCTGCCGGGAACACGATTTGGATCTTCTATTATTCCATTAACCGTGAAATTCACTCCGATTATTTAGCGGAAAACGGGCTGCCAGACACGGTGATTCGCATGAAATATCTAGTGGATGCTGGCCTTACACCGATGCGTTATTATAAAAGCGATGACCTGAACAATCTCGTGAAGAAAGAATACGACGTTGTTCATGAGAATGCGTATTACGAAATTTTTAAGAGAAAACCATAAATGAAGGGCTTGAAGCTCTATGTCCAGGTTTATTAAATTCGGCGCTGTCGGCATCGTGAACACTGCAATTACCATTGCGAGCTACACGCTCTTCGTGTATGGCGGGCTTCACTACATGGCCGCCAATGTGCTGGCGTACGCGCTAGGCGTTTGCAACAGCTATTATTGGAACAAAAACTGGGTGTTCAACAGCAAAGCGCACGACAAGAACACGACTGTCTTCATGAGATTTATCGCCGTGAATCTATTAACGCTGTCCATCACCTCTCTGCTGCTTTATGCAGGCGTCACGTATGGATCGCTGCATAAAGTCACAGCACAGGTAATAGCAACCGGATGCGGTATGGTGGTCAACTACCTGATTAACAAAATGTGGACGTTCGAAACCAAAAAAACCTCAATGTAAAGGATGTTATGTTTGGAAAAGCTCATTTCAGTCGTAGTCCCGATGTACTTTGAAGAAGATGTGGCTCGCGAATGCTATAAACGGCTTAAGTCCGTCATGGAAACAAACCACATTTCGTATGAATTTGTGTTCGTCAATGACGGCAGCACAGACAAAACGCTATCCATTTTAAAAGAAATCGCGGCAGCCGACAGACACGTGAAGATCGTGGATTTCGCCCGTAACTTTGGTCATCAGACGGCTGTGACCGCAGGCATTGACTATTCAACAGGCGATGCGATCGTTATCATTGATGCTGATTTGCAGGATCCACCAGAAGTCATTCCAGAGCTGATCGCGAAATGGCAGGAAGGCTATGAGATCGTTTATGCGAAACGAAAGAAGCGGAACGGTGAGTCGTGGTTCAAGCTCGTGACGGCGAAATATTTCTACAAGTTTCTGAACTGGATGTCGGATATCTATATTCCTAAGGACACAGGAGACTTCCGGATCATTGACCGAAAAGTGGCCGACGTCTTCAAGAACATGACAGAGCGAAACCGTTTCGTGCGCGGGATGTTTTCTTGGATCGGCTATAATCAGACATACATCGAATACGAACGCGACGAGCGCTTCGCCGGTGAAACGAAGTATCCTTTTAAGAAAATGATCAAGTTCGCGACGGACGGGATCATCGCCTTTTCGGCCAAACCGCTGCGATTAGTGATGACGCTCGGATTCATCTCCGTGCTGATCTCGCTCTGCGTTCTCATCTATACCATCGTCGTCAAGCTGACGGGACAGTCCGTCGAAGCAGGCTGGGCATCCCTCATGGTCGCCATCACCTTTTTCAGCGGCATTCAGCTGCTCGGCTTAGGAATCGTCGGACAATACATCGCCCGCATCTACGACGAAAGCAAGAACCGCCCGATCTACATTGTGAGAGATACAGTCAATGTGGAGAGAAAATCGATAGGAGAATCATGAGCACACGCTGAGGCGGTGCTCTTTTTTTCTGTAATGCCAATAGCCTTTTCAACCGATAAAAGGGAAAAAAGCGGTGGGAGTGATGAACATGCTCTATGAAAAAGAAAAGGATGCTTATTATAAAGGAGAAGTTACAGATGAGCTGGTGACGGCGGTACAGAACGAGTTAGGCGTCGTGTTGCCTGACGCTTATCTCCAGCTGATGAGAGAGCGGAATGGATTTGCGTTAAAGAAGAAATATTTTCCGACTAGTGTTCCGAACAGCTGGGCGAACAACTCCGTTTGTGTGGATCACCTGCTCGGTCTCGGTGCGGAGCCTGGACTGCTCGACAACGACTATCTGCGTCGTGAATGGGGCATTCGCAGCAAGAAGGTCATCATCCTATCGGCAGAACCGCCACTGTTCATTTGCTTGGACTATCGCCGCAAAAAGCAGCCGGCTGTTGTGTTTATCGATGTGGATGAAAAGAAGGAAATCCTGCTCGCGCCTGACTTTGCGTCCTTTATCGACGGACTTCAGGATGAGATAGAAGAACGCCCTGAAACAGAGGACACGCTCAGTCAGGAGCAAATCAGCGAGTTTTATCTAAAAATCGACCAGATGATAGAGAAAGGGAAGCCAGGCGAGATTGACCGCTTGTTTACGAAAGTCCTTTCTACCAATCATGAGTTGATTCGATATATGGTACGAAAAATGAAAGTGCACGCTCTGTCCAAGGTTCACTTTAACCTCCTGCTTTTTCTTGTGTGCTGTTCACAAGGCGACAACAAAGGAATCATCGAGGATGGTGAACTGCGCGAGATGCTGGACGAGTTTTCTCTGAGCAAGAACAGAGACGTGCGGGATATGGCGCTGTATAGTTTGAACGAGATGAAGAAGCGTGTGTGAGTGCGACGACATACCAGAATGTAAAAGCTCCTCAATGGCAATGGCCGTTAAGGAGCTTGTTTGTCATTCCTTGTTTCCTGCTTCATCTTGAAAGGTATCGGGGTCTTTGTTTAACAAATAAATGACGCCAACGAAACTGGCGACAAAAAAGCCGGCCACCAGGGCAACGGGAATGCTATAGACGATTACAAAGGCCATTCCAAAACCAACGCCAGCTCCCTCGGAAGGATGATCGAATGTGAGTGTGCTCGCCCATTATGGCTACGTAAGATGCGATGGAACATAGAATAAATGTAATGAGAATTTTCACCATTCCAGCAAACCGCTTTTCGTAAGTGCCGTTTATTAATTGAAGATAACCGATACGAGAACGACTCCAGCAAGATGCAGGACAGGAATGAGTGTGACAACATACGATCCTGCCGATTTCTTTGCCTTTGTTCCTAAAAGAAACGCAGCCGCTCCGCCGATTATGGCGACAAGAAGCGGGCTAAACACGGAGTCTTCTGAAAAACCAATCGCGAACAGCACGGCAATCGACAAAGCGGAAATAAATAGGTGGAGTGATAGTTTCCAAGAAGGATTGAAACGCTTTACCACGAAATAACTTCCATAGGCGATCAGTGTGGTCACATACACGAACGGTATTCCCCAAAAGGTGACAAGAAAGTAACTGAACCATAGGTCATCAAAGTCTTTCAGTGCGAGTGGAAACAGGAGTACAATAAGAAGAAAGGCGATAAAACTCAGTGAGGAACCGTAAAAATAAGTAAAATAAGGCGAATGATTTTTGTTCATAGATGAAGTCCTCTTTTCAATGATGATGTTATTAGTATATAACAATTAATGGAAGGTGAGTAGATGATTGATGATGAAACTGCTGAAGAAAACGAATAATGCATGGCTATATTGGGAAGTGTGGAACGATGGCAAACTGCTGACGGTTCATTATGGCACAGTCGGTGACCGAGGCGAAGCAGAAGAGATTAAGCTCGGCATGTTCGACAAGCCGGCAAAGGAAATGGAGCGGCTCGCGTCCGAACAGATGGAAAACGGGTACGAGGAGCTGGACGAAGACGAGTTGATCGAGTTCGTCGTGCAGTTCAGTTACACACCGGATAAAGCGGATGAGGCTTTGGAGAAAAGGCACATCGCAGAAGACATCATGAACGAAGCACTCGGCTGGACAGGCAACGGCCATTGCGACGGCGGTGACGTGGGCAGCGGAACAACGAACATATTCTGCTATGTAGTAGACCCAGAAAAGGCGCTTCAGGCGACCTTGGAAGAACTGCGTGAAAACGAGCTGCTGGACAGCACGGTGAAAATCGCCTATGAAAACAGTGAAGAAGAGTACGTCACACTCTATCCTCCGGGTGTAGAATTTGAGCTGATGTAAAAATTTTAGTGGGGGTCCGGTACCATGTGTACCGGACCCCCTAGGTTTTGTTTCAACATTGCTATGGAAGGGTATAGAGATACGTTTGGTCATATAGAGAATTAATTTGGGGAAATCAGGTGATGGTATGCAAGCGGTCGGAAAGCTGCCCGGAAATTTTCGTATGGGTAACGTACTGGACAGCATTGGCGAGAACATTATTATTGCAGACAAAAGCTTTACGATACGGTGGATGAATGCGTATGCGGCACGTTTATTTGAAGTGGTTGTTCCTTTATACGGTCTATCCAGTCCCGAGGATTTAATTGGTATGAGCATGGACCGGTTTCACAAGCAGCCCAGCTATCAGCAGCACATTATGGAGAACCTGACAGAAGGTCACCGGGCAAGAATTAAAATAAAAGACCGTTTTGTAGCGGATATCGTCGTCACAACCATCAAGAACGAGATAAATGAAATCGAGGGCTATGTGGTAATGCTAATGGACGTCACGACAAAGGCCGAAGAGGAGCGGTAAAAAGAAAAGCTGCTGCAGGATCTCTCAGTTCCAATCCTTAAAATTTGGAAAGACACCATTGCCCTTCCGCTGATCGGAAGCTTTGATGATGAACGCGCGGAACGAATGATTACGTCAGTGCTGAATGAATGCACATCCAGCCGCATTCGATATGTGCTAATCAGTTTGGTCGGCCTGCATTCCTTTGATGACGGGATTAAAAGGACCATTCAAAACCTTAGCGACTGCCTTCACTTGCTCGGTGCACAATGCATTATCATCGGCATCTCGACAGAACTCGCTATCACGATTCAAAGCCTCGACTCCTCCATCCCCACATTTGCAACCGCACACGCAGGATTAGAGCATATATTAGAGCTTCAGAAATACGCGATTTAACAAGCTTACAAGCAGTCCAAGCAGGGGTCCGGTACCAAGGTACCGGACCCCTGCTTGTTTTTGTTAGCTAGAAAAGTAAAATAGTTTACACTTATGTATAATTTTTCCTGTATGTATGGTACAATCAAGTTAAAATTTTTTGAGGAAAGGTCGGAAAGTCCTTTGAATGAGCAAGACTTGATACAGTTAATTGCGTTAAAGCGTGAAGAACTATATGCACACTATCATACATCGAAACAGCTGACAGATAACAAAATCATAGCCCTAAGCCAGGAACTGGACTTGCTAATTTTACGATGTCAAGAGAGCTTCAGACACACGGCCATACCTGCACTTCAATAAAGAAGTGAGAAAAGCGGGTTGCTGCACAGAGCAACCCGCTTTTTGCGTTCATCTAATAAAGAAGCTATCATTTATGCCCATAAGGAGTATGAAGAAATGAATACACTACTAACCTTTCTAGTATTTTTTGCCGGTAACTTTGTTATGATCTGGATTATCTTTACCGTTTTAGAAAAGCTGCTGCAGCCGAAGATGGCAAGACTCAATCGAACGATCTTATTCTGGGCAATGGTTATGGGTACATCCGTTGCATCCTTTTTGTTGAGCAGCTGACTGTTTTAGTTAACATAATCGGGGTCCGGTACTGATGTCAGGCTAGGGTACTAAATTCCATAACAGCATCATAGGTACAAAAAGAAGCGTGAGACGAGGTCTCACGCTTCTTTTTATGCGTAGTTTAACGAGTTATCGATTTGAAAAGAACATTCTAAATAATCCAAGCGTTAAACAGCCGATGGAAACGAGGAAAGCCAGGTTGCTAAAAGTAGTTAACATTGAAAATAAAAAAGACTCTGATTCCCCACCATATCCTGAGCTGCTTACACTTTGGGTAGAAGATAGAAATTTAAAGATAATTCCAATTAACAGTGAGAAGATTCCGACTCGAGCATTGAATGAAAGGTTTTGCATGGATACCGGCCCCTTATTTACTAACATAATAAGTCCAAAAATGATAAGTATAATGATAATAAATTGCATAGAAAACATACTCCTTTTTCAGTAGATTACATTGGTTATTATCGGTCAATTTTCAACAAATTTTAGCTTGTGTTTCATTCATAATATTTTACAGAGGCAATCAGGTGGATGAGGAAGCACTTAAATAGAACACTATGTGGTTGTGTTGATGAAAGGAATGCACATGTTAAAACAGAATAATGACATATATGGATATTCAACTTGAGAATACGAATTAAGTGAAAACTACCATTTAAACAAGTGTTTAAGAAATAACTAGGAGCGTGCTGTATGGAAAGGACAAAAGAAAGAGTTTTAGAATCTACTTATTTGGAACACTGGGATTACTTAACGGAGGCCATACAACAGAGCGGGGTTTCTATTTCTGAACTGTCCATGCCTTGGCTTATTGATGTTGTACCTGGGTACATAGAAGACAAGCATAAGGTGCTGATCGTTGGAAAAGAGTCCAACGGCTGGGAAAAGTACTCCGACTTGTTGACGGTTGAAAAGGAAGAAGCAGTTCGGAAGCTGCAGAACATGTATCTTCAATTTCGCCAAGACAACAAATGGGCTCATGCACCGTTCTGGAAGGGAGCTCATGAGATTCACAAAGCATTAAATCCTGACAGCCCAGACTACACGTTTATGACAACAAATTTGATAAGAATTGATCAAAACAACACGAGGCCGAGTAAATCGGTAGAAGAAGCCGTTTGCTCTAGTTTTCTTGTTCTGCATAGCGAGATTGAAATGCTAGAGCCGGATGTCATGATTTTTTTTACAGGACCGTATTATGATGAAAGAATTCGTCAGACGTTTGAAGGTGTTTCATTTGAGATGGTGGACGGTTTTGATCCAAGGATTCTTGCTCAATTGAAACATGATAAATTACCAATCCATACATACCGCACCTACCATCCTGGGTTCTCTTTACGAAACCGAGCGCGTTATTTTGAGCCTGTATTGGAGTTTTTACAGAGAAGCTTATTAAAATAAGGGAGGCATGTAGATGTATAACCTCAAAACGTTAAAGGAGAAAGTGAGCCACACCGCGGATCAGGTGGAGTGCCCGGTCCGCGGCTGCCGTCACACGGCTGAACGCCAGAAGAAACACTTTGTACGAGATGAAAAGTATCTTTGCCCCACTCATCAAATCTTTTTGTCTCCGACGACCTTTGAGTACAGTCACTATACATCGAACTTGCTCTCTGATGCTCCTGAGGATCTGGCATTACTCGAGAAAATTCTCGTGAAAAAGCGGGAAAACCGGCTGGCGCGCAGCAATTCAGAGGATGCGGTTACGTGGAATTCGTTTCGTTATTTAGAGAAAAACAATTTGCTACCGGGATACTTGGCGTCGATCGGGGTGAGTGGTACCGACAATGCTAAGATTCATTATTGGTGTTTCGATGAACGTACGGGAGGGACGAATCCGCTGTTGCTTCAAGCGCACAAGGTGTTTGGTGAACGATCGTCAAGAGGGAGCGAGCCGGACGTTCTCCTGGAAACCGATGGGGCTTTGATTATCATAGAGTGCAAAACAGGGTCCGGCAACAATACAATGCCATCTAGAGCCTCGGTTGAAATGTGTTATACAGAAGCGGATGATAAACATTATGATACGGTGTTTCGTTCAGACTTCACGAGCATTGCCGTTGGGGAGAAGAAATACGAGCTGCTCCGTTTCTGGCTGCTCGGAACGTGGATGGCAAAGCAAAAAGGGAAACGATTTTACCTGATCAATCTCGTTCGCGATGAAAAAGAACGCGAAATCGAGTCCCAGTTTGGAAAGCATATCGTGCAGACGGCCGGAACCTTTAAACGAGCGACATGGGAAGATATGCACCGCTATATTCAAGAATCGAACTGTCCGAATCAACAGCCTGTCCTGTCTTACTTGCAGAACCAGACTTTAGGGTATTCATCGTCTGGAAGGATTCGGGCAGCGTATAAACTAGGCTAATAGGGGGATAAAAAATGGTGATGGTGCTAGAGTCAGGTAAAGAGCTGTTTCATTTTTTGTGCGAAAAGTTTTGCGAGCTGAAGTTAATCGCAAGCGGGAAAAACGCAGTGGAAAGTGCAGCCATCGAGCTTCCAAAAGAACTAATAGAAAAGCTTGGGCTGCCTCAAGCAAAGATCCAGCTGGGCACCATCCAGTATAAAGGCGGCAAAAAGAAAATACTCGACGGAGAGGTAGAGGCCGTTGTGATGCGGTTATATCTTGCTCCATTAAAGGCGCTTGGAATAGACGCTGTGATCCAGTCCAAAATAACCCACCGTACCGACCTCATTCAAAATGGTGAACAGCCGTATTACGAATACCATTACACATCGCCAGTATCAGAAGTAAACGAACAAATATATCAATTATTCCTCACCATTCGCCACGAGCTGTGGAGTAGTCTAGGTACGGATTATATCAACATGAAAGAAACAGCGGTTCCAGAGTGGGTTGGGGAGCTGCCGAGGTACAGTCACAAAAAGTATGAAACAGTCTGACGTTAAACGTTCAAGAACGCCAGCAAATCAGCTAGAGAAAAACTGCTCAAATGCCCAGAACCGGTAAGAGAAGACCACAACCTCTTTATTACCAAAATGGATCACCGCGGTGGTTGGCCCGTTCGTTTTGATAAAAGAATACGAGATATTTTAATAGAGTTTAGACAGTGATAATAGAAATGGAAAAGGCAGACTTGGTCTGTCTTTTTTTTTGCCATGATGGAAAACCGGTATTTTTATGGCAGGAAAAAGAAAATCTTTCCTAAAAACAGTAAACTCTTACTACAAATTCAGCACATAAACAGTCGGTTTGTCCGTTTCGTTACCTTGTCACGGGGTATATAATATAATGGTAATTTTTAACTGAATGGGTGTTCAATAATGCGGGAATGGAGGGCAACCGGAGAATGGGCAGAATCTACGAGAGCCTTACGCTGTTCGACGCGATG
The DNA here is from genome assembly GCF_042665465.1 of Fictibacillus iocasae. Taxonomy (NCBI): domain Bacteria; kingdom Bacillati; phylum Bacillota; class Bacilli; order Caryophanales; family Fictibacillaceae; genus Fictibacillus; species Fictibacillus iocasae. The sequence continues at coordinate 2,890 of NZ_JBHTCP010000013.1, read as the reverse complement.
GAGGAGCGGGTCGAACAGTATGCAGATTTACGAGTTCAGCTTTTGAAGCTGAAGAAAACATTTCGTACAATAGTGGATGACACTGAGTTTCAAGGTCACGGAGCGGATGCGATTAAAGGGTTTTACGAGGCGCACTGTGATGTCGTGGACAAGTGGCTCGAATTCATCGAGCACCATACGGCCTTTTTGAAAAGTATTCCGGGCGGTGCTGAGGCACGAGAGCTTTCGGGCAAAACGGTCGTTTATGAAGAGTTTCTGAACTCGAGCGTCCATCGTGGCGTTCAGACAGCACGGAACATGGTCGACAACCAGCATGATACACTCGAGAGGATACTAAATTCTGTGAGTGATCTTGTTTCACTAACTCCGTTTTCCACCGACACGTTTAACGATTTGATGGAAAATGCGCAGAAAAAGCGGGCCGACACCGCACTTCAGGTTCAAGGCTTTGACACAGAGCTTGCGGCCGAATACAACACGTCGCTTGATGCGGAGAGAAGCGTGAGTGCACTGTTCATGACGCTCATGAACCACTCGCGGCAGGGCGAAAGCATTTCCCCTATCCATTTTAACGCCGAGGCGTACCGAACCGACGAGATTCATCAGACGCTCGAAAAGGTCAAACAGGACAGCACGAATTACATAACGTTTAAAAAAGAACAGAAAAAGGAACGGGAAATTGCTCGAGAGATCAAGGAACAGGAAAGCAAGCCGCTGCTCGAAAAGTCTTGGGACACATTCTGCCTCATGGCAGCGGAGGTCACCGGGTTAAACGACACGAAGCGCGCTGTCTTGGGTGTGGATCCGGTCACTGGAAAACGGCTGTCCACGAGCGAGCGCATCTCGGCAGGCGCGATGGCGGTCGCCGGCTACATCCCGGTTATCGGCTGGGGTGGACGCGCGGTAAAAGGCGTCAGTACCGGTGTTAAGGCAGCCAAAGGCATGAAAGCGACAACCAACACGCTAGACGCCTACAAGCACGGAGATGCCTGGAGCTACCTGCAAAAAGCAGAGTACGGCATCTACGGCGCGGTGTCCGCCAACGGGTTCAGCGAGTACTTCAGAGGCGAAGACCTCCTCGGCAACAAGCTCACCGACGAACAGCGCCAGCAGAGCCTAATCAACGCGTTTACGATTATGGGTGTAACAGGAGCTGCGGCTGTTCTAGATAAAGTGCCGGTGAAGAAGTTTGTGAGAAATCAGGCGGCTAACGCAAAGTCCGCCTACGTAGGATTTAAAACCGACATCACCGCTCAAGTCCAATACGCTAAAATGGACGGCAAGGAATTTGCGATGTCGCAGACCGCTAACGCCCAAGCCGCCTATCGCGGCCTCAAAACTGACATCGCCGCAAAGATGCAATACGCCAAAGTCGTCAGCAAAGAGTATGCGCAGGCCCAGGTAGAGAAGGCGAATGCGGTACGTAAGGCAGTAGCGAATCGCATTTATAAAATTGAATTGCCGGTACCAGAGTTAAAGGTAATGTTAACATCACCTGTCGGAACTGGAGGGCAACTCCCTCTCTTTGATTATCATTTTAACGTGAACAAGATAACTGTCGGTGAGATGGTTGGGAAAAAGGAAGTTGTAAATCAAGGTGGCAGTCACAAACCATTAAGTCATGCACCAAGAATGAAAGAAATTGAAGTGCACTTTAACAGAAACATTAAACACGACCCAGAAGAATTTGCACGGCAGTTAAAAGACCAAGAAATAGGGATGAATGAGCTAACGGTTGATGAGTACTTGAAAAATAGGGGAAGATATATTGCAAAAGGTAGAGCTATAGAAGGGAATGCGGCTCAACAAACTGCAAGGGAAGAAGCTCTGTTCGACAAAATTACGATACTTATGGATGAAGGGAAATCCTTTGATGAAGCAGAAAAGGAAGCGAAAGCATGGTTAAATACACAAGCTGCACTTCATAATCCAGATCAAATTGCTGGAGGAATGCCTGAAAATATAGGTGGAATGGGTGATAAAGGTATCAACTCTTCAATAGGTTCCCAATGGAGGTACAGAATTGATATAGTTGATGAACAGATAAGAGAAATAGCGAAAAAAATGACATCTACAGAATTAAAAAATACTTATTTAAATGTAAAATTAATAAACTGAGGGGTAATAGCATGGAGAAGATTTTATATGACTTTGAACTGCATCTAAAGGTTCCAGAAGAGTTTATAGACAAATATTCAAACCTAGTGCCTAAAGAAGTGATAGCTTTATGGAAGAACTACGGCTTTGGTACGTATATGAAAGATTATTTAAAGGTTGTCAATCCGGAAGAGTACATTGATATTATGCAAGAATGCAGTCAAAGATATAAAGATGCAATAGTGTTATTCGCAACCAGCATGGGGGATTTAATTATTTGGGCGGACGGTTATGTTAGATTGCTTAACTTTAGATATGGTGTCTTAAAAACTCTTTTTCCTAATTTCCTCTTATTTTTAAGGAGTCTAGATTCAGAAAAATTCCGAGACGAATATTTGATGTGGCAGCCCTATCCAATCGCTATAGAAAAATATGGTGAACCCGAATATGACGAATGCTTCGGCTATACACCTCTATTAGGTTTAGGAGGTCCTGAAAAAGTAGAGAACTTAAAGAAAGTTAAACTTAGAGAGCATATCCTCATTATCACTGAATTTATGGGTCCAGTTGAGTAGAATTAAATTGCGGAAGATCGATTTACAAACGTAGCACTTACATTTTTTTAGGCGTAAGTGCTTTTTATATCCCTATAAAATTCAAATTAAAAAATCCTGACATGAAGAACATCGTAAGCCCGTATTCAAACAACGCATATAACTTGTATGGCACCTCCGGTACGATAGAAGTATCTCATTGAAGGAGGTGCTTTTCCATGCTGTCACAAAAACTGGCC
>NZ_JBHTCP010000012.1:0-164907 GCF_042665465.1 Fictibacillus iocasae | reverse complement strand
AAAAACCTTCAAAACCAAGCAGCCTAATTAAAAAAAGCCGAAATTTCCCTTGTGAGGATTCTTTCGGCATTTTTAAACAAAGCAATTATGAAATTGATTCACTTATCTTTTAAAAAAAACTGTTTTCGTAAACATTGTTGCTTTTAGAATTCGAGAAGAGGTTGATCTCCGTTACAGGTGCACGCTTATCCAGAGGTGTGAGGCGAAAAGCACGGGTGGGCTCGTTTAGCCTAGGGCAAGCAAATGAGAAAGGGGCCTAAAGAATCGGTTTTTGACTTATTGGGCACTGGCTCATTTGACCACGAGGGGCTAGCCGCCGTAGCTGGACACAATGAGCCCCAACGCTCTCCAAGCGCCATTGAAGGGTCAGGAAAGCTGTGTAGCAAGACATCAAACGCAAGAAAAAGTGAACTTCTTTTTCGAGGCGTGGGCACCTTTCACTCCGATCAACTTATCAATGAAGTATTTAATGTTGATTAAACTAAAGATTTAGAAGAAGTCATTTAATGATATGCAAGCAATCCCTATAGATAGCATATTGAAGGATGATGTACTACACAGAAGAACTTCAGCAGTTCAATACTTCTCATAGCCGTTCAATCATTAGCAACAATCTCTGCGAAAAGAGCCTTTAAAAAAGAACTTATATCTTATGAATCCTAAAAACGAGCTTTGCGAAATCAGCTTTTCAAAATAAGGGGATAAAAGGAAAAAACGTTCAACTTATTAATTTAATGTTAAAACATCGTAAAATAAGTGTAAAATATATGAAAATAGAGTAAGCAGCTTTTGTGTGAGACTGCAAAAAATAGTATGATTTGTTTAATACAGCCGAATGAAAGCAGGGATCGTATGAGCCAGAAAATATTAGTAGTAGAAGATGAACTATCTATTCTGACATTGCTCCAATTTAATCTCGAACAAGCAGGATTTCAGGTCGTTACGGCGATGGATGGCAGGGAAGGGCTCGAAAAAGCAGAAGCGGAACAGCCAGACCTTATTATTCTCGATTTAATGCTGCCTGAGCTTGACGGTTTGGAAGTATGTAAATCACTTCGGCAAAAACAGCTCTTCATTCCTATTTTGATGCTGACTGCAAAAGACGACGAATTCGATAAAGTTCTCGGGCTAGAGCTTGGCGCTGACGATTACATGACAAAACCGTTCAGTCCGCGTGAAGTGGTGGCTAGAGTAAAGGCTATTTTACGAAGAAGCCAGCAAGCGGCGGCACCTGATTCTTCCGTTAACAATCAGACGAGTGAAAAGCTGGCAGTTGGAGAAGTTGAAGTGTTCCCTGAAAACTATGAAGCGTATTTTCAAGGAAGTGCACTAGAACTGACACCGAAAGAATTTGAGCTTCTTGTTTACCTAGTGCGCCACAAAAATAGAGTCATGACAAGAGAACAGCTGCTTTCAGCGGTTTGGAATTATGATTTTGTGGGCGATACTCGCATTGTGGACGTTCACATCAGTCACCTTAGAGAAAAGATTGAGGAGAATACAAGAAAGCCGATCTACATCAAAACAATTAGAGGTCTTGGCTACAAAATGGAGGAGCCAGTGGTAAATGGCTGATATTAAAAACAGGGTACTGACGCTGTTCCTTTTTGGAATCATGGTCGTATTTACCCTGCTTGCTTTAATCGTTGGAAACATCATTCACCATAATGTAAAAGATAACCGTGTCAACACGTATGAAAAAAACCTAAAGCTGATTGCCTATGTGCTGAGAGTAGACAGCGGAAGTGTAGCCGTAAAAGGGCTGCTCGAGCAGACAGCAGAAGATTTAAATGTGACAGCCTCTATATTAAACCCGAACGGTGAGGCGACAGAAACATCAGGGAATTTTGAGGAAACGAAAGATTTTCCTGTCCAAGCATTGAAAACAAAGGTGGACGGCACATCCATTTATAAAACCACGATCAGCGGCTATGATTACTTTACGATCCGTGTCAGGGAAACGAGAGAAGCGGGCTATGTTCAGCTTGCTGTTAAATCAGGAGCTGACGAAGAGGCGGAACGTTCATTATGGCTTATGATGGCAGCCGGATTCTTTGTCTGCTTTATTATCATATTGATTGTATCCGTGAAAATTATTCAAAGGATTGTACGTCCGGTTGATGAAGCGACGTTTACAGCAAAAGAGCTGGCACGCGGAAACTTCAAAGTAAGGACGTATGAATACCGTGGTGAGGATATTGGCGAACTAAACTATTCCTTGAATGTGCTCGCACGGAATTTGGAGAAAATGACGAAATCTCATGAATCGCAGCATGACAGGCTGAAGACGCTTATTGAAAACATGGGAAGCGGCCTCATTTTGATTGATTCAAACGGATATATTAACCTCGTGAACCGGGCGTTTAAAGAATATTTCAAGGAGCATGCTGATTCCTGGACCGGCCACTTGTTTTATGAGGTCTTTCCGCATGCTGAAATTAAAGAAGTGGTAAAAGAAACGTATCTGACTGAAAAGAATGTACGCCGCGACGTGCTCCTGCCTGTTCACATTGAGCGCAAGCATTTCAGTGTAGACAGTGTACCAATCTTAGACAGCAACGGAAAGCTTCGAGGAATCGTGCTTGTCTTTCACGATATTTCCGAAATGAAGAAACTTGAGCAGATGAGGAAGGACTTTGTAGCGAACGTTTCGCATGAACTCAAGACACCTATTACATCCCTTAAAGGATTTGCGGAAACGCTGCTGGATGGAGCGGGTGAAAATCCAGAATACCGCAAGAAATTTCTTACCATTATTCTCAATGAAAGTGAGCGATTGCAAAGTCTGATACAGGATCTGCTCGATCTTTCCAAAACCGAACAAGGATTCAAACTAGATTGGCAGCCGGTCACTCTTTCTCTATTAGTCAAAGAGACGATGGAGATGCTTGAGAAAAAAGCAGGCGAAAAGGGAATCGCACTAGATTTTAGTTCAAAAGGCGACACGATGATGGATGGCGATGCCCCTCGTATCAAACAGATCATCATTAATCTGATAAGCAACAGTTTGACTTATACGCCTGCGGGTGGACGAGTTGCCATCGATGTAAAGGATGAAGGCAGCAGTGTTTTGCTCAGTGTGAGCGATACAGGCATCGGCATATCAGAAGACGAGATCTCGAGGATATTCGAACGCTTCTATAGAGTAGATAAAGCGCGCAGCAGAAATTCAGGTGGGACAGGTCTTGGCCTTGCTATTGTTAAGCACTTAGTGGAAGCCCATCATGGCACCATCGATGTAAAGAGCGCTGTAGGAAAGGGATCCACGTTTACGATCCGGTTTCATAAAAAACAGGAAGAGTATTGAATTTTACAAATCCTTTACACAGACAGCGAATTAGCTTAATAGTCTTTGGATAATATAAAAGTATCCTTTTTCAGTACCCCCTTACACGAGAGCAGCCGCTCTCGTGCTTTTTTTTGCCTTCGATAGATTCTGCAGTCGTTTAAGTGTTCTTGAGAAGTGATGGACCTCCGCTGCAGGCGGACGCTGCCAGCGGGGGTTGCTGCGTGTGAAGTCAACAACTCAAAAATGCAAGGGCAGCTATCAGTTTCGGCCAGCATAAGGTGAGAGAGGCGAGGGAGGCTTTGTGTTGTGTCCTTCGTCGTTTTTCTTTTCATGTGGGAGCGTGATACAATATAAATAGATTGTGTTGCATTCAGGAGGTCTTATTGTGGCAAATAAATTGGTTTTGATCGACGGCAATAGCATTGCCTACCGTGCTTTCTTTGCGCTGCCGCTGTTAAACAATGATAAGGGTGTTTATACGAATGCGGTTTACGGCTTCACGATGATGCTGATGAAAATATTAGAAGATGAGCAGCCGAGTCATATGCTCGTTGCGTTCGATGCAGGGAAAACGACGTTCCGTCATAAGACGTTCACTGAATACAAAGGCGGCCGTCAAAAAACACCGCCCGAACTGTCCGAGCAGTTTCCGTTTATTCGCCAGCTTCTTGATTCTTTTGGCATAAAGCGCTACGAGCTAGAAAACTATGAGGCGGATGATATTATCGGGACACTCGCCAACAAAGCAGCGGGCGGAGAGTGGTCAGTTAAAGTTTTTACGGGAGATAAAGACTTGCTGCAGCTAGTTTCACCTGATGTAGAGGTCGTTCTGACGAGGAAAGGCATTACCGAAGTCGAAGCCTATGATCTTTCTAAAGTGGACGAGCGCTATGGCCTTACACCTGAGCAGTTTATAGACATGAAGGGCCTTATGGGAGATCCGTCAGATAACATTCCCGGTGTTCCAGGTGTTGGGGAGAAAACAGCAATAAAGCTGATTAAGCAGTTCGGTTCTCTTGAAAAAGTGCTAAGCCAGATTGAACAGGTGTCAGGAGCGAAGCTGAAAGAAAAGCTGTCTGATCATAAAGAGCAGGCGATAATGAGCAAGGAGCTTGCTACGATCACGCAAGAAGCGCCGATTGAGATCGAACTTGATGATACAGGTTATAAAGGGTTTGAACCGGCCGATGTCCTTCCTCTGTTCAAAGAGCTTGGCTTCTCCACCCTCATTGAACGCCTTGGAGGAGATGCAGGTGAGGTCGCTGCAGAGGAAAAAGAAGATGTGCCTTATATCCACGCTGACAGCTTTACTGAAGACATGATTTCTTCTCCAGCAGCATTGATTGTGGAAACATCGCATGATTCATACCGTGCTCCAGAAATTTTAGGTATTGGCATTGCAGGTGAAAACGGCATTTATTATGTGAAGGGTGAGACGGCCCTTCAATCGGAAGCGTTTAAACAGTTTATGTCTTCTGCTTCTAAGCACAAGATTTTATTTGATGCGAAACGGGCGTTTACCGCACTTGCGGGAGCAGGCATCGTGCTTGAAGGGGTCATTTTTGATGCGATGATCGCTTCCTACCTCATCAATCCATCAGATTCCTCAGAGGAACTGGCAGGTGTAGCATCCATATATGGTCTTCCTCCGCTTGACAGTGATGAAGCGGTTTACGGCAAGGGGGCGAAAAGGAAGATGCCTTCTGATGACGAACTGGGAGAACATTTAGCGCAGAAAGCAAATGCCGTCAGGAAGCTCGAACAGATTTTGAGCCGCAAGCTTGAGGAAAATGAGCAGAGTGATTTGTTCTATAAACTGGAACTGCCTTTGTCTATCGTATTAGGAAAGATGGAAACAGAAGGGATAAAAGTTGATCCAGAAAGACTCCGGAAAATGGGGTCTGAGCTTCAGGGCCAGCTTAAGGTATTAGAGAGTGACATTCACGAGTTGGCTGGAGAGGCATTCAACATCAATTCTCCCAAACAGCTTGGAGAAATTTTATTTGAAAAGCTAGGACTGCCTGCAGTAAAGAAAACGAAGACAGGCTATTCGACGAGTGTCGATGTGCTAGAAAAGCTTGAGAGCAAGCATGAAATCATTAGCAAGATTTTAATTTACCGCCAGCTGGGCAAGCTGAATTCCACATACATCGAAGGTCTTTTAAAAGTGATCGACAATGAATCGGAACGAGTTCATACACGGTTTAACCAAGCCGTTGCCCAGACCGGACGGTTGAGTTCGACGGAACCGAACCTGCAGAACATACCGATCAGGCTTGAGGCAGGCAGGAAGATTCGCGAGGCGTTCGTTCCATCTAAGCCAGGTTGGCTTATTCTAGCGGCTGACTACTCACAAATTGAATTGCGCGTTCTTGCCCATATTTCGCGTGATGAAAACTTGATGGAGGCGTTCCGCAATGAAATGGACGTTCATACGAAAACAGCCAGCGATGTATTCAAGGTCGACCCTAAAGACGTCACCTCTGAAATGAGGCGGAGAGCCAAGGCGGTTAACTTTGGGATCGTTTACGGCATCTCTGATTATGGTCTTTCACAAAGCCTCAATATTACGAGAAAAGAAGCGGCAGAATTTATTGATGCTTATTTAAAGAGTTTTCCTGGCGTAAAGAACTACATGGACTCCATCATTCAGGAAGCGAAGCAGCAAGGATATGTGTCTACGCTTCTCCATCGCAGAAGGTACTTGCCTGAGATCACGAGCCGCAACTTCAATCTGAGAGGCTTTGCTGAGCGTACAGCCATGAACACACCGATACAAGGTACAGCGGCGGACATTATAAAAAAAGCGATGGTCGATATGGACGAGAGACTCGAGCAAGAGAACTTGCAGGCGAAAATGCTGCTGCAAGTTCATGATGAATTGATCTTCGAAGTCCCTGAAGAGGAAGTAGAAACGTTGTGTTCGCTCGTTGCCGAAGTGATGGAAAGCGCTGTGATGTTAGATGTTCCGTTAAAGGTTGATGTGAATTACGGAAAAACATGGTACGAAGCGAAATAATAAACAAAGGCAGCCTGTAGGGCTGCCTTTGTTTAAAGATAAGCATGAAAGGAGGCGTTTGTATGCCTGAGCTTCCTGAGGTTGAAAACGTGAAAAATACCCTCTCTCAGCTCGTGATCGGCAAAACGATCGATCATGTTGTTGTGAAATGGGAAAACATCATCAAGCTGCCTGAACTTGACGAGTTCAAAGCTCGCCTAAAAGGGCAGACCATTGAAAAAATTGAACGCCGCGGAAAATTCCTAAAATTAATTTGTAATGAAGATACCATTGTGTCTCATCTTCGAATGGAGGGCCGGTATGGCCTTTTTTCAAAGGATGAACCGGCTGACAAGCATACACACGTCATTTTTTCGTTCACCGATGGCACAGAATTGCGGTATCGTGACGTAAGAAAATTCGGCACGATGCATCTGTTCACTAAAGGAACCGAGGATGCCCAGCTGCCTTTGTCGAAGCTCGGAGCCGAACCGCTTTCCGATGAGTTTACCCCAGTGCTAATGAAAGAAATGTTTCATAAGACAAGCCGCTCTATCAAGGCGGTACTTTTGGATCAGCAGTTCATTGCCGGTCTTGGCAACATATATGTGGACGAAGCCCTCCACTGTGCCGGCATCCATCCGGAAACGCCAGCATGCCGGCTATCGTTGCCCCGGCTGAAAAAGCTTCATTTTTACATTGTAACCATATTGGGAGAGTCCGTCGAAAAAGGGGGCAGCACCATCCGTTCATATGTGAACTCAGTAGGTGAACAAGGAACGTTTCAGCTGACTCTGCATGTATATGGACGAACAGGAGAAAGCTGCCGTACATGCGGTAAGGAAATCGTTCGTTTAGTCGTGGCCGGCAGAGGCACGCATATTTGCACGTCCTGCCAAAAATAACCTTTGTCACCTTCTTTTCATATACTACCGTACTCTGTATGTGGAAAGGGGATATACGCCATGCCATCTTTATCATTATGGCTGCTCGGACTGGCGGTAAGCTTGGATAGTTTCGGCGCGGGATTAACCTATGGAATGAAGGAAATCAAAATACCGTTTCGCTCCATCTTCATCATTTCCTGCTGTTCGGCAGCTACTTTGTTCGCGTCAATGGCTGTTGGCCACGGCATAGAACGATTTTTTTCACCTCATGCTGGCGAACTTTTAGGGGGCATCCTTTTAATCGTGATCGGTATCTTTTTTTTATGGCAGGTGCTGTTTAAAAAAGAAGAGAAAACACTTGTGAACGAAACGAAGGATGTCCTGCATCTTGAAATTAAATCTATCGGTCTTGTCATAAAAATATTCAAGAAGCCGGTAATGGCGGATTTGGACCGGTCTGGAAGCATTACGGGTCTTGAAGCGGTGCTGCTTGGCATCGCGTTGTCTCTAGATGCATTCGGAGCAGGGATCGGAGCGGCGCTTATTGACATGCCGCCCCTTATGACAGCATCCGTTTGCGCGGTGATGAGCTGCCTATTCTTGTGGTCCGGCATGATCGGCGGCATGCTGATGTCTAAATATAGCTGGGTGCAGAAGCTTTCTTTGCTTCCAGGGCTGCTATTGATTATTTTAGGATTAATGAAATTGTAAGGTTAGGGGTAGATAGAATTGATTATTGGTCTTACAGGAGGTATTGCGAGCGGGAAAAGCACGGCCTCTCAATACTTGATTAATAAAGGAATCCCAGTAGTAGACGCAGATAAGATCGCCAGGCTTGTGGTTGAAAAAGGTATGCCGGCATACGAAAGCATAGTCGCGGCTTTCGGAGAAGAAGTATTGGACCGTGATTTATCACTCAACCGTTCGCGTCTAGGTGATATCATTTTTCAAGATGCTTCTAAAAGAGAGCTGCTCAACAGCATCGTCCATCCTGCTGTCCGAACGGAAATGAAAAGGCAGGCTGAGGAGCATTTTCTTGCGGGGAATATGTCAGTTGTCATGGATATCCCGCTATTGTTTGAAAGCAGGCTGACGCATATGGTGGACCGTACAATTCTTATTTATGTGCCTCAAGACATACAGCTGCAAAGGCTGCTAGCGAGAGATTCATTAAAAGAAGAACAGGCTAAGGCGAGGATTTCTTCACAGATGCCATTAGAGGAGAAAATAAACCTTTCTGATGCTGTTGTGAAAAATGATGGGTCAAAGGAAGATTTGTATCAGCAATTAGACCGCGTTTTAACAGAATGGAACATACTTTAAGGCACGCCTTATATGGCAAGTGCCTTTTTTTGCGCCTTTTTTCTCAAAAATATGTTCTTTTTCGCTTTAATTATGATATACTAATTGCAGATAAAGTGGTTATTAAGTATAACATAATTGGAAGGGGCAGCTTCATGAAGGCTAAAGTAGCGATTAACGGGTTAGGACGTATCGGAAGAATGGTATTCCGTAAAATAATGGAGAGCGGTGAAATGGACGTAGTGGCGATTAACGCCAGCTATACTCCAGAGACTCTCGCGCATATGGTTAAATACGACAGCATCCATGGTTTATTTATGGGGGAAGTTATTCCACAAGAAGATTCGCTGCTAGTTAACGGGAAAAAGGTTCTTATTGTTAATTCAAGAGATCCGCGTGAACTGCCTTGGGGCGAGCTTGGAATTGACATTGTTATTGAAGCGACAGGTAAATTTAAAACAAAAGAAACAGCAGGCTATCACTTAGAAGCGGGAGCGAAAAAAGTCATCATCACTGCACCGGGCAAGGATGAAGATTTAACAGTGGTAATGGGTGTAAATGAAAGCGAATACAAAACAGAGGAACATCATATTCTTTCTAACGCTTCCTGCACAACAAACTGTCTCGCACCTGTAGTCAAAGTGCTCGATGACCAGTTCGGAGTAGTTTCTGGCATGATGACGACCATTCATGCGTATACGAACGACCAGAAAAACATCGATAATCCGCACAAGGATTTAAGAAGAGCGCGCGCATGCGGGCAGTCGATTATTCCGACATCTACTGGAGCGGCTAAAGCTATCGCAAAAGTACTGCCGCATCTAGAAGGCAAGCTGAACGGAATGGCGCTGCGCGTACCAACACCTAACGTATCCCTTGTTGATCTAGTGGTAGAATTAAAGACTGACGTTACAGCAGAACAAGTGAACCATGCGTTCATGTCAGCTGCAGAAGGATCCATGAACGGTGTACTCGCGTACAGCGACTTGCCGCTCGTATCCATTGACTACAACCATAATGAAAATTCATCTATCGTAGATGGATTATCCACCATGGTCATGGAAGACAGAAAAGTAAAAGTTCTCGCATGGTACGACAACGAATGGGGCTACTCTTGCCGCGTCGTCGACCTCGCCAAACTCGTCGCCACCCAGCTCAATGTAAAAGCAGCGAACATGTCAGCATAATTTTGATTAAAAATAAAAAGGAACCCATAACCGGGTTCCTTTTTGTGCTGTTGCTTGTTTTTACCTTTAGCTGATCTATTTGAAGAAAGCCTAGTGCAAAAAAAGTTTTATGCAAAACTTCTTTTTGGAAAACTTCTTTGAGTGAAATGAGGATCCTCATTTGTTTGTCGGGGCTAAACGAGCCATTCCTGCTTTTCGCCACGCCCTGCGGAAGCGTACACCTGTACCGGAAATCAACAGCATCTATGATGCTGCGTAAATATAAACTACTCATAATCACTGAAAATATACCTCATTTTTTTTCAAAGTATTTATTGCAAAAAAAAATCAAAAGAAGTATACTATGATTCGTGAACTTCAATAAAGCAAACCAAGGCGTTGGATACTACTTAAAGGGTTAGGACCTCTTTGGACTAACTTTCCCCCGTGGTGGATGTTCAATACCGCATGCTTGAAGGCATGATAATTTTTATAAGGGGGACTATGCTAATGGATACAATGGGAAGACACGTTATTGCTGAATTATGGGGTTGTGACTCTGAAAAGTTAAACGACATGAAGTTTATTGAAGAAACGTTTGTGGATGCAGCGCTTAAAGCCGGTGCTGAAATCCGAGAAGTAGCTTTTCATAAGTTTGCACCGCATGGAGTAAGCGGTGTGGTTATCATTTCTGAATCACACTTAACGATTCACAGCTTTCCTGAGCATGGTTATGCCAGCATCGATGTTTATACTTGCGGCGATCGTATTGATCCAAATGTTGCTGCTGATTACATTTCCGAAGCACTTGGCGCGAAAACTCGCGAGAACCTAGAAGTGCCGCGCGGAATGGGACCAGTTAAAGCAACGAAAACAAAAGTCTCAGCTCAATAATCATGTTATTAAGAAGGAGGTGTATCTGCACCTCCTTTTATTGTATTTTAAGATAGGTATGAAGTATAAGGGCAACTAAGGCAGACTTAACGGCTGGTGTCAGCCAAGTTTTCTTAATGTTTATCGTTTATATTATTACCGGTTGGAGGTTGAGATCATTGTTTCGCAAACTTCAAAGTTTGATGAACAGCCAGGCGGAGACGGACGAGAACCATGCAAATGTGGATCTTCGCACCCATTATTTTAAAGCCACCAAAGAAGAGATCATTGCCTACATGGCGGGAGTTATAGAGGAAGACAAAAATTATATGGCACTTGGTGAGTCGGCTGAACGCGGTGAAATTACGTTTGATATACTACATCCAAAAAAGGCCTTTGCCGTCCTGACAGCAATTACGTTTCAGGGGCGTCATACAGCTGTAGATATCAATATTACGTCAGAATCAGGAATGCCTTTTCAAAACGCTTATTGTGAGAGAATGATTATGACGCTTTATGATGTTTTGAAACGAAAGTTTCCACTGATTGGCACGGGTTTAGCTGAAAATTATTCATAAACTGCTTGTCACATCTCCGCCTTTTCTTTAAGATATTAGTAGAATGTAAAAATGACGTACGGGGTTGATTGATTTGCGCTGTCCTTCCTGCCAGAATAACGGAACAAAGGTGCTTGATTCACGTCCTGTCCATACAGGGCGCTCCATCAGGCGACGAAGAGAATGTGAATCCTGCAACTACCGTTTTACAACGTTTGAGACGGTGGAACAGACTCCGCTCATCATTATAAAAAAAGACGGGACACGCGAGGAATTTTCACGAGAGAAAATTCTTAGAGGACTGATACGCGCCTGTGAAAAGCGGCCGGTCTCGCTCGAAAAGCTGGAGCATATTGTGGACAGCATCGAAAAAGATCTCCGCAATTCAGGAGTGCCAGAAGTGCCGAGCACCGAAGTCGGAGAAAAGGTAATGGAATATCTCTCTATGACGGATGAAGTCGCTTACGTGCGTTTTGCGTCTGTTTACAGGCAGTTTAAGGACATCAATGTCTTTATTCAAGAATTGAAAGAGCTAATTAAAAAAGAAGAGCGTTAAGCGAATCTAACGTGAGCTTACACGCTCTTTCCTTTTTTATATGGGTTGAAAAATTCAGATAAAACTAAAAAGGGCTTGGCTTCAGCCGAGTTTCCCTTTAACGCTATTACAAGTACGGAGAAAATTGGTGATGAGCATGAACGGCCATTTTAAAGAGGTTATTCCTGTAGATATGTATACAGTTCAGCTTTGCGGCGTGCTGCATGAACAGGATAAGAAAGTGATGACACTTTTATATCAGCCGCTTGTCGGTGCTTTCGCGTACAGTCTTTTTATGACGTGGTGGCAGGAGGCGGACGCCTATAAGCGAAGCAGCCATCAGCACTTGATGAACATCACTCAGTTCTCTCTTAAAGATATTTTTGAAGCAAGGAAAAAGCTCGAAGCGATCGGCTTGCTGAAGGTGTATAAAAAAGAGGATGAGCAATCACGGGAATTTTTGTATGAATTGCAAAAGCCTCTCAGTCCATATGGTTTTTTCACAGACGGTTTTTTAAATATCTATTTGTTCAATCGTCTCGGACAAAAAAAGTTTATAGAAGTAAAGCAATCATTTTTGACGGAAAAGCTGGCGAAAGAAGAGTACAAGGAAATTACCTCTTCTTTCAGTGATGTATTTACCTCGCTGCATCCATCTGAAATGGTCGCAAAAGGTTACATGGAAATATCAGATAGCACAGAGGAGCACCTTTTTGACGAACGCACTGATAACCAAGAAATCAGTCTTCGTTCCTTTTCGTTTGATATGGATTTAATGATGGCGGATATTTCTTCCTTTATCGTGCCGAAAGAAGAAATCACAGACGAGATGAAAGAAGCGATTATGAAAATCGCCTATATTTATCGAATGGATCCTCTTGAGATGAGTGCTCAGCTGCAGAACGCCTACCACCTTCATGGACAGCTGACGGTTGAGAACATACGAAAAGAAGTTCAGAAGTGGTACCGTTTCGAAAACAATGACGGTTTGCCTTCACTTGCTGTGAGGAAGCAGCCTGTTCCGTTAAAAGCACTGCATGGTAAAGAACCGGCAACAGAAGAGGAAAAGACGATTAAATTCTTTGAAGAAGTATCTCCTTACCAAATGCTTGAGCTGTACAGCGGTACCAAACCAATTGAAGCCGATCTGGGCATTATTACACACTTGATGGTTGACCAAAAGCTTCCGGCGGGTGTCGTAAACGTATTGCTTGATTATGTGATGCGCATTAACGATATGAATCTGGCAAAAGGGCTTGTGGAAAAGATTGCTTCCCATTGGGCGCGAAAAAGGATACAAACAGTGCCTGAAGCCATTAATCTCGCTAAATCAGAGAAAAAGAAATACGCAGAATGGCAGGAAAAGAAGTCGGCGTCTTCATATAAAGGAAGACGAGGAGCGGCACCTAGTGACAGCAATCGCCTGCCAGACTGGCTGAACGAGGAACAAAAAAGCTCTAGTGAGAAATCAGGACAGCCGGAAGAACAGGAAAACAAGAAATGGCTGAATGAGCTTTTAAAAGGGTTATAGAGAGGTGATACACAATGGAATCCATTCAGGATGCAATGAAGCAGCTGAAGAACACGAGAAATTTTCAGGAACAATTTGAATCACTTAAAAATCAGGTGCTAACCGATCGATATGTGTCTGAATTCCTGTCCATGCATCCGGACGTTTCGGAGGCTGCTGCATTAAAGTCATTGTCTTCACTTTATTCGTTCTCTAATGAGCGAAAAACGTGCGATGCCTGTCCGGGTCTTGAAGCTTGTCCGAATTTGATGCCAGGCTATCAGCCTCATCTGAAGCTTGTGAGAGAAGTAATCGAGGTCTCTTACGGAAAATGCCCGCTCAAGATGCAGGAAGATAAACAAAAAGCGCTCTCAACGTTGATGAAGAGTTATTTTATTCCTAAAGAAATTTTGCAGGCGAGCTTTGACCGCCTGTATACCGTTGACAGCGGACGAAATGAAGCGATCCGCCATGCGGTAGATTTTGTCAAATCCGTTTCCTTAGGTCAGCCAGCGAAAGGGCTGTACTTACATGGAAAGTTCGGCACAGGGAAAACGTATTTGCTTGGCGCTATCGCCAATGCGCTTGCTGAAAAGCATATTGAATCCATGATTGTGCATACACCAGAGTTTCTTCATGAAATGAAAAGCTCGATCAATAATGGTACGTTCTCTGAAAAAATGGACATGCTCAAGAAAGTGCCTGTTCTCATGCTTGATGATATTGGTGCCGAACATCTGACACACTGGGTAAGAGATGAGATTATAGGGGTTATTCTTCAGCACAGGATGATGGAGAAGCTGCCGACTTTATACAGCTCCAATTATACGCTCGACCTGCTGACCGAACACCTTGCGTTTGATCAGAAAGGCGGCATGGAGAAAATGAAGGCGCTGCGCATCATGGAAAGAATCCGCCATCTCAGCATCCCTGTCTTTATGGGCGGAGAGATCAATTACCGGCTGTAATATAGGGAGCAAGTGCCGAATGTGTCGTAGAAATGAGAAATATGGTACGATATGATCATTAGCAAAGAGGCTGTATGACTGGAGGATTATGACGATGAGCATAGATTCTATTCTGAAAAAAGCGGTGGATGGAGAGCGGCTGACGGTTGAAGATGCAGTAGCTCTTTACGAAAGCGATGAAGTGGAAAAGATGGGTGAAGCCGCTGATAGTATTATGAAGAAGTGGCACCCTGAACCTATAACAACTTTTGTGATCGGAAGAAACGTCAATTATACGAATGTGTGTGATACATACTGCCGGTTCTGCGCCTTTTACAGAGCGCCAGGCAGTAATGAAGGATATGTGCTTGATGACGAAGTGATTTTTCAAAAGATACAGGAAACGGTCGATGTCGGCGGTACGGAGATCTTAATGCAAGGCGGCACGAACCCGAACCTGCCATTCTCGTATTATACAGACCTATTGCGCAGCATCAAGAAACGGTTTGATATTACGATGCATTCGTTCTCCCCGGCTGAGATCTGGAAGATGGTTGAAGTGTCAGGCTTATCGCTGCAGGAAGTACTTCGCGAGCTGAAAGAAGCCGGCCTGGATTCTCTTCCCGGCGGCGGAGCAGAAATTCTTGATGACCGGACAAGAAAGCGCATCAGCCGCTTGAAAGGCTCATGGACAGAATGGATCGAATGCATGAAGGAAGCCAAGAAGGCGGGTCTTCATTCGACGGCCACGATGGTGATCGGGTTCGGGGAAACGTTTGAAGAACGTGCGATGCATCTTCTGCGCGTGCGTGAAGCA
This sequence comes from Fictibacillus iocasae, assembly GCF_042665465.1. Taxonomy (NCBI): domain Bacteria; kingdom Bacillati; phylum Bacillota; class Bacilli; order Caryophanales; family Fictibacillaceae; genus Fictibacillus; species Fictibacillus iocasae. Next base: position 150,026 of record NZ_JBHTCP010000012.1, on the reverse strand, counting down.
CAAGATGAAGCGAATTGTTTCTTAGCGTTCATCTCATGGACGTTCCAGCCGGATAACACAAACATGAAGGCGGAAAAGGTAACACCGAGAGAATATTTGAAGAACGTCGCGATCTCACGCCTCTTCCTTGATAACATTCCGAATTTCCAATCGTCATGGGTCACGATGGGACCGGAAGTCGGAAAGAAATCCCTTCATTATGGCTGCAACGATTTTGGCAGCACGATGATGGAAGAAAATGTGGTTTCAGCAGCAGGAACAACGCACAAGGTCAACACGAATCTCACATTGCGACTCATACGCGAAGCAGGGAAGATTCCAGCACAGCGAAACACAAAATATGAAATCCTCCACGTTTTCGAAAACGAAGAAAGCGCTGAAAAAGATTTTATCATGCAAAACTAATCACAAAAACAGCGGATTGCCAACACGGCAGTCCGCTGTTTTTGTGTTGTGTTTTTTAGATAGTTGGGATGGAACGAACTTAGCCGCACTTTACTGACAGCCATTGAAAAGCGTACACCTGTAACGGAGATCAGCCTCTTCATCAAATTCACTTCTGTATGATTTTTATCACAGCGAACCGCTCCTCAGCGGACGTATGATATGAGTGTAGATAACGAAGGAGGGAACGTGGATGCCTCAGATCGAAACGAACAAGCACAAGAAGACAAAGAAAGAAACAAAAGAACAAGAATTAAAAGGTACGCTGTTTTCGGTCATGCTGCTTGGACTGTTTATTATTTTATCCTGGAGTGCGGTATACGCATTATATTTATCACGGTAAGGAGGAAGAAACATGCACATTCATAAGTATGAAAAGTTATGGCTCTGGTTCGGAGCTGTTTGCTTGGTCGCTTTTTTATCCATCGTCGGTGTGTCCGCCTACGCGATGGGCAGCCACCCGCCGAGCCACATGGAAACACTCGACCCGAAAACAGCAACGGCGACAGCGCCATTTGATAAACCGGGGCTCTTCAAAAAAGGAAATAAAGAATACGAAGCCGTGATGCTGGCACAGGCGTTCACCTTTACACCGCAAAAACTTCAAGTGCCTGCTGGTTCAACCGTCACATTTAAAGTGACGAGCACGGATGTGGTACACGGATTTCAAATTCCTGCAACAAACGTGAACATGATGATCACACCCGGTTATGTGAGCACGATCAAGCAGACGTTCACGAAACCCGGAAAGTATTTAATTCTTTGCAACGAATATTGCGGTGCCGGCCATCAGGTCATGGCTGTCACACTGGAGGTAACACCATGATTGCCAAACGCGACGCACGGTTGAGCCAATCGTTTATTCTTGTCAGTTTTATCGCTTTATTTCTAGGTGCCACTGCTGGCCTGCTTCAGACGCTTGTTCGCGGCGGTGTCATCGAGCTTCCTGCCGGGATCGGCTATTATCAGCTGCTGACCGCACATGGTGTGCTTCTTGCTCTTATTTTTACAACATACTTTATTATGGGTTTTTTGTACGCGGGCATCAGCAAAACGCTCGGTGAATTGTATGTCGTGCCCTACAAAACAGGCTGGCTCGGGTTCTGGATGATGACGTTCGGTACAGGTCTTGCTACTGTATTTATCTTGTTAAACAAGGCGACGGTCCTCTACACGTTTTATGCCCCATTACAGGCGTCTCCTTGGTTTTATGTGGCGCTTGTCCACGTAGTCGTAGGCAGCTGGCTTTGTGCTTTTTCGATGTGGAGACAATATTACATCTGGAAACAAGTAACGAAGGAAAAACTATCTCCGCTGTTTAGCTTTATGGCATCAATGACGATGGCCATGTGGTTTATTGCCACACTAGGTGTAGCGGCAGCAGTCATTTTTCAGTTCATTCCGTGGTCGTTCGGCTGGGTAGAGAAGATTGATATCCTGATCAGCCGCACGTTGTTCTGGTATTTCGGACACCCGCTCGTTTATTTCTGGCTGCTTCCCGCTTATATGTGCTGGTATGTGGTCATCCCTAAAATCATTGGCGGCAAGATCTTCAGCGACGCGCTCGCTAGATTGTCATTCGTATTGTTCTTGCTGTTCAGTATCCCGGTAGGTTTCCACCATCAGCTCCTTGAACCGGGAATCTCGCACACATGGAAGTTCTTTCAGGTCGTGCTCACATTCATGGTGATCATACCGTCTCTTATGACTGCTTTCTCCATGTTTGCTGTATTTGAGACAGCGGGACGCAAAAAAGGAGCAAAAGGCATTTTCGGCTGGCTGAAAGTGCTGCCTTGGAGCGATGTGCGTTTCTTTGCCCCGATGATGGGGATGCTGATCTTCATCCCGGCTGGCGCTGGCGGAATCATTAACGCAAGTCATCAGATGAACCAGGTCGTTCATAATACATTATGGGTAACCGGCCATTTTCACTTGACGGTCGCTTCTTCTGTAACACTAACGTTCTTTGGAATCAGCTATTGGCTCATTCCTTATTTATCAGGACGTACACTGACAAAAAGAATGCATAAGCTCGGTATCATCCAAACAGTGATGTGGGCTGTCGGCATGTTCTTTATGTCTGGTGCTATGCACTTGGTCGGACTGTTCGGCGCACCAAGGCGTACGGCGTATACGACATACAACGACCACCCGCAGGCGGTCGACTGGATCCCGTATCAAGCAGTTATGGCGATTGGCGGTACGATTCTATTCCTTGCCATCCTGCTCGTACTCTATATCGCTTATTATCTAGCGTTTCAAGCACCAAAAGGAGAAACAGAGTTCCCGATCGGAGAGGTGGAAGATGCTGCGGTGAAAACACCGGTCATTTTGGAAAACTGGAAGCTGTGGGTCGGCATCAGTGCAGCGCTTATCCTGATTGCTTATACCGTTCCGTTTTGGCACATGATCGAACACGCTCCTGCTGGCTCTCAAGGGTATAAATTCTGGTAATGAATAAGCCGGCAAGTCCAAGCCGGGGTCCGGTACCGTACCGGACCCCGGCTGTTTCATGCTTGTTTTTAAGGGGGCTAATTAAATAAAAGCCGTCGAGCGGTGTTATGAGAACACCATTCGAACGGCTGTTTTTTATTTTACTTATTCATCTGCATGAATTCTAGCTCGCCTCTTGCCTGTCTTGCATAGCAAGCGAAATCAAGGATATTCTCCAGTGAGTTGACATTTTGAAGGGCATCATTAAGCATGGGAAGAAGCTTTTTATCATATAACCCATAATACGGGCCGCTCTTTTTGTTCGGAAGAATAATAGCCGGCTCTTTAACTTGTTGTTTTTCCTGTTGTAAATAATAGAGCAAACTCTTCCTCGGCAGGCACTCCATGCTTTCGTGCAGCAGCCAGATGTCGGTTTCTTTACAGAGTGTCAGCGCGGTGTGAAGACCAGCAAGCACGCTGCCTCTATGATTGTAATAGCTTAGTATTCGGGCGGCAGACTGTACGGCCGGCAAATAGTCCATCGGTGAGTCCGTGATGACCATCACCTCCGGAACCATCTGTTTCAAATGGCGGATCTGCTCAACAATCACAGGCTTCCTATTTTGATAAATCACACCCTTGTCTACGTCTGTTAAAATGACAGCAGAAGTCATGAAAAATCACCTCCTTATCCATATCCTACTGAAACGAGAAAGAACGCGCTGTATCATTTCTCACACATTTGACACATTAGGTGTGACAAAAATCACACCACAGAGAAAATTTGTGGATTATAATGGAAACATGAAAGCCGGGAGGGATGCTTCGGTGGGTGCCTGTAAAGACCAAAATTATTGTGCATATCAAAATACAGATATATTTTCAGATAAAACGTTTCAATTGTTAAAAGACGTGATGTACAGCCAAAGGATTGAAAAAGATCAATACTTGTTTCTCGATGACGATACGGCCAACAAGCTTTATTATGTCAAGCAAGGGCAGATTAAAATAACAAAGATGAATGAAGATGGAAAAGAGCTTGTTTTGTACATCTTCCAGGATGGTGACTTGATTGGTGAGATCGCCAACAGCGGTGAAGCACGTTATAGCTTCAGTGCGAAGGCTTCGAGGGACACAGAAGTTGGTGTCATCCAGCAGAAGGATCTGGAAACATTGATTTGGCAGCACGGCGATGTAGCCGTCGAGTTCATGCGCTGGATGGGAATCATGCACAAGATCACTCGCTCCAAGTTCAGAGATCTTATGCTGTATGGGAAGAATGGAGCGCTATGCTCCACGCTTATCCGCCTTTCCAACTCCTATGGCAAAATGACGCCAAACGGTATTGTTCTGTCAAATAAATTCACGAACACCGAGCTAGCAGAGCTTGTTGGGACATCAAGAGAGACAGTGAACCGGATGCTCAGCCAGCTGAAAAAAGAAAAGGTTATCCAAACAAAGAGCGATGGTACGATCACCATCACGGATTTAGCGTTTTTAAAGGAAGCCTGCCACTGTGAGGATTGCCCGAAAGTAATTTGCCGAATATAGAATAAAGACGAGTGTGAATCATGCACTCGTCTTTTTGTGACAAAAAATATTTAGAATTTTCTTATTTAACTGAAAAATTATGTATAATAGAAGTAGATTTTAAAAAAGGGGGATAAATATGAGAAAACAGACGGTATTTTCAGTAGTTGTGATGGTGGCCATGCTTCTTCTAGCGGCATGTTCAGACAGTGGAGACGGGAAGGTAATTGTAGCGACTGACGCGGCTTATGCCCCATTTGAGTTTTTGAAGGATGGAAAGATGACAGGCTTTGACATTGAACTGCTTGAGGCGGTCATGAAAGAGGCTGGTGTTGAATACGAAGTGAAAAACACCGGATGGGAACCGTTGTTCACGTCATTGAACAACAAAGAAGTACAAGCTGGCATCTCGGCTATCACCATTAATGATAAGCGATTGAAAACGTATGACTTTTCAGATCCATACTTTGAGTCGGTGAATATGATCTTGACGAAAGAAGATTCTGAGATTACGTCAGCAAAAGATCTAGAAGGAAAGAATGTTGGGGTGCAGAACGGAACAACAGGACAGGAAGCACTTGAGAAGCTGTTCGGAAAAAACAACAGCAACATTAAAAAATACAAAAGCAACGTGCTGGCCATCCAATCGCTTATGAACGGTGAAGTGGAAGCGGTTGTGGCTGATAATGGCGTTGTTCAAGAATACGTAAAAAACAATCCTGACAAAAAGGTAAAGTCGGTTGAGGATAAGACAAACTTTGAAAGCGAATTTTACGGCATTATCTTCCCGAAAAAATCGGAGCATGTCGATGATGTGAACAAAGGCTTGAAAAAGGTGATCGAAAGTGGGAAGTATGCGGAGATTTATAAAAAATGGTTTGGTGAGGAGCCAGATGTTGAAGTCTTGAAAAAATAGGCGAGAGGTGAAGCTTCATGGGTGATTCAATTCAACTTATCGCCGAGTATGCTCCCTTTTTCCTGAAGGGAGCCGGCTATACCGTTTTAATTTCCTTGCTCAGCATTGTTTTCGGCACCGTACTCGGCCTCTTTATCGGCCTTGGCAAAATGTCGCCGAACAAGCTGATCAGCGCTCCGTTTCGGGCATACATCACGTTTTTCAGGGGAACACCGCTGCTCGTGCAGCTTCTTCTGATACACGCTGCTCTCATGCCGATTTTCATGAGTCCGCCAAAGGTCTTTCTGTCTGTCGTTGTTGCGCTTTCGTTAAACGCAGCGGCCTATATCGCGGAAATATTCCGCGCAGGCATCCAGTCAATTGATAAAGGACAGATGGAAGCGGCCAGGACGCTCGGCATGTCTCACCGTCAGGCGATGAGGCATATCATCCTGCCGCAAGCCTCCAAGCGGATGATTCCGCCGCTTGGCAATGAATTTATTGTATTGATCAAAGAATCGTCCTTAGCCTCCATTCTTGCGCTCCCAGAACTTATGTATTGGGGAAACGCCATGATGGCAGAGTATTATAAACCATGGGAGCCATTTTTAACAGTAGCTTTCATCTATTTAATGCTGACACTCGGCCTTGCTTACGTACTGGGAAAAGTAGAAAAAAAGCTTGTTGCCGAATAAGATTCGTTCTCACACCCTTGATGTTTTTTGTCAAAGGGTGTTTTTTTTATGTGCAGGACAAGAATCAATCATGTTTCATGACCAGGTCCCATATATTGAAAGCAGAAGCAGTATGGGGAGGGACTATTATTGACGGTCATGATTTATTTTCAAGAACAAGAAGCAGCAGCAACTGCTTTTAATAGATTGAACAGTAAGACAGGCATACAAGCGTTGAAAGATGAGCCTCCCTGGTGCATGGAAGCTGAAGCTGTAGGTGATAAACTGGCAAAAATGATGGCGGAGACCACACGAACTCTTTTGGAGCGCCGAAAGCTGCTGCATATCATCCAGCATCAATTTCTTTTTAATGAAGAAGAAGCTAACGTGATTGCATCCGTTGCACAAAGCCTTATTTCCGGTGAAATAGAGGGGATACCTGAAGTTCATCAGTTGCCTGAACTGGGGGTTCATGTATACGATGCTTGGAGAAAATTCTTAAGTAACCCGCCGCAAGAGTTTTATTTTGAAGCGGTGATTATGTTCAGGCTGAAACAATACGACACGATTCTGAGAAGCTATGCGGAATGTGCGATCGATGAATACAAGATGGAGCTGGAATATCAGATGTTCATCGACCATATTCGGCGCTGTGTGGAGAGGCAGCGGACATATGAGAAACACGTTACGGTCGTTTATAATGGAGATTTTCTGCTGCTAGACAGTATGATGCAGCCTTTTTCGAAGGGGCAGATCAGCGAGCTGTATGAGAAATCACTGTTAATCACGAAAGAGATCGACCTGGATGAACGCGTGCTCGGTCCCCTTGTTGCCCTAGCTCCTGAGAGGATTACCGTCTACACAGAGCACTTTGATCATGCCCTCCTCCATACGATACAGAATATATTTGAAGAGAAAATGTCTCTTCAGCACCTGTCATGCCTTCCAAAAAAGAAAAAACGTATAAACCTCAGAAAAAAGTCATAAACTGTCATCCATACACTTGATTTTCTTAATTATCGTGCATATAATGTTTATATCAATCAAATCTTTTTATCAGTTTTGATAAGGACAAGAAGCATTTTTACGGTTTTTAGAGAGGGAAGCCTTGGCTGTAAGCTTCCTAACACGAAAAATGGCTTTACCCCCTTTGAACTTCAGCGGTGAACATGTATGGAGTAATCGCTGACGGATGCAGGCCGTTACCCTGTCCGAGTGCCGCAGATGGTTTTATTTGCGGAACAAGGGTGGAACCGCGAGATTTAACACTCGTCCCTTCTATTTAGGGACGGGTGTTTTTTATTTTGTACTTAAAAAAAGGAGAGAGAAAATCATGTCTATTCAACTGACATTTCCGGATGGTTCAGTCCGCGAATTCGAAAGCGGCGTTACGCCGGAACAAGTAGCAGAAAGCATCAGCCCAAGCTTAAAAAAGAAAGCCGTAGCCGGCAAAATCGACGGTGAGCTTTATGACTTCACACGTCCTATTGAAAACAACGCAGCGATTGAAATCGTCATGCATGATTCAAGTGAAGGTTTGGAAATGACTCGCCATACGAACGCGCACGTTTTAGCACAGGCGTTAAAAAGGCTGTATCCGGATGTTAAGCTTGGAATCGGTCCTGTGATCGAGAACGGCTTCTATTACGACGTAGACATGGAGCACACATTAACACCTGAGGATCTTCCGGTTATCGAAAAAGAAATGAAGAAAATCGTTAACGAAAACCTGCCCCTTGTTCGTAAAGAAGTGAGCCGTTCTGAGGCGATGGCCATCTTTGAAGGCATCAACGACCATTTGAAGCTTGAGCTGATTCGCGACCTTCCTGAGGATGCGGTCATCACAATCTACGAGCAGGGTGAGTTCTTTGACCTTTGCCGCGGTCCGCATGTTCCTTCAACAGGGAAGGTGAAATCCTTCAAACTGATGAGCACATCCGGAGCTTATTGGAGAGGGAACAGCGACAACCAGATGCTTCAGCGCATTTATGGCATCTCGTTCTTGAACCAGAAAGAGCTGGATGAACACCTCCACTTTATTGAAGAAGCGCAAAAACGCGACCACCGCAAGCTTGGAAAGGAACTTGAACTGTTCATGTTCTCTGAAGAAGCACCAGGTATGCCGTTTTATCTTCCGAACGGACAGATCATCCGTACAGAGCTTGAAAGCTTCTCCCGACAGCTGCAGATGAAAGCCGATTATGACGAGGTGCGCACACCGTTCATGATGAACCAGCGCCTTTGGGAGCAGTCAGGACACTGGGACCACTATCATGAAAACATGTATTTCTCTGAAGTAGATGACACGAAGTTCGCGATGAAGCCTATGAACTGCCCTGGCCACATGCTAATCTTCAAAAACAAGCTGCATTCATACCGCGATCTTCCGGTTAGAATGGCAGAGTTCGGCCAAGTGCACCGTCACGAATATTCGGGCGCGCTTAACGGAATGATCCGTGTCCGCACGTTCTGTCAGGATGATGCGCACATTTTTGTGACGCCTTCTCAAATCGAAAGTGAGATCAAGAGCGTGTTCCGTCTAGTCGATAAAATTTATAGCACGTTCGGCTTTGAATATTCTGTCGAGCTTTCCACACGCCCTGAAGATTCTATGGGAGACGACAGGCTGTGGGATGAGGCAGAAGGCGCATTGAAAAATGTGCTGGAAGACCTTGGCATGAAGTATCACCTGAATGAAGGCGACGGAGCGTTTTACGGGCCGAAGATCGACTTTCACATTAAAGATGCGCTCAAACGCAGCCACCAGTGTGCGACAATCCAGCTCGACTTCCAGATGCCAGAAAAATTCGACCTGTCTTATGTAGACGAAAACAACCAGAAAGTGCGTCCGGTCGTTATTCACCGTGCTATCTACGGTTCGATTGACCGTTTCCTCGGAATCCTGGTCGAACACTTCGCCGGCGCGTTCCCTGCATGGCTTGCTCCAGTGCAAGTGAAGCTGATCCCGGTATCCGATGTACACAAAGACTACGCGGAGAAGCTTCAGGCAGAACTCAAAGAATCTGGAATCCGCGTAGATATCGACAACCGCAACGAAAAAATGGGCTATAAAATCCGTGAAGCTCAAATGAAGAAAATCCCGTACATGCTCGTGCTCGGCGATCAGGAAATCGCAGATAACGCCGTGAACGTACGTAAATACGGAGAGCAAAAATCAGAAACCATGTCTTTCGAGCAATTCAAGAGTATGGTTATGGAAGTTATTACAGAGAAGAAGTAAATACCACAAAGAAACCGCCATTTTCGAATGGCGGTTTCTTTGTGGTTGGTTTTAGTTTTGGTTCTTGGGCGAAGTGTGGCGAACATGTTCAATGATGTTTTGAACCATCTGGGTGTGGTACCGAGATGTAATTTAGTTCTTAGACATAATAAGTGCGAACATGTTCTTCGAAGCTAACCTGAGGTCCGGTACCGAGATTATGACCTTCGGTATAATGGAGACCTTTATCGGTACCGGACCCCGCTGTGGGAAACTGTGGGCCGCGGGGAAGCAAAAGCTGGTTTTGGTTGTATAGAATGGTTTGGACTAATAAATTTTTTGGGTTGGTTTGGTTCTTTGGCGGAGTGTGGCGAACATGTTCTTCGAAGCTTTCTTCTTGCGGGATGGTACCGTGATGTTATGCCCTTCGGGATAATAAACTTTATTGTGGAACGCTGAAAAGTTTGAGGCATCTTGTTGGAGCAGCTTGATTTCTTCTTGAGTAGGGTTGATTGGAGTGAAAGGTGCCGACTCCTGCGGGATGAGTGATGCAGGTGAGACCCTTCAATGGCGCTTGCGACGAAGGGGCTCACCGCTCACCCCGCGGAAAGCGTGCACCTGTAACGGAAATCAACCTCTTCTTGAATCCTTAACAATACATACATAATTTTTCGTTAAAAAAAGTATTGCATTCTTCTCGGAAGTTTCGTACAATTAATCTCGTTGTGAAAGTTATTTATATGTTTCGTTGACAGAGACACACTTCAAGTGGTATAGTATGTACTGTTATAATAAAATAAAGCATTGTTTCAAGCAGAAGCACCCGCTTCTCACCTGATTGGCGCCAAATGGCAGCTGCCGGGTAAGAAAACGTTAAAAGGCAATTGTGCCGATTATTCGTGTGGGTGGATTATGCGCCGACGCTTTTTTTATTTGTATACATTGGGTACATAGTATCCAGTACTAATTTGGAGGTGACTTACTATTAGTAAGGACATGTCTGTCAATGATGGAATTCGTGCACGCGAAGTCAGACTGATCGGTGCGGATGGAAGCCAGCTCGGTATTAAATCCCGCCAGGAAGCTCTTGATATTGCGGCAAACGCAAATCTTGACCTTGTACTTGTAGCAGCTGCTGCAAAGCCGCCTGTATGCCGAATCATGGACTATGGAAAGTTCAAGTACGAGCAGCAGCGTAAGGATCGTGAAGCGCGTAAAAACCAAAAGATCATTACGACAAAAGAAATTCGTCTAAGCCCGACAATCGAGGAAAACGATTTTAATACGAAGCTTAGAAATGCCCGAAAGTTCCTTGAAAAAGGTGACAAAGTAAAGGCAAGCATCCGATTCCGCGGACGTGCGATCACGCACTCGCAAATCGGGAAAACGGTTTTAGAGAAACTAGCTAAGGAATGCGAGGATGTCTCTACGGTGGAACAGCACCCTAAGATGGAAGGCCGCAGCATGTTCTTAATTCTAGCACCTAAAGCTGAAAAATAATTTTACCAGGGAGGAATCCAATCATGCCTAAAATGAAAACTCATAAAGGTGCTGCTAAGCGCTTTAAAAAGACAGGATCAGGTAAATTGAAGCGTGCGCGTGCGTACACTTCCCACTTGTTTGCGAACAAGTCGACTAAAGCAAAGCGTAAGCTCCGCAAAGCGAAGCTCGTGCACAGCGGTGATTACAAGCGCATCCGCACTTTGCTTACTTACAAGAAACGTTAATCGAACTTAAATTATAGGAGGTTTTCACTATGCCAAGAGTAAAAGGTGGCTACGTAACACGCCGTCGTCGTAAAAAAGTATTGAAATTAGCTAAAGGTTATTTCGGTTCCAAACATAAATTATTTAAAGTTGCTCAACAGCAAGTTTTCAAATCATTAATGTATGCTTACCGTGACCGCCGCCAGAAGAAGCGCGACTTCCGTAAGCTTTGGATCACGCGTATCAACGCAGCTGCACGTACAAACGGTCTTTCTTACAGCCGTCTAATGCACGGTCTTAAGGTTGCTGGCATTGACATCAACCGTAAGATGCTTTCTGAAATCGCGATTTCTGACAGCCAAGCATTTGCTGAACTTGCTTCTAAAGCAAAAGAAAGCCTTAAAGCTTAAGTAGTATCAGAAGAGAGATCATTCTTAAGAATGATCTCTTTTTTTTAGAAGGGAAATGAGATTGTGCTGTTCCTTTATTTGATCATCATGAACGCCGCGGCATATCAGATTATGAAAAAAGATAAAGAAGCGGCGCAAAAAGGCGAATGGAGAACGCCAGAGGCGACGCTTTGGATGTTTGCTTTGATTGGCGGAGCACCAGGAATGTGGCTGTGCATGAAAAAGAAACGCCATAAAACGAAGCATACCTCGTTTGCAACAGGCATTCCTTTACTTAGTGTAGTGACGATGTTTGTTGCCGGCTTGTTTTTATAATCTATTCCTGCTGCAAATAACGCTTATCTTTTAAGAACAGGCGCCAGAATATATAAAAACCGGGTGTGAGAATCGCCATACCCACACCATACATAATCATAAGGGAATAAAACGTCTCTTTTGCAGTGAAGGCTTCATAAATGGTCAAGTCGGGATAGACGATGTACGGAAGGTGCGCCATTCCGTAACCGTAGCTAGCGAGCCCATATTGTGTGACTACACCTAAAAGAGCGAATCGAGGCCGGCCTATGCCCGGCCTTTTTCCTTTTGGCCACCAAAGGCAGGCGTAAGAGAAAAGAAAAGCGATAAAGGACAGGATGAACCAGATTTTCTGTTCGTACAGATTGTTCACGAGCCATTTTGCTTCTGGGTTGATGAACCATAGCGTGATGACAGCTGCGATTAATGTGAGCGGTCCGAGCAGGATCGCGTTCTCCCTAAACAGACGGTAAGCCTTCTCGTTATTGGAGACACGGGAATAATCAGCCAAAAACAAGGAAGACAGAAAAAGCTCGGAAGCTAGTCCGAATAGGACGTACATATAAAGGGAAGGGCTGGTAAGCAGTTTGCCGAGCAACAGAGATTCAGTGCCGCCCGCTTGTTCGATAAATCCGCCCTGACTGATTGGAAGTACTGCGATCAGAAGGGAAGGGATCAAAAGACCGGAAATGCCAGAAATGATGAACATCGTCCGTCTGTACCCTTGAACCGAATAGGAAAACACCATAAATGCACTCCTGATCGCAAGCAGGAATAAGATCAAGCTGACGGGGACGAGCATGACTGTGCCGAGTGTGTAGGCTCCTTTTGGAAAGAAACCGACAAACGCTACGACAAGCAGCACGAGAAAGACGTTCGTCACTTCCCACGTGGGTGAGAGAAAACGGTTGGCGATCTTGCCTGCCATGCTGGAGTGTTTGTTATAGACCATCGCCCAGAAGCCGGATCCGAAATCGATCGATCCAAAAATGCTGTATACGAAAATGAACGTCCACATGATAAGAATCGCCATTACTTGTTCGCTCAATTGTGGTTCCTCCTTTCTAATAAGGACTTGCTTTAGCGAGATCTTTAGAAACCGGATTGCGCTTGAAATAAGCGCGTAAAATTAAGATTGTCAGTACGCCGAGTGTGACGTAAAGAAGAAGGAAAAGGGCGAATAAAGGGCCAAGATCGGCTGCCTTGGTCGCAGCCTCTGCTGTTGTCTGCACGCGGTAGATCGTCCACGGCTGCCTGCCGCTGCAGCTGAAAACCCAGCCGAATTCAATGCAAAGCATAGAGAGAGGACCGGAGAAAACAAGTGTCCACAGCAGCCATTTCGGAAAGCGATTTTCTTGTTCTTTTTTTCGGACAAAAAACCACCAATAAGCAAGTGCCGCTGCTGCTAGTGCGAGCAGCATACTGCCTATTCCTACCATCAAGTTAAATAAGGTGTGCACATATGCAGGAGGCCATGTTTCCCGAGGGAACTCATAAAGCCCTTTTACTTCTGTATCAAACGTTCCGCCGGCAAGCCAGCTGAGGAGCCATGGAATCTCAATGCCATATTTCACTGATTCTGTTTCAGGATCCGTATAGCCACCGATCGCCAAAGGCGCATATCTGGTAGTCTCAAACAGCCCTTCTGCCGCTGCTAGTTTTTCCGGGGAGTGCTGGTGCAGGATCTGAGCCGAATGATGACCGGATATGCTCGATAAGAAGCTCATTGTAAACGCGACGGCAAGAGAAAGCAGCAATCCTTTCCGGTGATAGGCGGCTTCGTCCTGGCTTTGTTTTTTCATGAGCTTGAACGCGGCGACGGATGCGACCGCGAACGCCCCTGTCATATAGGCTGTAATGGCAACATGCGCTGCCGAGGAGACGAAGCTCGGATTAAAAAACGCGTCCCAAGGCTGTACGTCGTAAATGGTGCCGTCTGATTTGATTTTGAAGCCATCAGGTGTGTTCATCCACGTGTTGACCGCTGTGATTAATATGGCAGATGCAACGGAACCGAGGGCGACGATGATTACGGAAATGATCCTGAAATACCGCGGCAGTCGGTCCGCCGCGTATACGTAGATGGACATGAACAGCGCCTCGATAAAAAAGGCGAAAATCTCGATTTGAAAGGGAAGTGAAATGACTTTTCCAACGATCTCCATAAAACCTGGCCAAAGCAGTGACAGCTGGACGCCTACGATCGTACCAGACGGAATCGCCACACCAAGCAAGACGGCAAAGGCTTTTGTCCATCTTTTTGCCATGATGGAATAGTGCTTATCGTTTCTTGTCAGGTGAAGGATTTCAGCGATCACGATCATGAGAGGCAGACCGACTCCGAGTGTAGCGAAAATAATATGAAAACCAAGCGAGGTGCCAAAAAAAGATCTTGCTAAAATGACCGTATCCATAAAAACCCTCCATTGAAACAAATATGACGTATTGTTAACCTATGTATAACTTGTCAAAAGAAGGGATTTATTATTCGTTTTTTTTGCATATACTGCTCGTCTGCTGTCATAAACTCGCCTAAAGGGGTGAGTAAAGTGGTGCATGAAGCGATAGAGAGCGTCATGCAAGCAGTTCAGTGGAGCGGGGTGTTCGCTCCGGCCGTTTTTATCTTGATTCAGGCGTTCCGGCAGTTTTTCTTTATTCCGGTCGGGATTCTTTGTCTGTCAGGAGGAGTGATTTTCGGAGCAGCAGAAGGGACGCTGTATTCGATTATCGGCATCAGCCTGTCGAGCCTGCTGTTTTATATGACGATTACTTGCTTGCCTGCGTGGATGAAAAAAGTGCGGGATGTGCGGAGAAAATGGGTGGGCAAACAAGTGCCCTTTTCAGTGAGCCAGATTGCGATATTGAAACTCATTCCGTTCGTTCATTTTCATCTCTTATCGCTCTGTTTGCTTGAGATGACAGGTAACATGAAAGAATATGCGAAAGTAAGTGTGCTATCGAACATTCCGCTTGCAGTCCTGTATTCGTCAATGGGAACGGTAATAGCCTCGCTCTCTATCCTCAGCGGTGCAGCGGCGCTAGTGTGTCTCAGTGTGTTATTTTATCTGCTTCGCAAGCGCCAGTGGGTCATCAAGTGGGAAGATTTTTTTGAGAAGGAAGCGGCATAAAGAACGGTAAAGAACGGGGTCCGGTACCGCCTGTGACCAAACCGCGAATTAAGGTTTGGTCGCAGGATAGGTACCGGACCCCGATTTTGTTTGCGTTATTTTACGGAGAGCACTGCCTTGTATGCGTTCACATAGCCGGAGCCGACTTCATGGTATTCATAGCCAGGCATCGGATCGGCTGTGCTTTGAAGCGTCTGCAGAATTTGGTCAGGAGTCAGGGTACTGTTTGCTTGAAGCATAAGAGCCGCGACTCCTGAAATATGCGGTGTGGCCATACTTGTTCCGCTTGCTGTTGTGTAATAAGGGATGTGTTCTGGGGCGATATAATTCACATCTTTTACCGTGCCTAAGCCATTCATGACAAGTCCCGTCTTGGACTTGGTGGACACGATATCCTGACCAGGTGCCGTAATGTCTGGATGCAACAGGCTGTCCCCTTTGACTCCGCGTGAAGAGAAGTCAGCGAGCTGCTTGTCTTTCGTTCCAGCCGCGACTGAAATGACCCACGGAGCAGCAGAATACGGGTTCAGTGTATTATCATCCGGTCCTTCATTTCCGGCAGCAAATGTCACGACCATGCCAGCATCGTGTGCTGCTTTAGAGGCGACGTTGATCGGGTCCTTCGCGGAATATTCCCCTGTTGTTCCCCAGGAATTGCTGATCACATCAATGCTGTATTTGTCTTTGTTTTCAATGGCATAATCGAAGGCTTCAAGAGCCCAAAAGATGTTGATGGCTTCCCCTGTGCTCAGGCCCACAAGCTTCGCATCTGGAGCGATGCCCTTATACAATCCGTCACTTGCCGTGCCAAGACCGGCAATTGTTCCCGCAACGTGAGTTCCATGTCCTGATGAAGTATCGGTGTTCGGAACATTTTCCAAATACAGAGCATCAGAAGAATCTGAGAAAAGGGAAGAGCCAACCAGGAATTTCACGTTTTGAACAACCTTCTCTCCCATCGGCAAGTCTTCGTGCGTCGCATCGATCCCAGAGTCAATGACCGCGACGGTTGTGCCTTTTCCTGTCACGCCAAGCTCGTTCCACACGCGTTCAGCACCTATCAGAGCACGAGTGTCTCTCATTTTGTATTCAAGAGTTTTGTTCAAATAGATAGAATCAGCTCCAATTGAAGCTCCTAGCAGACTGAGCACCTCCAGCTTTGTTCCTCTAACAGCAGCCATCGGCAGTTCGTCAAAGGTATGTGCTTCTAAGCCTAACGATTTTAGCTGGGCGACGTTTGCCAACGATGGAATAGAGGGATAAGTGACAACCGCTTCAATTGTCTGGCTGTCACCTAGCTTTGTTAGCACGGATTTTAATGCAGGATCTACTTCAACGGTAGAAGCGGCAGAAACGGGGTCTTCGGATGTGCCTCCGAATACGGCAGCTGCGAGACTGAAAGCTAACGCTGTGGACCATATTTTTTTCATCATATTCTCTCCCTTATTGAATTTTCAGACTTTTTTATAAGTGTAAGAGATAAATGATTTTTTGAAAATTAAACATAAGAACGAATTTCATGTATTTAAATAGTAGTACCGCTAAATGATTTGGTTGTATACCAATACAACTTAAGTTTTAGCTAGTTGTGAATGGAAGAAGATTTTTTAGAAGACCGTTTTGTTATAATACGATTGAGAGGATGTGGATGGTATGAATATAAAAATGCTGATGAACATGCAGAGAAATTTAAATGAGCGCATTTTACGTGAGCATAACCTGAAGAATGAAGAATTATATAAAAAGCGGCTGCTTGCGTTTTTGGTTGAACTCGGGGAGCTTGCCAATGAGACGAGAAGCTTCAAATACTGGAGCATGAAGCCCGCCTCTGAGGAAAACGAGATATTGGAGGAGTACGTGGATGGTCTCCATTTTGTCCTGTCCATATGCTTAGACCTCGGTATAGAGGCGCTGACACTGCCAACAGAACGAACAGAAAAAGAAGACAATGACATCATTACAGACCATTTCTTAGGTTTATATGAACATACAAGTAAGCTGGCAGAGCACCGGCTGATCGAATCGGGTTTGCTGCTTTTTGAAAAGTACATCATTCTTGGAGAGGCATTAGGATTCACCTATGAGCAAATCGAGGAGAGCTATTTAAAGAAAAACGAAGTTAACCATGCCCGACAGGACAGCGGGTATTAAAAAATGGAGGGGGTCCGGTACTTATCCTCGACAACACGGGTCAATCCGCTGTGTCGACGAGGATGTACCGGACCCCCTAAACATTACTTCAATCCTTCTGACATAATTCCGAGCATTTCGTCTTTTTTCTGCTCGTCAGCGTTATTCCATAGAACTTCGAATAAGACCCCTAGACCAGGAAGCATTTTTTCTTCTCCGCTCTGGATGGCATCAACGATCGTATCTTGAAGCTGCTGCTTGTTATTTCCTGATACGTTATTTAAGACGGCTTTTCTTAAATTAAGGTCCATTATTTTCACTCCTCAGTTATCTTTACACCATTAAGATGTGCTATGCTTTATTTTTTATTACGCAGCCTTTGTTTATGCATGCATTTGCAGATATAATAAGAAAAGCATGTTAAAGGAGTTAGGTATTATGAAGCGAATTGAATCAGATTCGAATCCTTCCGTGAAGCAGTGGAAGAAGCTTCTCACGAGAAAGGAAAGAGAAAAAACAGGAACATTTATTATTGAGGGGCCGCATCTTGTAGAAGAAGCCCTTTCCTATAATGCGGACATTAAGCATCTTATTGTAGAAGAGAATTTCCCACTGCCGGAAAGCTGGGATACAGGACGCATCCCTGTATGGCAAGTTACAGAAAAAATTATTAAGACACTCAGTGAAACCGAAAAGCCGCAAGGTGTTGTAGCTGTATGCGGAATGACGGACAGTGAGAACCTTGATCTTTCTTCAAAGAGCAAATTGGTATTGATAGATGGTGTCCAGGATCCCGGCAATCTTGGGACGATCATCCGGACAGCGGACAGTGCGGGTGTGGATGCGGTCATATTGGGCGAAGGAACAGTCGATGTGTATAACGGCAAAGTGATGCGTTCAGCACAGGGTTCTGTTTTTCATATCCCGGTCGTGAAAATGAATTTGAAGGAGGCGGTTGAATCCTGCAAAAAGAGCGGAATCACAGTATATGCCACTTCTTTAAAGGATTCTTCAGATATGAGAGACATCCAGCCAGCCGAAGGGTTTGCCTTGCTGGTTGGAAATGAAGGAAGCGGCGTACAAGAGGCCTGGCTAAAGGAAGCAGATGAAAAACTGATCATCCCCATTTTCGGAAAAGCAGAATCTCTTAATGTGGCAGTTGCGACAGGCATTCTTTTATACGAACTGCAGCGTACGCGTAAATAAAAGAAAAGAAAAATTGTCTGCGGATGATTGCATTTTTCAAAAGCATTCATATATAATAAAAACGCAAATGTATATAAAACAAGCTATGATGGAGAGCAGTACACAGACTGCACACGCCAATAACAGGGATGAAATGCCATGACTGGAAGCATTTCTTTGGCGGCACTGTCGAATTCCCTCCGGAGCTGCTGCCTGAAACATGAGTAGGGCAGACCGGCTGAACGCCGTTAACGCTTAGAAGTGAACAGTGAACACAATACTGTTAATTTGGGTGGTACCGCGATATCCTCGTCCCTTAGCCGGACGGGGATTTTTTGTGTTTTCCGCCCTTAACAAGAGAAAATTAAAGGAGGACAATGAAAAATGAAAGACAGATTAGAGGCGCTTAAAGCGGAAGCACTTGAGAAAATTCATGCTTCCTCTGACTTAAAAGAACTTCAAGCGATTAAAGTCGAGTATTTAGGGAAAAAAGGCCCGATTACTGAAGTGCTGAAAGGGATGGGCAAGCTATCTGCTGAAGAACGACCAGTTGTAGGAGCATATGCCAACGAAGTAAGAGATGGGATTCAGCAGGGGCTGGATGCTAAAAGTGCTGAACTTGAAGAAGCTGAAATTGCTAAACGTCTTGCAGAAGAAACAATTGATGTGTCGCTGCCAGGGCGTCCTGCCAAAAAAGGGAGCTCACACCCGCTCACTAGCGTTGTAGAAGAAATTGAGGATTTGTTTTTAAGCATGGGCTTCACGATTGCAGAAGGTCCTGAAGTTGAGACGGATTATTATAATTTTGAGGCGCTTAACTTGCCCAAAGACCACCCAGCACGGGACATGCAGGATTCATTCTTCGTGACAGAAGAATTCCTGCTGCGTACGCAGACTTCCCCTGTTCAGGCTAGAACGATGCTGAAGCATGAGGGGCAAGGGCCGGTTAAGATCATTTCACCAGGAAAAGTGTACCGCCGCGATAATGACGATGCGACACATTCACACCAGTTCATGCAGATCGAAGGGCTCGTTGTCGACAAAAACGTGCGATTGAGCGATCTGAAGGGCGTATTAGAAACGTTCGCGAAGAAAATGTTCGGGGAGGACCGCAAAATCCGTCTCCGCCCAAGCTTTTTCCCGTTCACGGAGCCGTCTGTCGAGATGGACATCTCCTGCTTTAAGTGCGGAGGAAAAGGGTGCTCGATCTGTAAACATACAGGCTGGATCGAAATTCTGGGAGCAGGCATGGTTCACCCGAACGTGCTCGAGATGGCTGGTTTTGATTCAAAAGAATATACAGGCTTTGCTTTCGGGATGGGTCCTGAGCGAATCGCGATGCTGAAGTACGGCATTGATGATATCCGTCATTTTTACGCGAACGATATCCGGTTCTTAAAGCAATTCAGAAACGTTTAAAGGAGGGCATAAGCATGCTGTTATCATATAATTGGCTGAAAGATTATGTAAATGTGACCGTGTCTCCAGCAGAACTCGGTGATAAGATCACGAAAAGCGGGATTGAAGTAGAAATCGTCGAAAACCTGAACAAAGGGGTAACAGGAGTCATCGTCGGGCACGTAAAGGAATGTGTTCAGCACCCTAACGCTGACAAGCTCAGAGTATGCCAAGTGGACGTTGGAGCAGGCGAGCTGTCCCAAATCGTTTGTGGAGCACCGAACGTTGCAGCCGGTCAAAAAGTGGCTGTTGCGGCACCAGGAGCTGTACTGCCGGGCAACTTCAAGATTAAAAAAGCCAAGCTTCGCGGCGAGGAATCAAACGGCATGATCTGCTCGCTTCAAGAGCTTGGAGTGGAAACAAAGCTAGTGCCAAAAGAGTACCAGACAGGCATTTTCGTGATGCCTGAAGAAGCAGAGCCTGGAACAGATGCACTGGAGTATTTGAACCTTCATGATCATGTTCTTGAGCTAGGCCTCACACCGAATCGTGCGGACTGCCTGAACATGCTCGGTATCGCTCATGAAGTGGCTGCGATCCTTCAGCAAGAGGTGAAGATACCTGAAGTGTCATATACAGAAAGCGAAAATGCGGCAAATGACTTTGTATCAGTAAAAATAGAGAACAAAGAAGACAATCCGTACTACGCTGCTTATGTCATTGAGAACGTCACGGTGGCTCCTTCTCCATTATGGATGCAGAACAGACTGATGGCAGCAGGCATCCGTCCGATCAACAACGTTGTCGATATCACCAACTATGTACTGCTTGAATACGGCCAGCCTCTGCACGCATTTGATTATGACCGTTTTGGTTCAAAGGAAGTTCTTGTGCGCCGTGCAAACAGCGACGAGACGATCGAGACACTAGACGGTCAGACACGCACATTAAAAAATACGCATCTAGTGATCACCAACGGCACCGTGCCGGTTGCGGTTGCAGGTGTGATGGGCGGCGCTGAGTCTGAAGTGCAGTCTGACACGAAAAATATATTGCTTGAGGCCGCTTATTTTGACGGGAAACGAGTAAGAGCGGCATCCAAGGATCTCGGTCTAAGAAATGAAGCAAGCAGCCGTTATGAAAAAGGAATCGACCGCAACCGTGTTGTCCAGGCAGCGGAACGCGCGGTTATGCTGCTGTCTCAGTACGCGGGAGGAACACCTGCTGCAGGCAAGGCAGAGGCGGGAGAACAGACCGTGCCGCTTTATAAAGTAAGCGTCACGCTAGACCGTATCAACAAGCTGCTCGGAACAAGCATCTCGGCTGAAGAGACGAGCAGAATTTTCGACAGGCTCGGATTCGAACACGAGAACAACGGCGATTCTTTCACCGTGACGGTTCCATCAAGACGCCCTGACATTGCGATTGACGCAGATCTTGTTGAGGAAGTGGGCCGTATTTACGGATATGACCGCATCCCGACGACGTTCCTACTGTCAGAAGCGCGCCCGGGCGGCTTAACTCCGCTTCAGTCCGGCCGTCGTAAGATTCGTGCGTATATGGAAGGTGCGGGGCTGTATCAGGCGATCACATACTCGCTGACCACTCCGGAAAAAGCGCTTGGTTTCTCCAACAGAAAAGAAGCGGTCTATCCGGTTTCTGTTTCTCATCCAATGAGTGAAGAGCGAAGCACACTCAGAATGACGCTGATTCCGCAGCTTTTGGAAGTGATTCAATATAACCAAAACCGAAGCAGTGAAAATATCGCAGTTTACGAAACAGGCTCTGTTTATGTGAACAAGCAGGAAACGTTAAACGATCTTCCAGAAGAAAAGCTATACCTTTCCGGAGCGATGACAGGGCTTTATCAGGAACACTTATGGCAAGGCGAGAAGAAGAAAACAGACTTTTACTTAGTAAAAGGAATTCTTGAAGGATTGTTTGAAGAGATGGGGTTAGAGAACCGAGTAACGTACGAACAGGAGGTCATCGATGGCATGCACCCTGGACGCACTGCAGCAGTGAAGCTGGACAGCATTTACATCGGATTCGTCGGTCAAATTCACCCGGCACGTCAAAAAGAGCTAGATCTGGGTGAAACATTCGTCTTTGAACTGGATGCATCAAAACTACTCACAGCTGAAACCGACCAGCTCGTCTATCAAACATTGCCGCGCTATCCGTCTATGACAAGAGATATCGCGCTTCTGGTCGATGAAAAGCTGCCGGCAGGAGATCTCTACACCGTCATCCAAGAAGCAGCAGGCTCCCTTCTGAAAGAAGTGACGCTGTTCGACCTCTACCAAGGTGATAGACTGGAAGAAGGAAAGAAATCTCTAGCCTTCTCCCTTAAATTCTATGACCCAGAACGCACACTCACAGACGAAGAAGTAACAAAAAGCTACGAAAGAGTCTTGCACAGCCTCGAAGAAAGATTTGGCGCAACCTTAAGAAAATAAACACCAAAAAGGCAGTACCAACGCTAACAGCGAAATGGTACTGCCTTTTACTATGGATATATGGAAAAAATGATCACTTTAAAGCTCGCATAAAAACGGGGCCAAATTTACTTTAGAGCCTGATGCATGAAGACTTTACTAGCTAAATCTGTTTCTGGGCATCTTTGAATCCTTCATTGCAGAAGTTGATCTTCGTCTCAGGTGCCGACTTCAGCAGAAAGGGCGAGCCCCTCGAGGTCAAATGAGCCAGTGCCCAATAAGTCACAAACCGATCTTCTCGGTCCCTTTCTCATTTGCTTGTTGGGGCTAGACGAGCCCTTACTGCTTTCGTTTCACCCCTTTGGATAAGTGTGCACCTGTAACGCAGATCAACGACTTCTTAGATTTCTTCATAGCAATAGTTCAATAAACGGTCACTGTTTTTTCTTTAATAAAAGGTTGTATGCTTTTTTTGTATTGGCAAAGTGTGTTTTGGCTACATTGTGTAATATAGCCTCACCGTGTTTCTCAAGCAGTTCTGCCGCCTTTGCATCAACGAGCGAACTGGCTCCCTTAGGAAGAACCGCACCTGCTTTTGCGCTTAACGTATCCATCTCTTTTAAGAAACTGTAGCGCGCGATGATGGATGCGGCTGCTACCGACAGGTGAACAGATTCTCCCTTTGTTGAGAAGTACATCCTGTCACGAAGCTGTTCCTTCTCCTTTCGTATATGAGAAAAATAGATATCTGGTTCACAGAATTGATCCACTAGAATTCCGTCATAAGGCGTTCCTTCTAGCTTCTGTATCACGTTCTGCAGCGCTCTGTTATGGAGGATAGCCTTCATCTTTCCTTGTGTCATCCCAGTTTTCTGCAGCTCATTGTATTTAGGATTAGGCAGGACAAGAAGGCTGTACGGAATCGTAACGATTAAATTTTTGGCGATTTCTATGATCTGCTTATCGTTCAGGTTTTTAGAGTCTTTTACACCAAGTTCTTTTAGCAGTTCAAACTGTCCAGGATGAACAAAAGCAGCCGCGACGGTAATCGGGCCGAAATAATCTCCTGTACCGACTTCATCACTTCCGATAACAGCAAGTTTTGCGATGTTAGGGGGCGGTGAGAACCGATGCGCTTGTTTCGGTGCAGACGTTTTTTTGGCAGCTGGTGAAGTCGGATTGCCATCCCATTTCGCCGCTTCGGCTTCAGCTGATTTCCCCTGGAAAAGGACTTTGCCTGATTTGTAGGCTGTGATTGCGCAGCCTGGGAGCTTGGCGGAAAAAAAGCTGCCGGGCGGCGGCGTCGGGGTAAGTGAGGCAGTGAGTGCTGTTTTCATTTTATTTATGTTTTCGACAGACATCATTTTGACGACGTGTGACATGTTTAATGAACCTCCTGGTTGCATTCCATATTTTTCATAATTTCTTCAAGTCTCTGAACAAATATTTTCAAGATAGGACAATTTTTGATAAGATAGACTATAGGTTTACCTGCCGAAAAAGCGGGCAGGAAAAAGATTGGAGGTTTTAAACGTGGCGGAAGATAAAAAGAAAACCCGTACCACGGTCGAGATTTACGGGCACCCTTATACCATTTCAGGGACCGAAACTTCCACTCACATTCGCCTGGTGGCTGAAAAGGTTGATGAGAAAATGCGGGAAATACAAATGCATAACCGATTTCTCGACACAAAACAAATTGCCGTACTGGCTGCGGTCAATACGATGAACGAATACTTAAAGATTAAAGAAGAGCTAAAAAAAATGCAACAGCACTTAAGAAATGAGGAAGAATGATGCTGGATATCATATTGCTTTTGTTATTGGCAGCGGGGTTCCTGATTGGACTTAAACGCGGACTGATCATGCAAATTGTCCATCTTGCAGGCTTTGTCGCTGCATACATAGTAGCTTACCTTTATTTTGATGACCTGACGCCGCATGTGAAGCTCTGGGTTCCATATCCGGCTCCATCCGGAGACAGTCCAGTAGGCATGCTGCTGAATGCGATCCCCCTTGAAGACGCTTATTACCGGGCAATCGCGTTTGCTATTTTGTTTTTCGGAACAAAAATTCTTTTGCAAATTTTGGGGTCAATGCTCGACTTTTTGGCGAAGCTTCCGATCCTCCATTCGGCAAATCGTCTTCTTGGTGGTTTTTTCGGATTTATCGAAGTGTATTTAATTGCATTTATCCTTCTTTATATTGCGTCACTCGTACCTGCTGAAAACATTCAAGCATACTATCAGGGATCATGGCTTGCGCAGGGAATGGTAGAGAACACCCCTGTCTTCTCAGACGCTGTAAAAGATCTATGGATGAAGAACGCCTAAACTTCTCCTTTTCGGAGAGGTTTTTTCTTCATTAATAAGGAGGCTTAAATTACATTGGTCAATAAAAAGCAAGTCGTAAAAACACTGGAATGGATTGCTTTATATTTAGAAATCAAGGGTGAAAACAGTTTTAAAATATCCGCTTACCGTAAGGCTGCCAATGCGCTTGAAGCGGATGACCGCCCAATGAATGAAATAACGGATCCAGCACAGATCAACGGCATCGGCAAAGGAACGGCACAAGTGATAATGGAAATGATGGAAACAGGAAAATCCTCACTGCTGGAAGAGCTTCAATCCTCCTTGCCAGAAGGGCTCTTTACACTGCTTGACGTGCCGAATCTTGGAGGGAAGAAGATCGCGAAGCTGTACAGTGAGCTTGGCGTAACGGATATTGACAGCTTAAAAGAGGCTTGTGAGAACGGACAGGTCAGAACGCTTGCGGGATTCGGCGCGAAGACAGAGGAAAAGATTCTCAAATCGCTAGAAAGCATCGGAAAGCGTCCCGACAGGCTTCCGATTGCGTATATGCTGCCTGTAGCAGAAGGAATTGAGTACGAGTTGTCTCTCATGGAAGCAATCGAAAAGTTCTCTCGGGCAGGAAGTCTGCGAAGAGGAAGCGAGACGATCAAGGATTTGGATTTTATTATTTCTACCAATCGCCCAGAAGAAGTGAAGAATCAGCTTGTTGCTTTGCCTAATATAACTGAAATCATTGCCCAGGGGCCAACGAAAGTATCGATCGTGGTTGAGCGTGATTTTTCCATTTCAATCGATTTTAGACTCGTCAAACCTGAAGAATTTGCGACAACTTTGCATCATTTCACTGGATCTATGGCCCATAACGTTAAGATGCGCCAGCTCGCTAAAGAGCGAGGTGAAAAAATCAGTGAGTACGGGGTGGAAGTGCTGGATTCGGGCAAGGTTTTACATTTTGAGACAGAAGAAGCGTTCTATCAGCATTTCGGATTGAATTGGATTCCGCCGGAAGTGCGCGAAGGGACGGATGAAATTGAAATGTTTCAAAAGGCTCATAGATTAATAGAGCTTGAGGATATTAAAGGTGACCTGCATATGCACTCAACATGGAGTGACGGTGCGCATTCCCTCGAGGAGATGGCACAGGAGGCGATGGAAAAAGGTTATGAATACATGGCGATCACGGATCATTCTCAATATTTGAGGGTGGCAAACGGGCTGACGCCAGAACGTGTGCGTATGCAGAGAAAAGAAATTGATCGGCTAAATAAAAAATTCAATGGCTTTAAAATACTCGCTGGAATAGAAATGGATATCCTGCCGGATGGTTCGCTTGATTACGATGATGATCTGCTTGAAGAAATGGATTTTGTCATCGCAAGCATACACAGTTCTTTTTCACAAAGCAGACAAAAAATCATGGATCGCTTAAAAACGGCGCTTGAAAATAAACACGTCGATTTGATTGCTCATCCGACAGGAAGGCTGATCGGGCGGAGAGACGGCTATGACGTGGATGTGGAAGAATTAATCCGATTAGCCGCCCAAACAGGTACGGCGCTAGAACTGAACGCCAATCCAAACCGCCTGGATCTCGCCTCCAACTGGCTGAAGCTCGCACAGGAAAACGGTGTGATGCTATCGATTAATACGGACGCTCATTATAAAGAAACAATGAAGCATATGAACATCGGCATATCGGCAGCACGAAGAGGATGGATCGCCAAAGAGAACGTGCTGAACACGATGAGCTTATCGCAATTGGAAAAGTACTTGCAGAGAAACAAGTAAACTTTTTCCTCACAAAAGGGGGACATTGGCATGCATGGAAAAGCGATACGCGTGCTTGAACTGTCAAAAATATTGGATATGTTAAAGAAACATGCCAGCTGTTCACTTGGAGCTGGCAAAATTGCAAAACTTGAGCCGGCTGTCTCGCTCGAAGAAGTGGTAAGCAGACAAGAACGCACGAATGAAGGAGTGAAAGTGCTCAGGCTGAAAGGGCAAGCGCCTCTAGGCGGGATACGGGATATCCGGCCTGCTGTCAAGCGTTCTGAAATCGGAGGCATGCTTAACCCGGAAGAACTGCTTGACATCGCTACGACTATATACGGCGGCAGAAGGTTCAAACGGTTTGTTGAAGGCATGATAGAGGATGGAATAGAAGTGCCTGTCTTAGGCATGATTGTGGCTGAGATCGATCCACTTCAAGATCTCGAGCAAGACATCACGTATGCAATTGATGATAACGGAAAGGTCTCAGATGATGCGAGCCCTGCACTAAAGACGATAAGGCAGCATCTTCGCACACTCGAATCGAGAGTGCGCGAGAAGCTGGAGTCCTACATCCGTTCGTCAAGCTATCAAAAGATGCTTTCGGATGCTATCGTGACCATCCGCAATGACCGTTTCGTGCTGCCTGTTAAACAGGAATACCGCGGGAGCTTCGGCGGTATGGTGCACGATCAGTCATCGAGCGGTGCGACTCTTTTTATTGAGCCTGAAGCGATTGTAGCGATGAACAATCAGGTGCGTGAAGAAAAAGCAAAAGAAACGCGAGAAATCGAGCGCATTTTACGGGAACTTTCTGCAAAAACAGGCGAGCATGCACAAGAGCTGCTGTTAAACGTTGAACAGCTTGCGGAAGTTGATTTTATCTTTGCTAAAGCCCGTTTTGCCGCTCAACTGAAAGCAACTAGCCCGATTGTGAACGATAAAGGCTATATAAAGCTCCGCAGCGGCAGACATCCTCTTTTAGATCAAGAGACGGTCGTGCCGATCAGTGTGGAGCTTGGAGGGGATTTTCAATCGCTTGTCATTACGGGACCGAATACAGGAGGGAAAACCGTTACGCTTAAAACGATCGGCCTGCTTTCTCTCATGGCTCAGTGCGGCCTGCACATTCCGGCTGAGGAAGAATCAGAAATGGCTGTTTTCGAGTCCATTTATGCCGATATTGGGGATGAGCAATCGATTGAACAGTCGTTAAGTACCTTCTCTTCACATATGGTCAATATTGTAGAAATCTTGAAGCACGTAAACCGTGACAGCCTCGTACTGTTTGATGAGCTTGGTGCCGGCACAGATCCGCAGGAAGGGGCCGCCCTTGCTATCTCGATACTAGATTACGCCTTTGCGAGGGGAGCAAGAATTGTGGCGACAACCCATTACAGCGAATTAAAGGCCTATGCGTATAACCGAGATGGCGTCATGAACGCCAGTGTGGAGTTTGATGTGCAGACACTGAGGCCGACTTACCGGCTGCTTGTTGGCGTTCCCGGACGAAGCAACGCGTTTGAAATCTCGAAGCGGCTTGGACTGGAGCCCAAAATCATCGATTCGGCAAGAGCTCAGATCTCAGACGAAGATAACCAGATCGATAACATGATCCGCTCATTAGAAGACAATCAGAAACGTGCGGAACAAGAGATGGCAGAAGCGAGAGAAATCCGCAAAGAGGCAGAGAAGCTAAAAGCAGATCTGGAAAATGAGCTGGAAAAGCTGGAGTCGCAAAAAGTCCGTATATTTGAAAAAGCACGTGAGGAAGCGGAATTTGCTGTTGCAGAAGCGCAGGAAACAGCAGAAGAAGTCATCCGCGAGCTTAGAGAGCTGCAAAAGAGCGGCGGCACTATTAAAGAACATAGATTGATTGAAGCGAAAAAGAAGCTGGAGAATGCGGTTCCTGAAAAGAAGAGCAAAGCCCAGCCTAAGAGCACAAAAAAAGCGAACACTGATTTTGCCCCTGGCGAAGAAGTAAAGGTGCTGACTTTCGGACAAAAAGGATTTATTGTGGAGAAGGTAAGCAGCAAAGAATACCAAGTTCAGATCGGCATCATGAAAATGAATGTTGCTGCTTCAGCTCTTGAAAAAGTGAAACAGGAAAAAGTGAAACCTGAGCCTCGGTCATTCGTAAAACTTTCAGGGGGCGGAGGCAATACACGGCCGGAGCTTGACTTGCGCGGCAAGCGCTTCGAGGACGCCATGATTGAAGTGGACCGGTATTTGGATGAAGCCGTGATGGCTGGCTTCCATCAAGTCTCAATTATTCATGGCAAAGGTACTGGGGCGCTGAGGAGCGGTGTACAAGATCTACTGAAGAATCACCGCAGTGTTAAATCCACCCGCATGGGGGAAGCAGGCGAAGGAGGAGGCGGCGTTACGGTTGCCGTTTTGAAATAAGGCTGCTTACTATAACCTTAAAGACATTAGGAGAATTTAACTCATGGAGTTTATGTCGAACCCGTTTGTAAAAACGGCAGCCAATTACAGCGTGGTCGTGTTATGCCTGATTTTATTTCTTGCCGTTTTCGAACTCGTGACACGGTATAAAAACTGGCAGGAAATCAAGGACGGCAACATGGCTGTAGCCATGGCGACAGGCGGTAAAATTTTCGGAATCGCCAACATTTTCAGGTTCTCTATTCAGCAGAACGACTCATTAATGATGATGGTCGCTTGGGGAATCTTCGGCTTTGTCCTTTTATTGGCGAGTTATTTTATATTCGAGTTTTTAACTCCTCGTTTTCAGATTGACGCTGAAATCGAGAACGATAACCGGGCTGTCGGCTTTATTTCGATGGTGATCTCGATCGGGTTGTCTTTCGTAATCGGAGCGGGGATTGAATAGGAGACTGTTATGGAAACATTAATGAAAGTCCTTTTCGTATGCAGCGGAGTGTTTATCACAGCCGGATTTGTGTACCTGTTATTTTTTGTGTAAAACGTAAGACAAAGAGACCGTTCTATCAGTATCACTTACATGTGCACTGATAGGCCGGTCTTTTTCTATCTTACATCAAGATCAATAATCAATCTCATCATAATCAGCAGGATGAGCCGCTGGTGGCTGGCTGTTTGTCACACTGCCGTCCGAAAGCTCTTGAAACGATTTCACTTTTCCGTGGGGATGCTGTGTTTCTTTTCGTAAGCGGTTCTCGCCTTCTCTTCGGCTTTTTGAGTGTGTCATTTTATCTCCTCCTTTCATCCTTAACATCCCACTCACTCGCTCACGTATTCGTTTTTCCACTCGTCCATTTATAGGGACAGGTCACGACAATAATCGGCAAAATCAAATTAATTTTTTAAATTTTTAAAAAAATATATTAAATTGTATGCGGTTTCAATATAATGAAGATAGAGAAGAGAAAGTTTTTTTAGGCAGTCGTGAATTGAAGGGAGAGATGAAGATGGAAAGACGCTGGCTTAACAGCTATCCAAATGAAGTTTCCAGTCATCTTGAGTACGGCACTAAACCTTTATTCGCGTATTTAACCGAAGCAGCTGCAGAAAAACCAGATAAAACAGCGCTTCACTTTTTAGGCTTTGAAATGACCTACAAACAGCTTTACGATCAGTCGGTCAAATTTGCGAACTCCCTATCCTCTCTAGGTGTCGCAAAAGGAAGCAGAGTGGCAGTGATGCTTCCAAACTGTCCGCAGGCGGTCATCGCCTATTATGCCACCTTGTATTTAGGCGGGATTGTTGTTCAGACGAATCCGCTTTACACAGAGCGTGAACTGAAGCATCAGCTGATCGACAGCGGAGCAGAAACAATTATTTGTCTTGACCTTTTATTCGGCCGTGTATCTGCTGCACGAAAAGTATCGTCGATTAAAAATGTAATCGTTACATCGGTTAAGGATTACCTGCCTTTTCCAAAGAACGTGCTGTACCCTTTCGTCCAAAAAAGACAGAACCCAACTATCTCGGTAGATATCACGTATGGAGGCGGAGTGCATCCTTTTAAGCAGCTAGTGAAAAAAGGGAACAGCACGGAGCCTTCAGTAGCGATTGATATTGCAGAAGACCTTGCTCTGCTGCAATACACGGGAGGGACGACAGGACCTGCTAAAGGGGTAATGCTCACTCATCGGAACCTTGTCGTTAACGCGAAGCAATGCGGTGCTTGGCTTTACAGAACATCTGATGAAAAGGAAGTCGTTCTGGCTGCTTTGCCGTTTTTCCATGTTTATGGTATGACAGTCGTTATGAACTTTGGAATCATGACAAAAGCAAAGCTTGTCATATTGCCGCGTTTTGAGCCTGAACAAGTGCTCAAGACGATTCATAAGCAAAAGCCAACCCTTTTTCCAGGTGCACCAACAATGTATATCGCTCTTTTGAATCATCCTGATCTAAAGAAATACGATCTTTCTTCCATTCAAGCATGCATTTCTGGGTCGGCGCCACTGCCAGTGGAAGTGCAGGAAAAGTTTCAGCAAGTCATATCCGGCACGCTTGTAGAAGGATATGGGCTGACTGAAGCATCTCCTGTTACACATGCTAATCTAATTTACGGCAGTCAGGTAAAAGGCAGCATCGGCCTGCCATGGCCAGATACGGAATGTGCTATTTTCAAGTCCGATTCCGATGAGCTGGCGGAGCCAGGTGAAATTGGCGAAATGGCTGTCAGGGGTCCTCAGGTCATGAAGGGCTATTGGAATCAGCCGGAAGAAACGTCTGCTGTGTTGAGGGACGGATGGCTCCTAACGGGAGATATGGGTTATATGGATGAGAAAGGCTATTTCTTTATTGTTGACAGGAAAAAGGATCTGATTATCGCTGGAGGATTTAATATCTATCCTCGTGAAGTGGAAGAGGTGCTTTATGAGCATCCTGCCGTTAAAGAAGCGGTTGTGATCGGTGTTCCGGATCCTTATCGGGGAGAGACGGTTAAAGCTTTTTTAGTTTTAAAAGAAGGTGCGGTATGCAAGGAAGAAGAACTGAATGCATTTTGCCGCGAGCGTTTAGCTGCCTTCAAAGCGCCAAGATTGTATGAATTTCGCGATGAACTTCCCAAAACAATGGTCGGTAAAATTTTGCGCCGCGTTTTAATTGAAGAAGAAAAAGAAAAGCAGGAAGCAGATGTGAAACAAGCGTAGTAAAGAGCCATCCTTTAGGCTCTTTTTTTTATTTTAAGGGTGTAAGGGCAACTAAAGCTGACTTAAAACCAAGGCGTCAGCCAAGTTTTCTTTACACTTTAAGGAAGCATAACTTTTTAACAGTGAAGGCCGTCGACGCAGTCAAAAAGTTTAGGAACAAAGTATAAGGGCAACTAAGGCTGACTGAAAGGCAAGGCGTCAGCCAAGTTTTCTTTACACTTTAAGGAAGCATAACTTTTTAACAGTGAAGGCCGTCGACGCAGTTAAAAAGTTTAGGAACAAAGTATAAGGGCAACTAAGGCTGACTGAAAGGCAAGGCGTCAGCCAAGTTTTCTTTACACTTTAAGGAAGCATAACTTCTTAACAGTGAAGGCCGTCGACGCAGTCAAAAAGTTTAGGAACAAAGTATAAGGCCAACTAAGGCTGACTGAAAGGCATGGCGTCAGCCAAGTTTTCTTTATCTTTTTTTTAATATTTATTGGAGTGTTGGAATAGTAGCGTTATACTCATATGAAAAGCAAAAAAGGCAGGCGTTACTCACAATGAAAGCAGCATATTTAGGACCACAAGGAAGCTTCTCAGAGGAAGCCGCTCACCGATACTTTTCGGAAGTCAATCATGAGTGGCTTCCATGCGATTCGATCGTTGATGTTCTCGAAGCAGTTGGAGAAGGTGCAGCAGATAAAGGCATCGTACCGATTGAAAATTCGATTGAAGGCACCATCAATATGACCGCTGATGGTTTGCTGACATACAACCTGTTTGTTGAAGCGGAACTCATATTCCCGGTTTCTCTGCATCTTCTTACAAAAGAACATGCGTCTTTACAGGATATTCGTGAAGTGTGGTCTATCGTACCCGCTCTCGCACAATGCAGGGAGCTGATCAGAACGAACAAATTGAAAACGAGACAGTTTGACAGTACTTCTTCAGCAGCGCAGGCGGTCATGAATCAAGAACGGCATGATGTAGCGGCGATTGCCTCTCATGCAGCGGCCAAACTGTTTGGTCTTCATATCGCCAAAAGCGGCATTCAGGATAATGAAAACAATCATACAAGGTTCATCGTCGTGAGCAAGGAGAATAACGTGCAGCACCAAGAAAGAACAAAAACGATGCTCTTGATCTCACCTACTGAAGATTATTCTGGCGTGTTGTCATCGATCTTAAACGTGTTCACAGCACTGTCAATCAACTTGACATGGATTGAGTCGCGCCCGACAAAGAAACAATTAGGTACCTACCACTTTTTTATTGAAGCTCAAAAGGGCATGCATGATGACAGAATGAAAAAAGCCGTCTCGATCCTTCAGGCATTCGGACATGAAGTGAGCGTCTTAGGGAGCTATCATACAACGAAGCTATAAATCATTAGTTATCGAAAGGGCTTGACTCTAGTCATGGTGCAGTGAAAAGAGAGGATTTTACTTTTGTACGGCACCATAGTACTTGGTTTAGCCCTCTCTATTTTTTATAGTGACCAGCGTTTCTATTAATGGTGTACCGGACTTCGGTTCAGTGATACGATGAGGCGAGCACGCTATGAATAAAGAATGCTTGTGAGAAGTAGCCTTGTTATGAGAAAATAAATTGACAGAAAACAGCGACTTATTTTACAATTATGAATGAACAATCATTCATTTTTACAAATAAGCACGTTGGATTGCAAGCAAATGGGGAGATGTCATGAAAAGGAAAGGGCCTAAATACGAAAAGATCATTGACGCGGCTGTCACGGTTATCGCTATGCATGGCTATCATCAATCACAAGTTTCAAAGATTGCCAAAGAAGCGGGAGTTGCAGACGGCACGATCTACCTTTATTTCAAGAATAAAGAGGATCTTCTTGTGTCCGTTTTCAATGAGAAAATGGGATCTTTCATTGAAAAAACAGAGAATGAACTAAAAGGGCAGCAATCGGCCGTTGAAAAGCTTCATACACTCGTTGAGATGCATTTCAAACAGCTTGAAGCCGACCATGAGCTCTCCATCGTGACGCAGCTTGAGCTGCGCCAGACGAACCGCGAACTGCGGCTGAAAATTGGTGAGGTGCTGAAGCGGTACTTAACGCTGATTGATAACATCCTAAAAGAGGGAATGGAGTCCAAAACGTTTAACTCTGACATGGATTACAGGCTCGCCCGCCAGATGATATTCGGTACGATCGATGAAACGGCCACGAACTGGGTCATGAACGATCATCGATACGGTCTCCGCATACTTGCAGATCCGATCCACAAAATGCTCGTTAATGGCTTGTGCGGCCATCTGCCTGTTAAATAAGGAGGAGAGAGATGGATTACTTGCTTTTAGAAAAGAAAGAAAGAATCGCAGTGATTACCTTAAACCGCGCACCGGCAAACGCTTTATCCTCCGGCTTGATCAAAGAGCTCGGAGAAGCATTTGATTCGATTGAATCGGATGCAGAAGTAAAAGCGGTGCTGATTCACGGTGAAGGAAGGTTTTTCTCAGCTGGGGCAGACATTAAAGAGTTTACGACTGTTAAAGATGAAGAAGGATTTGCAGAGCTTGGAAAGTACGGACAAGATCTCTTTGACCGCATTGAAAACTTCCGCAAGCCAGTCATTGCAGCCATTCATGGTGCAGCTCTGGGCGGCGGATTAGAGCTCGCCATGGCTTGCCATATACGATATGTGGCAGAAGATGCAAAGCTTGGGTTGCCAGAATTGACGCTAGGTCTTGTTCCTGGCTTTGCTGGATCACAGCGACTCCCGTATTATGTTGGCACGGCAAAAGCAGCAGAAATGCTGCTGACAAGCGACCCGATCTCAGGTAAGGATGCTGTTGCGTTCGGGCTTGCAAGTGCTGCATATCCTGCTGACCAAGTTTATGAAAAGGCTTACAACCTTGCGCTCAAGACGGCAGCAAAAAGCGCTGTTTCCGTATCATTCACCCTTGAACTTTTGCAATATGCACGGCAAGGGCGATGGAGTGAAGGTGCGGTAAAAGAACGTGAGCTGTTTGGCAAAGCATTCATGTCAGCAGATGGGCAAGAAGGCATCACAGCATTTATTGAAAAACGAAAGCCAGAATTTAAAGACCGATAAACGGAGGGGAAAAAGATGAACATTTTTGTCATTCTAAAGCGTACGTTTGATACCGAAGAAAAGATCGTTATTAACGGCGGAAAGATTTCGGAAGATAGTGCTGAGTTTATCATCAATCCATATGACGAGTATGCGATTGAAGAAGCGATCACATTAAAAGACGCTCACGGTGGTGAAGTAACGGTTGTAACGGTAGGAAGCGAAGAGGCTGAGAAGGAACTCCGCACGGCGCTTGCTATGGGTGCGGATAAAGCCGTTCTAATTTCTGACGAGGATCTGGAGAGCCGGGATCAATTTACGACGTCAACTATTCTTGCCGCTTACTTTAATGACAAAGAATATGACATCATTCTTGGCGGAAACGTTGCGATCGACAATGGAACAGGACAAGTCGGACCACGTCTGGCTGAACTGCTGAATATCCCGTACGTAACGACGATCACAAAGATCGAAGTGGCTGGAAAGGATGTAACGATTGAGCGCGATGTAGAAGGCGACGTGGAAACGATTCAGACAACACTGCCGCTTCTCGTGACTGCACAGCAAGGATTGAACGAGCCTCGCTATCCTTCTCTTCCAGGGATCATGAAAGCGAAGAAAAAGCCGCTAGAAACGCTAGAACTCGATGACATCGATATCGATGAGGATGAGCTTGAAGCGAAAACAAAAACAGTGGAAATCTACTTGCCGCCGAAAAAGGAAGCAGGCAAAATTTTGTCAGGTGAAACACAAGATCAAGTAAAAGAACTAGTTTCCTTGCTCCGCTCGGAAGCGAAAGTCATATAAGGAGGGAATCATCATGGCAAAAAAGGTATTGGTTCTTGCAGAAGTACGTGACGGGGAATTAAGAAACGTATCATACGAGGCGATTGCAGCCGCGAAACAAATCGCGGACGGTGGAGAAGTGCTCGGGCTGCTTTGCGGCAAAAATGTGAAAGACCTTGGTGCGTCGCTGTATCAGTACGGTGCTGACCGAGTAATCGCAGTAGAAGATGAGAAGCTTGAATTGTATACGCCAGACGGTTTCTTCCAGGCCGTTAAGCAAGTGTTCGATTCAGAATCACCTGAGGCGATTGTTTTCGGCCACACAGCACTCGGCAAAGACCTGGCGCCGCGTCTTGCAGCACGACTTGAGTCTGGTCTTATTTCCGATGTGACAGGCCTCGAGCAAGCTGGTGACAATGTTATTTTCACACGTCCGATCTTCTCAGGAAAAGCGTTTGAAAAGAAATTGATCCAAGATGGCACAATTTTTGTCACGATTCGTCCGAACAACATTGAGCCGCTTGAGAAAGACGACAGCAAAACTGGCGAAACAACGGTCGTTTCTGCTGACATCAAAGATTTGCGCACGATCGTGAAAGACGTTGTGCGCAAAGCTTCTACAGGTGTCGATCTTTCAGAAGCGAAAGTAATCGTAGCGGGAGGACGCGGCGTAAAATCAACGGATGGCTTCAAGCCGCTGCAGGAGCTTGCGGATGTTCTAGGTGCAGCAGTAGGTGCTTCACGTGGAGCATGCGATGCGGACTATTGCGATTATTCCCTTCAGATCGGCCAGACAGGAAAAGTAGTTACACCAGACCTTTATATCGCATGCGGAATCTCAGGGGCTATCCAGCACTTAGCAGGGATGAGCAACTCCAAAGTGATCGTGGCGATCAACAAGGACCCAGAAGCGAGCATCTTCTCGATTGCAGACTATGGCATCGTAGGCGACTTGTTTGAAGTCGTTCCGCTTTTGACTGAAGAATTTAAAAAAGTGCTCGTCAAGTCATAAACCATCATCGATATTCAGGAAGGAGGCTTCTGTTTCCTTCCTGTTTTTATGTTTAGAGTCATTCTTTCTTACCCTCATGTTTTGTATAAAGACGTGTTGGGTACGATATACTGTGAGCAAAGTGTTAGGTGTTCGAAAAAAACAGGTGGTATACTCTCTGTAGATTTATTAAAGGAGGAATTTTTGAATGGCGATTGTAAACGCAACAGACCAAACATTTAATACGGAAACTTCTGAGGGCTTAGTCCTGGCTGACTTCTGGGCGCCATGGTGCGGACCTTGTAAAATGATTGCACCGGTTCTTGAAGAGCTTGACCAAGAGAACGAAGCGGTTAAGATCGTAAAGCTTGATGTGGACGAGAACCAAGAAACAGCAGGCAAATACGGAGTAATGAGCATCCCGACACTGATGGTGTTCAAGGATGGAGAACTAGTTGAACAAGTGGTTGGATTCCAGCCGAAAGAAGCATTAGCTCAGCTTTTAGAAAAGCATAAATAAGGTAGACGCCCGGACAGCTTGTCCGGGCTTATTTTTTTCTTTCCTTTTGGGGTCCGGTACCATCACCCTGTATCCGCGGTTAGCTGCGGATGAAGGGTTAAATGTACCGGACCCCTTCATTTTACTGCTTCTTTTTTCCATGTTAAAAAAGGGATTGACGCTGATAATCATTCTCGCTATAATACGAAATGGAAATGAAAATCATTATCAATACTAAGTGCAAGGCATTACATACATTTTAGGGGGAAGAAAGAGCATGAACAAGAAAGCAGCAGTGTTATCCGCGTTTTTATTAGCAGCAGGCATCATTTCTGGATGTGGAAAAGAAGAAAAAGCGGAGAAGCAAGAAGAGAAGAAAACAGAGCAATCAGCTGAGGAAACAAAGAGTGAAGTTGTCTCAGTAGAAAAGTCTGAAACCGCTGCCCAGATTACAGCATACGAAGAAATGAAAGCGGAGATGGAGAAAGCAAAGGAAGGAAAAGAAGTAGACTGGGAAAAAGTATCTGGTCTTTACAGCAGCAAGCTGCAAGAGCAAGTTACTGAAGTAGATGAAAGCGGCGAAATGGATCAAGCGATCACAGCAGCAATTGATGGAGCGAAAAATAAAGAACTCGATAACAATGTGGCACGCCAGCTTGTTGACAAAGTAACGCAGTCTTACTTCTATCAAAAACAAAAACGTCTTCACAAAGATGCAGCAACAGCATTAGAAGGAAAGAAAGAAGAAGAAGCGAAACTTGCGTTTGGCGAGCTGAAGCTTCTTGCTGAAAAGGTTTTCATCCCGACAGCTGTGAAGCGTGATGAGTACTACAAGCTTCAGGGTGAAGCGAGCATTGTCGAAGGAATCAACAACGGTTTAGAAGCGCAAGAAAAAGCGCTTAACGATAAAAATGTGGACGATTTTAAAGTGTATGTCCAGCTGACTGACAAATCGATCTACCGCAGCTATTATCTGGCTTCGAGTTCTTATGCAGCAAAAATTGCAGAAGCCGTGAAAGCAGGCGAAGCGAAAGATGAGATTCTACAGAAGCAGGCAGAAGCTTGGGGCTTCTTCCAGGCTATTAAAGGTTCCCTCAGCGGCGGTGATGAAGCGGCAGCAGCTGAGATCAACAAGACATTCACATTAAATGAAACGAAGCCTGAAGCGATTGATCCAGAAAAAGTAAACGATCTCTTCACGAAAGCATTCGCTGGCAAGATCAACAGCTACTTAGGAAAAGCGCCAAAAGCACTTGAAGAAGGCGAAGCGACAGAAGCAAGAGTTGGAGCTCTTGAAGGAATCGTATTCTTAAAAGCGATTGAAATGGAGCTTCAGAAAAAGCTTGGTGAAGAACAAGCGAAATTGCTTCTTGATGACAGCCAAAAATGGTTTGAAGCGATCTCTTCTGAAAATAAGGAAGAGGCAGCGAAGCTTGGAGAAAAGCTGACAGCTGAAGTATCGAAGCTGTCAAAATAAGACAAAAAAAGCCGCGGCATGTGCGGCTTTTTCTTATACTTTAAGAAGGTTTCATTTCTTATCACTTTAAGAAAGATAACTTTTTAACTGTGAAGGAATACGACGTAGTCAAAAAGTTCAGGGATAAAGTATAAGGGCAACTAAGGCTGACATGGCGTCAGCCAAGTTTTCTTTATACTTTAAGAAAAATAACTTTTTAACTGTGAAGGTATACACGACGCAGTCAAAAAGTTCAGGGATAAAGTATAAGGGCAACTAAGGCTGACATGGCGCGTCAGCCAAGTTTTCTTTATGTGGTAAAATGCTTGATAGAGGTGAGAACTTGCGTATTTTAATCACCGGCGGTGCCGGATTTATCGGAAGCCATTTGGCTAAAAGGCTTGTGAAAGAAGGATATGATCTGACGCTGATCGATTCCTTTCATAGCTATTACAGCAAACAGCAAAAGCTCGACCAGCTGGCAGAAGCCAAAAAGGCGGGGGAATTTGAATTTTATGAGATAGATCTGCTAGATGAAATTCAGCTGAAGGAATGGCTGACCGGCCGTTCATTTCAGAAGGTGATTCACCTTGCAGCCATCCCTGGTGTACCGGCATCTATCGCAGACCCGCTTCAATACATCGACTATGATATTAAAGCGACCGTTAACTTGCTGCGCGCATCAGGTGAAGCTGGAATCTCTCATGTTGTCTTTGCTTCTTCTTCCTCAGTATACGGAGATAGCGGGGGAAAGAGGAGGGCATCAAAAGAAGGAGACGCAGATGGCAATGTGGCATCGCCCTATGCGGCTGCGAAATTTGGAGCGGAATCATTTTGCCGTGCGTATCGAAACCTGTACGGTTTTGACCTGACAATACTCCGCTTCTTTACCGTATATGGACCTTGGGCACGGCCAGACATGGCAATTCCCATCTTTATGAACAAGCTTTTGCGAAAAGAAAAGCTGCATTTGTATAACCAAAACAGCGCGCGTGACTATACGTATATCGATGACATCATAGAAGGCATCTATCTTTCGCTGAAAAACCCAGCAGGCGAGAAAACCTATAACCTTGGAAGCGGAAATCCCGTAACGCTCGAAACGCTGACCACTGTTCTGCGAAAGCATTTTCCGCAACTTGAAAAGGAATACGCTCCTAAACGAATGGGTGATGTTGATGCGACGTGGGCGGATATAGAAAAAGCAACATCTGAATTAGGCTATCAGCCCAGATTTTCTCTTGAAGAAGGGCTGGAAAGGACCGTCCATTGGGGAAGAACGTATTTAAGATAAGCGCAGCCAGAATCGCGGCCAGCAGTCTGTTTTTGCTGTTCGTCCTATATGTAATAGTCTGGCTTCTTCCACCAGGCACACTAAATAAGCTAGCCTCTCGCTTTATTGAAGCACCAGTCCTTACAGCTGCCGCAATCATCGCGTATACAGCCGCATTTGTTCTTCGTGCTGCCGCATGGAAATGGTTTATCCCGGTAAAAGGGCTGTCATTACGTATCTATGTGAACGGGTTGTTATACAGCTTGTTTTTAAATCATGTGCTGCCGATTAAAGCTGGAGATGCCGTGAGAGCAGGATATTTAGCATACAAATCAAATGGTGCTGCAAGCTGGTTAAGATCACTGCAATCCGTTGCTGTACTTCGTATATTGGATATGCTATTTTTAGGAGCCGTTGCATCCATAGGGTCTCTGTATATCGGAGCAAAGCTTTACACCGGCTTATGGCAGCTGTTTGCTGGAGTAATACTCTTGCTAGTATGCGGGCTGCTTATAGTTAGCAATAAGCGAGAGACGCTTCAAAACTTCTTCTATCCTGTACGCTCACTGTTTACTAGCAAAAGGGGAAGTCTAATCTTTCTATTCACGATGATGAGCTGGATGCTAGAATCGTTTGTGCTCTATTTTACAGCGGTTATTCTTCGTCAGGAGCTTTCGTTTCTGGCAGCTTGGTGGACGACGAGTGTCACGATTGCAGGCCAGGTATTCCACTTCTCGCCAGGAGGGGTCGGAACGTATGAAGCTGTTATGACTGGAGCATTAAGAACGCTGCAGGTACCGATGCAGACAGCTTTTGAAACGGCGGTCGCAAGTCATGCATTTAAGTTTGTCTACTCATTTGGCGCAGGCCTCTATCTAGCATTGGCTGCTCCTGTTTCGATTGTAATGTTAAAAAAATGGCTTGAAAAGGAACGTGCATAAGATGAAAAAAGCATCAAAGTTTGAAAAATTTGCGGCCAGATGCTGGAACCTGCTGAACGAAGGTAAGCCGTTCACACCGATTTTCACGACAGGTGTCATGCTGCTGTTTACGATAACAAAGTGGGACG
Source organism: Fictibacillus iocasae (assembly GCF_042665465.1). Taxonomy (NCBI): domain Bacteria; kingdom Bacillati; phylum Bacillota; class Bacilli; order Caryophanales; family Fictibacillaceae; genus Fictibacillus; species Fictibacillus iocasae. The sequence goes on along the minus strand of NZ_JBHTCP010000012.1, from coordinate 109,827 downwards.
ACCCCGGTTTTTGGCCAGCGTTCGGTACGGGATTTTTGCTTACGCTCCCGTTTCTCGTTCTTTATTTTATTTATGACTTTCCGCTATTTTTAAGAAACTATCTTTACTTTCCCATTATTGGCCTGCTTCTCTTAGGCTATGAGGCAAATATGCTTCTCTGGCTTCTTGCTGCAGGGGTATACTTCTTTTTCACGGTCTTTTTTTGGGGGACAATTTACTATTATTTAAGAATTGGAACCACACTGCTGAACTTTACACGTTTTTGGAAGCTTGTTTTAAAGAACAGCGACTCAACAAGCGGAAACGCGCAGGAACAGCTTCCAAAAGTATTGCTTCTTCTCACTATCTGGCATCAGCCGCTATCGGGTACAACGATAGAGCAAAACTTTGTGATGGAACTAGGGCTGTTTTTTACGGGCCTTTTATTATACACGCTTGTCCTTCATCGGTATCTTTTCGACTGGAAACCGGTCATGTATACAAATAAAACGTCCAACACAGCCATACCGGCCAAAGCGGTCAGTGACCGTGTTATTGTCATCGTGATTGATGGCATGAGAAAGGATAGATTTGAAGCGGCTGATACTCCATTTTTAGATAAATTGAGAAAAGAAGGAACAGAATATACTCAGATGGAGACTGTTTATCCAGCGAGAACCGTTGTCTGTTTTTCTTCTATGTTTACCGGCACGTATCCGGAAGACCATGGTATTACTTCCAACATGGTGTATAGGCTGGGCATCAGGACGGAGAGCATCTTTGATTCTTTGAGAAAAGTGAATAAAAAAGGGAGACTGCTTGGGATCGCTCACCTTGTTGATGCCATGGGAGATGATGTGGAGACTGTAACGGCGGTTATGCATAATGATGAGGCCGATCCGAACATCATGAAGCGTGCGAAGAAGATTATGCTTGAGCAGGATCCTGATTTCTTTGCCGTTCAGCTGATCGCAACCGATCAGACGGGACACAGCCGCGGCGTGCTGTATGACGAATATTTGCAAAAAATCGCAGAGGCAGATGCACTTGTGGAGGATTTCGTATCGTTTTTGGAAGAAAATAACATGATGGAAAACACAACACTCGTTATCTGTGCGGATCATGGACAAGCTGACGGCATAGGAGGACACGGGCATCTTGATGAAGGAGAGCGGTTTGTTCCGTTTATTATGCACGGACCACATATTAAGCAAGGTCTTCGCATCGATGAAAAGCAATCGCTCGTTTCTCTTGCGCCGACCATTTCGTATTTGATGGCTGCTCCCTATCCGTCACACTCAAGAGGGCCTGTGCTGACGGGAGCGCTTAAAGACAGCCAGAAAAGCAGTGAAGGAGCAAGGACAGAGAATGAACACCCAAACAGTAAAAGTCATCGTATTTCTTCCCGCATATAACGAAGAAAAGTCTGTGGCCGATGTTATTAGTCGAATTCCCCGGAATTTTCATCCTAACGTGATGGTAGAAGTGCTCGTCGTGGATGACGGATCAAAGGATCGTACAGTTGCAGCTGCAGTTGAAGCCGGGGCTGATTATGTTATTTCTCATCAGGCTAACAAAGGACTTGGTGCTGCAGTGAGAACAGGCTTGCAAGAATGCAGTTCGCGGGGAGCGCATATCGGTGTGATGATTGACGCAGACAACGAGTACCCGGCCGATGAAATTCCTGAACTGATTCAGCCAATACTCGATGGGGAAGCCGATTATGTGATGGGGTCGAGGTTTCTTGGAACGATTGACGGCATGAAGCTTCATCGCAGACTTGGCAACTATGTTTTCACGCTTTTGCAATGTATCTTGCTGCAAAAAGTCATCTATGACGGACAGTCCGGGATGAGGGCATTTTCAAGCTCGGCATTGAAGGAGGCGGAGATTATCCATGATTACAATTACGCACAGGTTATTACACTGAACCTAGTGCGAAAAGGCTTTAAATTGAAAGAGATTCCAATCACCTATAAAGTAAGGACAACAGGAACCTCTTTCATTTCTTTTAAAAAATACATCGGAAACGTCCTTCCTGCCGTATGGAAGGAAATGAGAAGGCCTGTTGGAAAATTGACAAAATGGTGAACAGAAAGATGAGCCGCTGCTTTTGGCTCATCTTTTATTGACATCGACGATGATAATCATTATCATTGATGTTGCGAGGTGTAAACACATGAAACGTCTATCAGCCGCTATTACGGCATTTTTAATGGTTTTTATGCTATTTCATCAGACAGCATCAGCCTATTCTTATGGAGATCCTGGAGAAGAGGCGCTGGCAGAAGCGTACAAAGAGATCGATTCGTATACAAAAAATAATCGCTGGGCGGAAGCTAAGACGGTTTATGAAGGCTTTGAAAAAGAGTTTGATCTATATTTTAAAGAAGTGAAGCCTTCCATTGAACAAGGCTTTAAAGAAAAAGATAGGGAGCTCGTTCTTGAATCCTATCAAGCAGCACTAAGGCTGAATGTGGAAAGGCGTCTTCAGTTCGCTGACAAAGAATTCGACAACTATGGCCGCGCAAAGCTCTTACTGGCCAAAGCGAACGGGACGTTTAAGGTCCTTTCAAGCACTTTAGAATCCGATAAGGACAAGAAGACAGCAAAAAAGATTGAACGCTCCTTGCAAAACTCTTTAAAGGCGCTAGGCAACCCGGGATTGTTTGGAATCGGGGAGAGCAACAGCGATAAAGAGGCGTTTGATAAAGAAGTAGCCTACATAACCGGAGAATTAAAACCGTTGTTTCCTGTTCCAGGTGAAGATAAAAACAAACAGTTTCAAGAAGAACATGGATTTTTCCATTTCACGGATTCCAATTCTGGCGACAAAGTGTGGCTGCTGATCTCTGTCAGCCTCGTCCTGATTCTTGTCATCTTAATCATCTTAGGTAAAGTGAAAAAACGCCGTCAATAATAAAATGGCCGAGGCTGCAATAGGGGAGATGAAGCAAAATGAACTTTCAAGCTTTTCTAATCACACTGAGGGAAGCGCTAGAAGCAATCCTGATCGTTGGGCTAATCCTGTCGTACCTGTCCCGCTTAAAAGCGGAAAGGTTCAATAAATGGGTATATGCTGGTGTCGGTCTGGCACTTGTTTCAAGCTTTTTAGTCGCATTAATGTTTCAGGTTATCTTTACCGGATTTGCGAGCTTCGGTTCTGAAATTTACTTAAAGGTCGGCATCATGTTCGCCTCTGTTCTGCTGCTGACACATATGGTCGGCTGGATGACAAAGCAGACGAAAGATGTAAAAGGCGAAATGGAGAAAAAGATTAGTGCTGCTGTAACAGTAGGCAGCGTGTCTGCAATGGTCATTCACTCCTATTTGATCGTGCTGCGCGAAGGAGTGGAAACCGTCTTTTTCTTCGCTGCTATCAGTGGCGGAGAAGTACAGAAAGTGTTAACGAGCTACGGCGCATTAAGCGGACTCCTGACCGCTTTAATTCTCGGATATTTATTCTTCAGCGGAACGATGAAAATTTCACTAAAAGCGTTCTTTCAAACAACGGGTATGCTGATTATGTTTATTGCTGCTGGACTTTTTGTGCAGGCAATCGGAATTGTTCAAGATCTTGGCATGGTTGGCAGTGTCATGGAGACTGCGGACGGCAAGCCGAAGGAACTTTATAATATCGTTGAATTCATGCCAGAGCATTTTGTGGATGAACAGCACTATGAGCGGGATACAAGCGATACCGTCATGATCAGCGGCCAGATTGGGCTGTTCATGTCAGCCATGTTCGGCTACAGCCATAACCCTTCATTTGAACAGGTTGCGGGCTACTGGCTATACTTTATTGCTGTTTTTGGCTGGATTGGCTTTTACGTGAAAGGCTATGGACGAAAATTTGCAGCATCAAAGAATAAAGAAGCAAAGCAGGCAGAGAAGCGCGTGGCTGCTTCTGCTAAATCAGTAAACGCATAATAGCAAGACCCGCTTCGGCAGCGGGTCTTTTTTCAATTCCTCATCATCGATCACCCAACCATTAAACGGACACGGTTACAACATCTCGTTAGAAAGCAGGGAAAGATATGCCGAAAAACCATGAAAAAGAGAGAGTGAAAAGAGGCCGCCGTTATTTTCTAGGAAATAATGTCGAGCTGTTTTCTTTATGGAGTGCTCTAGTCGGCTTTGCTATGTTGTCAGTCATCAGGCTTCGTTGGGCTGCTGATATGCCTGCTACTTGGGATGAAGTGGACTTTGTCCTTGCTGTGGATCAGTTCAGCCTTGCAGACATGCAGCCTCATTTTCCTGGGTACCCTTACTTTATTCTAGGCGGGATGCTTCTCTCTTTCATCACCCACAGTGATACGTTCGCATTAATTCTATGGAATCATTTGATTCTCTTTTCGGCGGTATTCCCATTATACTGGCTCTCGAAAATTTGGGTATCCTCTCTCTCTGGAAGGCTACTGGCTGTCGGCTCTGTTCAGCTCTCTTCGTATGTTTGTATAATTTCATCGCAGCCAGTTTCCGAAGGTGCAGCCCTCGGTGTGATGTGGTGGTATATTTGGTCGCTTTATTGGGCACTAAAGAAGACCAGTTTGTTGAAACAGGCACTTCCTTTTTTCTTGTTCAGTTTATTGATGGGCATTAGACTTTCGTATTTGCCTCTTGGAATCGGTTTGCTTTTGTTTATGATTTGGAAACACCGTGATGTCTATCACACTAGTATACTTTTCATTTCAGCTTGTATTTTTCAATGGATCTGGATCAGTGCACTTGTCATGTCAGAGGGCGGTATTTTCACATTCCTTCATCTGGCGTTATCATTCACTGAAGGTCACTTTACTGAATGGGGCGGAGCGATTACTGCCGATCAAGCTTCGGCTGCGGGAAGGTTTTTTCGTTTTATAAGAAACATCGGGTATTCGGCGGCGGCCGGAGAGAACTGGCTTCTTTTGCTGTTTTTTCTCGGTCTATGCGTCTATTCTTTGAGGAAAAGCCAGCTGAGACGGCTGTCAAAGGAAGAATGGATGTATGCCGTGATGCTTCTTTCTTATCTTGTATATGCATATACAGCTCAAAATACAGAAAAAGCAAGGCATGTCCTCCCTGTTTCTTCCATGATTTTGTTTGCGGTCTTCAGTTGTTTGGGAGGTATCAAGAAAAAAGGGAAAATGGTGCTTTTCTTGTTTTTAATCCTTCAGACGGTTAACGGATTTTACTTGCTGCAGCAGGCACGTTCTGAAAATCCTGCTGTATATCAGATGGAAGAGTATATCGCTTCTAAAAGAGAAAGGGCGGTCCTGTATACGTGGGAAGAGACGAGAGTGCTGCAATACAGTAAAGCACCGTTTCGTCATAAACGGATCGAAACGTATGCTTTTTTTCAAGAAGAGATAAAGCAGGATGAAAAAGCTAAAGTGTACGTGACGGGTAAAGCGCTCGCTGGCTTTAAATCTCAAAATGCTTCTGCTGAAAACTGTGCTCGAAACATTAAGAACTTTTCAAGCTCCCATCTCGTTGATCCTGTCTATCATTCCATTACGTTATATGAATGGACGTGCAGATAAAAGCGAAACGTTTCGGATTAACTGCAAAAAATGGTATTCTATATAGAGCAAAAGTGAGGTGAAAATCATGGGAACGTTGAAACAAAAGCTTGCGATCCTGCCTGACCAGCCAGGATGTTACTTAATGAAAAATGAACATGGTAAGATTATTTACGTTGGAAAAGCAAAAGTGCTCAAGAACAGGGTGCGATCCTACTTTACTGGTTCCCATGATGGAAAAACCCAGCGGCTGGTGAGTGAAATCACCGACTTTGAATACATTGTGACTTCAACTGAAATGGAAGCACTCGTTTTAGAGATGAACCTAATAAAAAAACATGACCCTCGCTATAATGTCATGTTAAAAGATGACAAATCTTACCCATACTTAAAAATTACAGCAGAGAAGCATCCGCGCCTTCTTTATACAAGAAAAGTCTTAAAAGATAAAGGGAAGTACTTTGGGCCATTCGTTAATGCCTATGCTGCGCAGGAAACGAAGAAATTGCTTGATCGGCTTTATCCGCTTCGCAAGTGTGACACGATGCCTAAAAAAGTATGCCTTTATTATCATATCGGCCAATGCCTCGGTCCTTGCGTGTATGATGTGCCTGATGAAGAGAACGACCGGATGGTTCAGTCAATTCTCCGTTTCTTAAATGGCGGTTTTCAGGAAGTGAAAGATGAATTGACTGAAAAAATGATGCAGGCTTCAGAGAGTTTAAACTTTGAACGTGCCAAAGAGCTTCGTGACCAGATTCAGCATATTGAAGCCGTCATGGAAAAGCAGAAAATGATGAGTGCGGATTTAGTGGACCGTGATGTGTTTGCATACGACTATGATAAAGGCTGGATGTGTGTGCAAGTGTTTTTTGTCCGCCAAGGAAAAGTGATCGCCCGCGACGTGTCGGTATTCCCTTTTTATGGGGAAGCAGAAGAAGATATGCTGACCTTTATCGGCCAGTTCTATTTGCAGAAAAATCATCTTTTGCCGAAAGAAATCCTGCTTCCGGAGGGCATCGATGCGAACATGGTGAAAGAGTTGCTGAACGTGAAAGTGGCTCAGCCTAAAAAAGGGCAGAAAAAAGACCTAGTCGCACTGGCGAAACGAAATGCATCGCTTGCACTGAAAGAAAAATTTTCATTGATCGAACAGGATGAAGCCCGCACGATCAAAGCAGTAGAGCAGCTCGGAGAACAGATTGGTATTCCTGCACCATACCGGATCGAAGCGTTTGACAATTCCAACATTCAAGGAACGAATCCCGTATCGGCGATGGTTGTGTTTCAAGACGGCAAACCGTATAAAAAGGAATATCGAAAGTATAAGATTAAAACGGTCAAAGGTCCTGATGATTATGCGTCAATGAAAGAGGTTGTACGGCGCCGTTACTCGAGGATGCTGAAAGAAGGGTTAGAGCCGCCGGGCCTTATTATCATTGACGGCGGTAAAGGTCAGATAAAAGCAGCCCAGGATGTGCTTGAAAATGAGCTGAACTTGTTTATTCCTGTGGCAGGTCTTGCTAAAGATGACAAGCATAGAACATCCCAGCTGTGGATGGGTGATCCTCCTGAATATGTTTCGCTCGCGCGTAACAGCCAGCCCTTTTATCTGCTTCAGCGGATACAAGATGAGGTCCATCGTTTTGCGATATCGTTTCACAGGCAAGTCCGGTCAAAAGGGATGTTTGAATCGATCCTCGATGAAGTGGCTGGTGTCGGTGAAAAAAGAAAGAAAGCCCTCATGCGCCATTTTGGTTCGTTAAAAAAGATGAAAGAGGCTACCGTAGACGAGATTATAGCAGCCGGCGTTCCCAAATCCACCGCTGAACTCATTGCCGCCGCACTCAATAGCGCTGAATAAAGGGTTGCAAGAGCCTTTATCATCTGATACACTTAACTCAAATTTTATAAACAATGCCATTCTTCTTATAGAAGTGATGGTAGAGGAGCAAAAACCAAGAGTAACCCACCTGAAAAGCAGGAGCTTTTAAGACGGTGGCGGAAAGGGGATTTTTGCCGAAGTGCGAAGAGACTCCTGAATCTTCAAGCTGGACTTGTATTGAACAAATGCAGGGCTGTCACGCTTTTTCTTCCCGGGAAAGGTGTGGAGAACTATCTCACGGAAGGGGAAACAAACTTGGCTTAGCTGAACAAGCAGCAATAAGGTTTTTTCCTTATTTGCTGCTTTTTTATTTGTTTTTCTTTTTGCGAGCACAACAGTCAGAGAGGATGTTAGTTCATGGGAATCATTGTACAAAAATTTGGAGGAACAAGTGTAGGCAGTATTGAACGCATTCAAAACGCAGCAAGACGGGTTATAAAAGAAGCGGACCAAGGCAACCAAGTCGTTGTCGTCGTTTCAGCCATGGGAAAAACAACGGATGACCTTGTCTCCCTCGCTAGCCAGCTTTCCGCCCAGCCTTCAAAAAGAGAAATGGACATGCTTCTTTCAACAGGCGAACAAGTCACGATTGCCTTATTGTCCATGGCTCTGCAAGCAGAGGGGAAAAATGCCGTTTCATTAACAGGCTGGCAAGCGGGAATTGAAACAGAAGACCGTCCTTCGAATGCAAGAATCTTAAACATTGATACTAGCCGAATAGTTGGCTTGTTAGATAAAGAAAATATTGTCATTGTTGCCGGTTTTCAAGGCATGGTCGAGAAAACAAGAGAGATTACTACACTTGGGCGCGGAGGTTCAGACACGACGGCTGTAGCGCTTGCTGCGGCACTTGGGGCAGACCGCTGCGATATATACACAGATGTAACGGGTGTGTTCACCACAGATCCTCGCGTGGTAGCGTCCGCCCGTAAAATCCCTTCAATTTCATATGACGAGATGCTGGAGATGGCGAACCTTGGTGCAGGTGTCCTGCATCCGCGTGCGGTTGAATTCGCCAAAAACTTTCAAGTAAAGCTGGAAGTGAGATCAAGTTTGGCAGAAGAGAGAGGAACATTAGTAGAGGAGGAAGCAACAATGGAGCAAAACTTAATGGTGCGTGGACTAGCATTTGAAGGAAACATCACAAAGATTACGGTAGCGAACCTGCCTAATGGAATTGAAACTTTATCAAGCCTTTTTTCGACTCTTGCAGATAACGGCATTAACGTTGACATCATCATTCAAAACGTAGTGAATGAGAGCACGACAAACATCTCATTTTCTATTGATTCTTCTGTACTCGGAGAAACACAGGATGTTCTGGCCGCATGCCAGCAGGAACTCGGATTTGAGTCGATTATAACAGAAGGCGGTTTGGCGAAGGTATCCATCGTTGGTTCTGGCATGATTTCAAATCCAGGTGTTGCAGCGAAAATGTTTAAAGGCCTCTCACAAAAAGGAATAATGATTAAAATGGTCAGTACGTCTGAGATCAAGGTGTCGACTGTGGTTAGCCAAGCAGACATGGTTAAAGCGGTAGAGACACTGCACGATGTGTTCGAGTTGGATGTTAGACAGCCTGCCCATCAGCTTTAAACAAACTGGCTCCTGAAGCATGCTTCAGGAGCCGGTTTGTTTTCTATCTTAGCAAGAAGTAGGCAGTGGCGTATACTCGATCTCGAAGCCAAGGTCTTCAAGCATTTTATGATCAGCTGTTGATGCTTGTCCTTCTGTCGTCAAATAGTTTCCAACAAAGATGGAATTGGCAGCATAGAGGCCGAGCGGCTGAAGGCTGCGCAGGTTCACTTCACGTCCGCCTGAAATTCTGATTTCTTTGGATGGGTTCACAAAACGGAACAGTGACAGCACTTTTAAACAGAAGCGGGGATTCAGCTCATCTAATTGCTCGAGAGGTGTTCCAGGGATCGTATGAAGAAAATTAACAGGAATCGAGTCCGCATCGAGCTCTTTAAGCGCGAATGCCATCTTGACCAAATCATTGTACGATTCTCCCATGCCGACAATTACACCTGAGCATGGCGAGATCCCGCTTTCTTTACTTTTTCAAGAGTCGTAACACGATCTTGATAGGAATGTGTTGTTGTAATGGACGAGTGGTGCTCTTCGGATGTATTGATGTTGTGGTTGTATCGTTCCACACCCGCTTCTTTTAATCGCAGTGCTTGAGTGGAGTTGAGGATGCCGAGGCAGGCACAGATTTTCATCGGGTATTTTTCTTTGATTTCTTTTACGGCTTCTACGACGGTTTCAAAGTCTCGCGGCAATGGACCGCGTCCGCTCGCCACAATGCAATAAGTGCCGACCTGAAGCTCGTGCGCTTGCTTTGCACCTTTCACGATGGCTTCTTTTGACAGCATCGTATATTTTTCAATCGGTGCCGTCGAGATGGACGATTGAGAACAATACCCGCAATCTTCCGGGCAATAGCCTGACTTTGTATTGATGATTTGGTTCAGCTTAACTTGTTTTCCGTAATAATGCTTTCTGATAACAAAAGCACCATGCAGCAGCCGCAGCAGATCATCGTCATCGCATTGTAAGATTGCTAATGCTTCCGATTTGTTTAAAGGATATCCGTCTATAACATGAAGTGCTAAAGTGTTCCAATCCAAGTCAATCACTCCTTATGTAAGCGTATTGAATAAACTGACATTTAAACCATAATGTAATCACGCCAAAAGTGTCAACTTGATTTTTGATTCGGTTTACGTATTAGATGGATGATTTTATTTAAATTATTGAAATGTCTAAAAAATAAGTAAGCTTCGATTTGTCCAGCAGAAAGGGCTAGCCCCCTCGCGGAAAGCGTGCACCTTGAACGGAGTTTAACCGGTTCACGGAATTCTAAACTTTCAAAATAAAAACCTTAACAAAAAAACCGCCAATCTGGCGGCCAAAATTTTGCTTATTCAATAATATCTTTTTTATCCCATTGGACGGTAATGCTGACACGGCCTTTCTTTTTCAATGTTTCGTAGGCTTCCGTTATACATTTTTTTTGTGATTGCATTTGTTCTGCGAGAAATCCTGCTTCTAGTCCGAATACAGGTGTACCCACGTTTTCAAAACGCTGTTTAATAAGATCCGACGTTAACATAAAAATCATCTCGCTTTTTGAAGCTTCCTCCATTTCAAGCGTCCCCCAGGCTGCATCATGGAAAAAAGATTGCACTTCTTCAATAGAAGAAAGCGGAAACTTGCGTGCAAGCTGGCGGCCTGTCCAGTAAAGGATGTTTCTTTCTTCTTTTCCAAGAAGATCGGGGAGAATTTCGCTGCGCAGCAATTCATAGGCAAACTCAGTCACACCGGTCCTGGATGATTCTGTTTGTTCAAGTTGCAGTTCTATATTTTGGTTAGTCATCGCTCATCCCTACTTTCTTGTCTTATTATAGCGTGTTCAAAACGATAACTCTATACTTGGATTTGCAAGAAATGTCGATAACATCCATCGCCTTAAAAGTGTTGGTATGTATAGAAAATTTGGATATTAAGGTGACAGCGTTTTCTTGACCTTGTCAAACGATGGGAGTAAAATGAACATGTTGCATAGTTTCATAGAGCAGTATAGTAAAACGGTTTATTTTTTTATGTAAGAAGGAAACGCTTACAGAGAGATGGAGAGGAACGGTTTTTTTACAGCCGGAGAAAGAAAATTGAAAGGGGCATCATTTATGGCTGTCGGTAGAGATTTTGCAATCAGAAGGCTTCATTCATTGCTGGGTGTCATCCCGGTCGGACTATTCTTAGTTCAGCATTTAGTAGTCAACCATTTTGCGACAGGAGGAGCGGAATCGTTCAACAAAGCAGCTCACTTTATGGAGAGCCTGCCGTTCCGCATCGTGCTGGAAACATTCGTAATCTACTTGCCTCTGCTGTTTCACGCAGTATACGGGCTTTATATTGCATTCCAGGCAAAAAACAATACAGCACGCTATGGTTATTTCCGCAACTGGATGTTCACGATGCAGCGTGTATCAGGCGTGATTACGCTGATATTTGTCGCTTGGCATGTTTGGGAAACGCGGGTACAGGCTGCACTTGGAGCAGATGTAAACTTTTCCATGATGGAAGATATTCTGAGTAATCCTTTCATGATCGCATTTTACTTACTTGGTGTATTATCGACTGTTTTCCATTTCGCAAACGGTCTTTGGTCTTTCTTTGTCAGCTGGGGTCTTACCGTTTCGCCTCGATCACAGAGAATTTCAACATTCGTGACGCTTGGCGTGTTCATTGCACTGTCCATTGTCAGCGTCCGCACTATCTTCGCATTTATTCTATAGAGGGGTGAAACATTCATGAGCAATCAGAAAATCATTATCGTCGGCGGAGGACTCGCCGGATTGATGGCAACTATAAAAGCAGCTGAAGCAGGCATGAACGTTGACCTGTTCTCTCTTGTACCGGTAAAACGGTCACACTCCGTATGCGCACAGGGCGGCATCAACGGAGCGGTAAACACAAAAGGAGAAGGCGATTCTCCTTGGGAGCACTTTGATGACTCCGTATATGGAGGAGATTTCCTCGCGAACCAGCCTCCAGTAAAAGCAATGTGTGATGCAGCACCTGGCATCATCCATTTAATGGACCGAATGGGAGTTATGTTCAACCGTACAGCAGAAGGATTGCTCGATTTCCGACGTTTCGGAGGGACCCAGCATCACCGTACGGCGTTTGCTGGCGCGACAACTGGACAGCAGCTGCTATATGCTCTGGACGAGCAAGTAAGACGACATGAGGTATCTGGTCTTGTAACGAAATACGAGGGCTGGGAGTTCCTATCCGCGATCGTTGACGATGAAGGAGCTTGCCGCGGTATCACTGCGCAGAACCTCAAATCGATGGAAATCGTCAGCTTTGCCGCAGACGCGGTTATCATGGCGACAGGCGGTCCTGGCATCATTTTTGGAAAATCGACGAACTCCGTTATCAACACAGGTGCTGCGGCATCTTCACTTTATCAGCAGGGCGTATATTATGCGAACGGTGAGTTCATCCAGATTCACCCTACAGCCATCCCGGGCGACGACAAGCTTCGTTTGATGAGTGAATCAGCGCGCGGTGAGGGCGGACGTGTTTGGACGTATAAAGACGGCAAGCCATGGTATTTCCTTGAAGAGAAATATCCTGCTTATGGAAACCTTGTGCCGCGTGACATCGCAACACGTGAGATCTTCCATGTATGTGTTGATCAGAAACTTGGCATCAACGGCGAGAACATGGTTTACCTGGATCTCTCTCATAAAGATCCGAAAGAGCTTGATATCAAGCTTGGCGGAATCATTGAAATCTATGAAAAGTTTATGGGTGATGACCCTCGTAAAATGCCAATGAAAATCTTCCCTGCTGTTCACTATTCGATGGGCGGCATGTGGGTCGATTATGACCAGATGACGAACATTCCTGGCTTGTTTGCTGCAGGTGAGTGTGAGTACCAATACCACGGTGCGAACCGTCTAGGAGCCAACTCCCTTCTTTCTGCCATTTTCGGTGGAATGGTTGCAGGGCCAGCTGCCGTTTCCTATGTCAAAGGCTTAGAGAAAGCGACAGCGGACGTTTCTTCCAGCGTATTTGACCAGCAAGTGCGCAAAGATCAAGAAGTGTTCGATAACATCCTGAGCATGGACGGCACGGAAAATGCCTATGTTATCCACAAAGAACTTGGCGAATGGATGACAGACAACGTTACAGTAGTACGCTACAATGACAAGCTGAAAGCAACGGATGATAAAATTCAGGAGCTTATGCAGCGTTATAATCAAATCAACATTAACGATACATCTAAATGGAGCAATCAAGGTGCTTCCTTCACTCGCCAGCTGTGGCACATGCTTCAGCTTGGCCGCGTGATTACACTCGGCGCACTGAACCGTGACGAGAGCCGCGGAGCACACTATAAGCCAGAGTTTCCTGAGCGTAACGATGAAGACTGGCTCAAGACGACTAAGGCGAAATTCAACCCAGAAACAAACGGGCCTGTATTCGAATATGAAGAAGTGGATTGTTCTCTTATCCAGCCAAGAAAACGCGACTATTCTAAAAAGAAAAGCGGGGTGAACTAACATGAGCACAACAAAGACCGTTAAATTTAGAATCACACGCCAAGACAACCCGGAAACACCTTCTTATGTAGAAGAGTTTGAGATTCCGCACCGCCCGAACATGAACGTGATCTCAGCGCTTATGGAGATCCGCCGTAACCCGGTTAACTCTAAAGGCGAAGCGACTTCACCTGTTTCTTGGGAAATGAACTGTTTGGAAGAAGTGTGCGGCGCCTGCTCGATGATTATTAACGGCAAGCCGCGCCAGTCATGTACAGCACTCGTCGATAAGCTGGAGCAGCCGATCACCCTTGAGCCGATGAAGACGTTCCCTGTCGTGCGTGACCTTTCCATCGACAGAAGCCGTATGTTTGATGCGCTGAAAAAAGTGAAAGCATGGATTCCGATTGACGGAACGTACGATCTAGGACCTGGACCACGCATGCCTGAAACAAAGCGCCAGTGGGCATACGAGCTTTCAAAATGTATGACGTGCGGCGTCTGTCTTGAGGCGTGTCCGAACGTGAATTCCAAGTCAGAGTTCATTGGTCCTGCACCACTTTCCCAAGTGCGCTTATTTAACGCGCATCCAACAGGCGAAATGAACAAAGCGGAACGTTTGAACGCCATCATGGATGACGGCGGACTCGCAAACTGCGGAAACTCGCAGAACTGCGTGCAGTCTTGCCCGAAAGGCATTCCGCTTACAACTTCAATCGCAGCACTCAACCGTGATACAACGTTCCAATCATTCAAAAACTTCTTCGGAAGCGACCGTTAATACCTGCTAAGTAAATAAAGCATTTCCTAACCGAAAAGCCTTCCTGAAAGCGGAAGGCTTTTCTTTATCTATTAAAAATTAAAATTTTCACTGTAAATTTAGTCACGCTTATATAACCTGTTCCATGATAGGTCGTGTATTCTTTAGATAAATCATATGCTGGTTGATCTTTGCATTCATTATCAACTTTGAATTCTTCGCTGATTAAGTTGATTGGAGTGAAAGGTGCCGACTCCTCGATAATGAAGGACACATTTTCTTGCGTTTGATGTCTTTCTGCGTAGCCTTCCTTATCCAGCGGGTGGGAGTGAGAAGGTGAGACCTTCAATGGCACTTGGAGAGCGTTGGGGCTCACTTGTCCAGCTGCGGTGGCTAGCCCATCGAGTCAGAAGGATGAATGGTCCAGGAGGGCAAAGAGCGCCTTCCTTGCCCCTTCACCTTATGCTGGTCGGGGCTGAACTAGCCATTTCTGCTTTTCGCCACGCCCCTCTGGATAAGCGTGCACCTGTAACGGAAATCAACACTTCTTAGTATTCAGAAAAAGTACTAATCATTATTTGTAAGTAATTACATAAGAGGAGGAATTTACGTGTCTGGAAAATCTGCTTATATTTTAGATAAAGAGCAATGGGCGAGCGAGTTTGAGTTCGACTATTCGTTTAGAGTGCGGTTTGGAGAGATTGATGGATTTGGGCATGTGAACAATACGCGTGTTTTTACTTATATGGAAGAAGCGAGGATCGCCTATTTCCGTTCTCTTGGATTAATGGATGACTGGGGCCAGCAGGGCAGTGAATTTATTCCTGTTGTCGCGGACCTTCAATGTGATTATGTTCGACAGATCTTATATGGAGAAACGGTGACAGTTAAGGTGAAAATGAATGAAATTGGCTCCAGTTCCTTTGACTTGCACTATCATGGACTCAATGGTGAAGGCAAAACGGTATTCACAGGAAGAGGACGCATCGTTCAAATCAGCCGCGTAACAGGAAGACCTGCTGCATGGGACACAGAATTAAAAGAAAAATTTCTTCAGCGTATGCAAAAAACCAAAGCATAATTCATCGTTTCAGCTTGCAGACAAGGTATGATGTCTGCAAGTTTTTATGTATTTCACCTCGCATCATACAAATCCATTTTCACCATGCCGCTCGTTTTATTCCGCTTCTAACATTTCTTTTCATATTTTTTCAAGACCAAGTCACTCAAGAAGAAACAGTCACATACTATATGTTGACTAAATACTTCCAATTTACGTTGGCAGTTATTAAACCCTTAGCAAGGAGGGGTGAATTCATTGAAGGAGAAACACTACCGGCCGAAGCCTTTACTTACAAAGAGAGAGAGAGAAGTATTCGAACTCTTGGTCCAGGATAAGACGACGAAGGAAATCGCAGAGCAGCTGTTCATCAGTGAAAAAACTGTTCGAAATCATATTTCGAATACGATGCAGAAGCTTGGTGTTAAAGGGCGGTCTCAGGCAGTAGTCGAATTGCTGCGGCTTGGAGAACTAGAGATCTAGTCAAAAAACGGCTTTCAACGTGAAAGCCGTTTTTGCTGTGGGATATTTAAAAAGGCGGGAGGATTGCATAGCGAATAGCTTTTCGCTATGATAAAAGCACTATAAGGTATGGTGCATTACGGAAGGACAAGTTTATGAGCAAATCGTTATATATCAAAAAAATATTGAACAATAACGCACTGATTGTCGCAGATGAAAGCGAGCAAGAGGAATCGGTTATTATCGGCAAAGGAATCGGCTTTGGAAAAAAGCATGGCGATCAAATTACTACGGACAGTGCAGATAAGTGGTTCGTCCTAAAAGATGAAAAAGAGCAAGAACATTATAAGCAGCTTCTTCATACGGTGGATGAGAAAATTATAGACGTGATGAATGATGTGATCATGCACATCCAGAAAAGAAGCGGATCTGACTTGGACGAGCATATTCATATTGCCCTTACTGATCATATTGGGTTTGCCATCAAACGGCTCGAACAAGGGCTCGACATTAAGAATCCTTTTTTGGTCGAAACGCAGACGATGTATCCGATGGAATATACGATCGCTGAGGAAGTCGTGGAGATGATCAATAAGCATTTGTCTGTCCATCTTCCTGAAGGCGAAATTGGATTTGTTGCGCTTCATATTCATAGTGCGATGACCAAAAGGACTATTCACCTAATTAATCGCAACTCTGCGCTAGTTGCCAAGCTAATCGCACTCGTAAGCAGCTCGCTCGATATTGAGATTGATTCGAAGAGCATCAATTATTTAAGGCTTGTCAGGCATCTTCGGCATGCCATCGAGCGTATCGAGCAAGGCGAGATGGTGGAAAACCAGGACAAGCTGGCAAAAGTGTTGAAAGAAGAATATCCTTTGTGCTACAATCTTGCTTGGAAGTTGATTAAAGTCATGCAAAATGACTTACAAAAACCCGTTCCAAACGCAGAAGCCGTCTACTTGACGATGCATCTGCAAAGGCTCTCAAAAAAATAAAAAATGTCACTTAACATATAGCGTGTTACTGATTCGATCAGGCATAAGCAAATGAAAAGTGTAGGAAGGCAAGAATTCGGTTATTCTAAACCGTAGTTAATCTGCCCGACTGCTTTCTTTGCTTATGTCTTTTTCTTTTTTATTCCTGAGACAAATGGAAAGGGTTACACTTACATCTTTAAAAGGAGGAAATATTATGTGGAAAAGTTTTTTTGGCGTTCTGCAGCGCGTAGGTAAAGCCCTCATGCTGCCAGTTGCCATCTTGCCTGCAGCAGGTCTTTTGCTCGCGTTTGGTAACGCTTTTAAAAACCCTGCCTTGCTAGAGAAACTGCCTGCGCTTAACGCAGAGTGGTTTCAGCTCGTCGCGACCGTTATGGAAAAATCGGGCGACATCGTTTTTGCCAACCTATCATTATTGTTTGCGGTAGGTGTAGCGGTAGGACTTGCAGGTGGTGAAGGGGTTGCGGGACTCGCCGCCATCATCGGCTACTTGATCATGAACGTTACGATGAGCGTCATTGAAGGAGTGAAACCGGAAGAAATCGGTGCAGATCCTTCCTTCGCGAACGTTCTCGGCATCCCGACACTTCAAACGGGAGTGTTTGGCGGTATTATCGTCGGTATATTAGCTTCCTATCTTTATAAAAAATATTACAACATTGAATTGCCATCTTATTTAGGATTCTTTGCAGGTAAACGTTTCGTTCCGATCATCACGGCTGTTTCGGCACTCGGACTTGGTATTGTGATGACTTTCGTCTGGCCTTTTGCTCAGGCAGGTCTGAACGCTTTCTCTACAAGTATGATTGATGCGAACCCGACACTTGCGGCGTTTATTTTCGGTGTGATTGAACGTTCGTTGATACCGTTCGGACTTCACCACATTTTCTATTCACCGTTCTGGTTTGAGTTCGGCAGCTACACGAACCAAGCGGGTGAAGTGATCCGCGGGGATCAGAAGATTTTCTTCGCTCAGCTGAAAGACAATGTTGAACTGACAGCTGGTACGTTCATGACAGGTAAGTTCCCGTTCATGATGTTCGGACTTCCTGCAGCAGCACTTGCGATGTACCACGAAGCACGTCCTGAACAGAAGAAGATTGTAGCCGGTATCCTTGGATCTGCTGCTCTGACATCTTTCTTGACAGGTATTACAGAACCAATCGAATTTACGTTCTTGTTCGTTGCACCAGTACTTTTCGGTATTCATGCTATTTTTGCTGGTCTATCTTTCATGATCATGCAAATCTTAAACGTAAAAATCGGTATGACGTTCTCTGGCGGTATTATCGATTACTTGCTGTTTGGCGTACTGCCTAACCGAACAGACTGGTGGCTCGTTATTCCGGTCGGTCTTGCTTTATCAGTTATCTACTATTTCGGATTCCGTTTCGCCATCCGCAAATGGAACCTGAAGACTCCAGGCCGTGAGATCGTGGACGATGAAGTGGAAACGAATGTTGGACCATCGAACAAAGACTCTCTTGCAGCGAACATTCTTGAAGCGCTTGGCGGACAGCCGAACATCTCTAACCTTGATGCTTGCATCACGCGCCTTCGTGTATCGGTTAACGATGCGAAGGAAGTGGACAAGAACCGCCTGAAGAAGCTTGGCGCGTCAGGCGTACTGGAAATGGGCAATAACATTCAAGCGATTTTCGGAACACGTTCTGATACAATTAAGAGTGAAATCCAGGACATCATGAAAGGCAAAGTTGTGGCAAAGCCAAAGAATGCTGAGCCGGTTGCGGAACAAGGTGTTGTACAGGAAACAAAAGAAGTTCCTGCACAAGCTGCAGAAGATAAGATTATCGCACCAATCGAAGGAAAAATTCTTCCGATTACGGAAGTGCCTGACCAGGTTTTCTCCGGCAAGATGATGGGAGATGGATTTGCGATCGAGCCGGCAAACGGTACTGTTGTATCACCGGTAAATGGTAAAATTGTTAACATTTTCCCGACGAAGCATGCGATTGGCATCGAATCTGAAAGTGGAAAAGAAATTTTGATCCATTTTGGTATTGATACGGTTAAACTAAAGGGTGAAGGCTTCGAATCCTTTGTTAAAGAAGGAGATACGGTCACTGCAGGACAGAAACTGCTTGAAGTGGACCTTGACTTTGTAGGCAAGAACGCTCCGTCTTTGATCACGCCGATTGTGTTTACGAACCTTTCAGGGGAAACGATTGTTCTCGAGAAATCAGGGAATGTATCACGTAACGAAGAAAATATTATTTCATTCAAAAAATAATTCAAAAGGGGTTTTTTACAATGGCACAAAAAACATTTAAAGTTACGGCAGATTCAGGAATACACGCACGTCCGGCGACAGCTCTTGTTAACCAGGCGGGTCAGTTCTCTTCAGATATCAACCTTGAATACAATGGAAAAACGGTAAACTTAAAATCCATCATGGGTGTTATGAGCCTTGGAATCCCTGCAGGAGCAGAAATCACGGTTACGGCTGAAGGAAACGACGCGGATGAAGCGGTAGCAGGAATCGAAAACGTTATGAAAACAGAAGGGCTTGGAGAGTAATGTCTGAATTGATTTCAGGTATTGCTGCATCAGCAGGCATAGCTATTGCTAAGGCGTTCATTCTTGAGAATCCCGAACTGAACATTGTCAAGAAGCCAATTGAAAACAGCGAAGCAGAGATCGCTCGTTTTCAAGACGCATTAGACAAGGCGAAAGTTGAACTCGCGGCTATTAAGGACCGAGCGTTCTCTGAGCTTGGAGAAGATAAGGCAGCTATTTTCGCTGCCCATCTTCTTGTATTGAGTGACCCGGAACTGATTGATGCAGTAAAACAAAAAATACAAAGCGAAAATGTTAACGCTGAAAGTGCAATGGACGAAATTTCTTCGATGTTCATCAACATGTTCGAGCAGATGGACAACGAATATATGAAAGAACGAGCAGCAGACATCCGCGATGTATCAAAACGAGTGCTGTCTCATCTTTTACAAGTGACGTTCGCCACTCCAGCAAGCATAACTGAAGAAGTCATCATTATCGCGGAAGATCTCACACCTTCTGACACGGCACAGCTAAACCGCAAGTTCGTAAAGGGCTTCGCTACAGATATCGGCGGACGTACGTCGCATTCTGCAATCATGTCCCGTTCTATGGAGATTCCGGCGGTTGTAGGCACGAAATCGGTCACAACTAAGATCAAGAACGGCGTGATGGTTATCATTGACGGCCTTGATGGACAAGTGATCGTTGATCCTTCCGAGGATACAATCAAGCAATATGAAGACAAGAAAGAAACATATGCCCGCCAAAAAGCGGAATGGGCAAAGCTTGTGAACGAAGCGACTCATACTGAAGATGGACATCATGTAGAGCTTGCCGCAAACATCGGGACGCCTGCAGATGTGCAAGGAGTGCTGGATAACGGCGGAGAAGGTGTTGGCCTTTACCGTACAGAGTTTCTTTACATGGGACGCGACCAGCTTCCTTCTGAAGAAGAGCAGTTCAGCGCTTATAAAGAAGTGTTAGAAAAAATGGGAGAGAAACCTGTTGTCATCCGCACGCTTGATATTGGCGGCGATAAAGAGCTTCCTTATCTTGACCTGCCAAAAGAAATGAATCCTTTCCTTGGATTCCGTGCCATCCGTCTTTGCTTAGAAGAGCAAGACATGTTCCGCACACAGCTTCGTGCGCTTCTTCGTGCGAGTGTGTATGGCAATCTGAAAATCATGTTCCCGATGATTGCGACGCTCGATGAGTTCCGATCAGCCAAAGCGATCTTGCTCGAAGAAAAAGAAAAGCTTTCATCAGAAGGCACTTCGGTATCTGACAGCATCGAGATCGGCATCATGGTCGAAATCCCGTCAACTGCTGTAATGGCTGACATCTTTGCCAAGGAAGTCGACTTTTTCAGCATCGGAACCAATGACCTGATTCAATACACGATGGCTGCAGACCGTATGAACGAACAAGTTTCCTACTTGTATCAGCCATACAGCCCTGCGATCCTGCGTCTTGTGAAGATGGTTATTGACGCGGCACACAAAGAAGGCAAATGGGCCGGCATGTGCGGAGAGATGGCTGGGGATTCCGTTGCGATTCCAATCCTCCTCGGCCTCGGTTTGGACGAGTTCTCCATGAGCGCAACGTCCATCCTGCCAGCTAGGAGCCAGATCTCCAGACTGTCAAAGGAAAAAATCGCAGACAGTCTAGACAAGATCCTCAACATGAGCACAACAGCAGAAGTAGAAGCCTTCGTTAAAGAAAGCTTCTAACCAATAAAAAGGACAAACAGAAGCACAACCTTCTGCTTGTCCTTTTTTAAATGGTAAATATCTTGGATAGCAATCATTATATTATCAACCTGTATTCATCATTGATTCAGTTAATCGTAGTGAAAGGTGCCGACTTCAGCGAGTGGGAGTGAGGCAGGTGAGAACTTAACGGAGATCAACCACTTCCTTAGAATTCTAAAATCTTACATGAATTCTAAATATAAAATATATTTTCTTGCATTTTTCCTCTCTGATGTGCAAAATTAGAAACAGCATTTTTAAAAGAGGCGATACTATTGAACAGAGCAATCGGTGTAATCGATTCAGGAGTGGGCGGACTGACTGTCGCACGTGAAATTATGAGGCAGCTGCCTAAAGAGAATATCATTTATTTAGGAGATTCAGCTCGCTGTCCATACGGTCCGAGACCGTTTGAAGAAGTAAGAAAATACACGTGGCAGATGATTGATTTCCTGCTGAATGAAGAAATTAAAATGCTGGTTATCGCATGCAATACAGCCACAG
Organism: Fictibacillus iocasae; assembly: GCF_042665465.1. Classification (NCBI taxonomy): domain Bacteria; kingdom Bacillati; phylum Bacillota; class Bacilli; order Caryophanales; family Fictibacillaceae; genus Fictibacillus; species Fictibacillus iocasae. Next base: position 88,345 of record NZ_JBHTCP010000012.1, on the reverse strand, counting down.
CAGCCATTTTGGAAGAAGCGAAAGAAAAGCTGGAGATTCCTGTGATCGGTGTCATATCCCCAGGTGCCCGTTCAGCAGTAAAGCGGACGAAAAATAAGCATATCGGCGTTATCGGTACAACAGGAACGATCAACAGCGGCTCGTATGAGAAGGCGTTAAAAGACATTCACGATCGAATCACGGTTGAAAGCCTCGCATGCCCCCCTTTTGTCCCTTTAGTTGAAAGCGGTAAGATAGAGGGCCCAGAGACGGAAGAGATTGTGAGAGAAACGCTTCAGCCATTGAAAAGTGTATCAATCGATACACTTATTCTAGGCTGTACGCATTATCCTATACTGCGAAACGTCATTTCCAAGGTAATGGGAGATCACGTGGATGTGATTTGTTCGGGAGCAGAAACAGCCCGAGAGGTTTCTGCGATTCTTGAATACAGCGGGATCATCCGCACAGAGGGCAGCGGGCCGGAACATGAATTTTTCACGACGGGAAGCGAAGACCATTTTCTCTCGATTGCGAATCACTGGCTTGATCAAAAAATCAAGCATGTCAGCACCATCACCCTATAGGAATAATAAAAGACAGGCCATTCGTTTAACGAAAAGACGGCCTGTCTTTTTATTTTTGATAAAATAGCATATTCATTGTCAGGGCTCGTATACATAGTAGTACAAACCACTGAAGGAGGGAAAAGTATGCGGAAATCATGGAAAGCTGGTATGCCGCTAGCTGCGTTGTCGCTTTCATTATTAATTACAGGTTGCGGCATTGGGGGGAAGGAAACAGGGAATGAACTCGATCCCCCTAAAGTGAACTATGTGAAAGAAGGAAAGTCATTGGACAAGAATGGACAAAAAGCGGCAGCGAAAGACGGTGTAAAGCGCCAGCTGTATTTGTTCGACAGCAATAATATGGTCGTCCCTCAAGTGATGGCACTGCCGAAGAATGATGCTTCTGCCAAACAAGTATTGCAATATTTAGTAAAGGATGGACCCGTGAGCAATCTGCTGCCTAATGGCTTTCAAGCTGTGCTTCCAGCCGATACAGAAGTGATGGGAGTTAATATAAAAGACGGCACAGCGGTCGTGAACTTCTCAAAAGAGTTCAAAGACTATCGTGCTGAAGATGAGGCCAAAATTCTTCAGGCTATCACGTTCACGCTCACTCAATTTGAAGACGTGAAAAACGTCAAGCTTCAGATCGAAGGGAAAAACCAACATGCGATGCCGGTGAACAATACTCCGATTGGCGGAGGTGTAAGCCGTGCAGATGGAATTAACCTAGAAATGGGCAGTACAGCAGATGTAACAAACAGCGAACTCGTTACATTATATTTCTTAGCACAGACGAACGACCAGACCTATTATGTTCCTGTGACGCGCAGGATTGCTGACACTGGATCGGATCGAGTGACAGCAACGATTGAACAGTTAATTCAGGGTCCGTCTGAAAGAAGCGGATTGCTGTCAGACTTCCAAGGAGATGTCGGCCTGCTCAACACTCCTGTCGTCAAAGACGGTGTTGTCACGCTCAACTTTAATAAAGCGGTGCTTGGCAACAAAGAAGAGCATATGATCACGGATGCTGTATTGAACTCTATCGTTTTGTCTCTAACGGACATTAAAGGAGTCAAGCAGGTCGCGATTCAAGTCGACGGAAAATCAAAAGTCATGAACGAGAAAGGCAAGCAGCTGACGGCCCCTGTATCTAGGCCAGAATCTGTCAATACAGGCGAGTTTTAATATCATCAACCACGAATTGTGGTACGATATGAGAGAGGGAAATGAGCCCTCTCTCTTATTTTCGTGTTCAATGAGAGGCGCTTTAGGGAATAAATAGTGTATGAAAATGTAGCGTGAAACAATGGAAGCTGGAGGAGTAAATATGGAGAACACAATTGTGGTCGCAACCAAAAATGCCGGAAAAGTGAAAGAGTTTCAGAATATGCTCCACCCAAAGGGCTTTTCTGTTCTCTCACTGCTTGATTATGAGGAAATCGAAGACGTGGAAGAAACGGGCACAACCTTTGAAGAAAACGCAAAGCTGAAAGCGGAGACGATCTGTGAGGTCCTTCAGACACCAGTAATCGCCGATGATTCAGGATTAGAAGTGGATGCACTGGGCGGAGAGCCTGGCGTGTATTCAGCACGTTATGCGGGAGAAGAGAAGGATGACAATAAGAACATAGACAAGCTTCTTCAAGAGCTTGAAGGTGTAGGAAACAGGGAAGCGCGTTTCGTATGCGCTCTTGCAGTGGCAATACCGGATAAGCCCTCTGCAGTTTTCAGAGGCACATGCGAAGGCGAGATTGCCCATGAGCGACGTGGGACGAATGGATTCGGCTATGATCCGGTATTCTATTTGCCAGAGAAGAAAAAGACGATGGCCGAGCTTGAGAAAGAGGAGAAGAATCTCATCAGTCACCGTGCTGCTGCTCTGCGCCATCTTCAAGAAACGTTAAGCTTGCGTGATCTTTAAATATCTCAGATAAAAGGGGAGAGTTCTTTTGACTGCAAAAGCTTTAATTGTAAGTGACAGCCATGGGTTGACAGAAGAACTGAAAAGGATCAAGAACAGGCACAAAAGCGAGGTTAACCTGATGATTCATTGCGGAGATTCCGAGCTGCATCCTCATTCGGAGGAATTGGAAGGGTTTATTACCGTTAAAGGCAATTGTGATTATAGCAAAGAATTTCCCTCTGAAGCGATTGAACCGCTGGGAGATGCAGCCATGTATATCACTCACGGGCATTTGTACAATGTGAAGATGGAACGTCTTGCCATCGCGTTTCGGGCAGAAGAGACAGGTGCCAAAATCGTGTGCTTCGGACACACTCATGTGGCAGAAGCGTATGAGCGGAACGGGATCGTGTTCATTAATCCAGGAAGCATCCGCATGCCCCGAGGAATCGCGCAGAAAACCTATGCGATCTGCGAGCTCGGTGAAAAGGAGATTTCTGTCGAGTATTATACAGTTGAAGGAGTATGCCTTCCCGATATGAAGAAAAAATTCAGCCTAGTATAGTTGGGCTGAATTTTTTTTGAGAAAGGTTGTTGACACTTTAATAGGTTTGATGTATATTTAGTTATGTCGCTGTTACACTTCTTATTTTCTTATTGCGGGTGTAGTTTAATGGTAAAACAAGAGCCTTCCAAGCTCTGGTCGTGAGTTCGATTCTCATCACCCGCTCCATTTGTATTTATCTCACGCACGCAAATGGCACGAATAGGTTTGACCTAACTCTTTAACTAAAATTAAATTGTAGCAGTATATAAAAACTGTTTCCGAGTCGACGATGGAAACGAACCTGTGTGCCCGCAGCGCAAATTAATAGCGGAAAGCGCATTAACTTGCGGAAAGGGCTCCAATACATATTTGTCCCAGTAGCTCAGCTGGATAGAGCACACGCCTTCTAAGCGTGCGGTCGGGAGTTCGAATCTCTCCTGGGACGCCATTTCAACTTACATAATTCATTTACAAGACCTCGGCATTGAGCTGAGGTCTTTTTTTGTTTTCACGATCGAAAGCTTTCGGTACCGAAAGGGATAAGCCTTTATAGAGTCATTCTATTCTACTTAATGTAAACGCTTTAAAAACCTTTACATAAGAAACTGCAGTTCACCAATAAGCCTGCCATTATAGTGATGAAAGCGATTACAAGAATAAAGATTATTCTGAAATTTCAAATTAAGACAAAAAAGACGGGTTGACCAGTGAAAAAAAGGGGCGTAATATAGTCAACAATTATCACATTATTGTTTAAATATTCAAAAAACAAGGCAAGGAGGATTATGATGTCCGAACAATGGATTTATGTGAACGGTGAATTTGTTGAGAAGGAGAATGCAAAAGTCTCCGTGTACGATCACGGATTCTTATATGGAGACGGGGTGTTTGAAGGCATTCGAGTCTATGGCGGGAACGTATATCGGCTTGATGAACACCTTCAGCGCCTTTATGAATCAGCGCAGTCAATCATGCTGAAAATACCACATGAAAAAGAAGAACTTACGGACATCATTATTCAAACCTTAAAGCGAAATCAGCTGGAAGATGCCTATATCCGCCTCGTCATCTCTAGAGGAAAAGGAGATTTGGGGCTTGATCCTTTTAAATGCAAGACGCCTGGAGTGATTGTGATCGCCGAGAAGCTTGCGATCTTTCCGAAAGAACTTTACGAAAAAGGACTCGAAATCATCACCGTCGCGAGCCGCAGGAACCGGCCTGACGTTTTAAGCCCTAAAGTAAAATCATTGAATTACTTAAACAATATTCTCGTCAGAATTGAAGCGAGTCTTGCAGGTGTGAGCGAAGCGTTAATGCTCAATGATCAAGGATATGTGGCAGAAGGATCCGCTGATAACGTGTTTATCGTAAAAAACAACGTCATCAAAACACCTCCAGGCTATATCGGTGCCCTCGAAGGAATTACGAGAAACGCCATTATCGAGATTGCGAGGGAGCAAGGGTACGATGTACGTGAAGAGCCGTTTACGAGACATGACGTGTATGTAGCGGATGAGGTTTTCCTGACAGGAACAGCCGCAGAGGTGATTGCCGTAATCAAAGTGGACGGAAGGGTGATTGGCCAAGGAACCCCAGGTATCCACACGGCGAAGATTTTACAATCGTTTCGCGAGAGTGTCGTGAAAGAAGGAGTGAAAGTCTATACTGAATCAGCCGTTCATGCGGTGTAATAAAGAATAGGAGTTGTAGCTGATGCGCAGCAATATGATCAAAAAAGGAATCGACAGAGCGCCGCACCGCAGCCTCCTTCATGCCGCGGGCGTACGTGCTGAAGACATGAACAAACCGTTTATCGGTGTATGCAACTCATATGTGGATATCATACCTGGGCACATGCATTTGAACAAAGTGGGTGAATTGGTTAAAGAAGCGATCAGAGAAGCCGGAGGGATTCCGTTCGAATTCAACACGATAGGCGTGGATGACGGGATCGCGATGGGCCACATCGGAATGAGATATTCACTGCCGAGCCGAGAGCTGATCGCTGATTCCGCGGAAACGGTTATTAATGCCCATTGGTTTGACGGCGTCTTTTATATTCCGAACTGCGATAAAATCACCCCAGGTATGCTAATGGCAGCAGTCAGGACGAACGTGCCAGCGGTTTTTGTATCAGGAGGTCCGATGGAAGCGGGCAAATCCTCAGCGGGTAAATCACTTTCTCTTGCATCCGTGTTTGAAGGCGTTGGTTCCCATCTGTCAGGAAGGATGAGCCGTGAAGAGCTGCTCGAGCTCGAGACGAGCGCGTGTCCGACATGCGGATCATGCAGCGGCATGTTCACCGCGAACAGCATGAATTCCATCATGGAGATGCTAGGAATTGCCCTGCCAGGAAACGGGACGATCGTGGCCACCTCTAGAGAACGAGAGAATTTAATTAAAGACGCGGCTAGGCATTTGATGAAAATGGTGGAAAAGGATATTCGTCCAAGAGACATCATCACAAAAGAGGCGATCGATGACGCTTTCGCCCTCGACATGGCGATGGGCGGGTCAACAAACACGGTCCTCCATATGCTTGCGATCGCACATGAAGCAGAAATTCCATACGATTTGCGCGGTGTGAACGAAATATCCGAGAGAATCCCCTATTTATCGAAGATCAGCCCCGCTTCAGATTATACGATGCAGGATGTTCATGCAGCAGGAGGCGTCAGTGCCATCATCCATGAGCTTTGCAAGATTGATGGGGGAATTCATCCAGAGCGACTAACGGTTTCAGGAAAAACAATCGGAGAGTCGGTCGCGTTTGCGGATGTAACAGATCATGACGTTATCCGATCGAGAGAAACGGCGTATTCGTCTACTGGAGGCTTGAGTATTTTATATGGAAACCTAGCCCCAGATGGCAGCGTGATTAAGGTTGGGGCGGTCGATCCGTCCATCCGGTACTTTGCAGGAGAAGCGATCTGCTACGAATCGCAAGACGAAGCGCTGGAAGGGATCAACAGCGGTGAAGTAAAAGAAGGGCATGTAGTAGTTATCCGTTATGAAGGCCCTAAAGGCGGACCGGGTATGCCTGAAATGCTGTCTCCTACTTCTGCTATCGCAGGAAGAGGCTTGAGCACGAAGGTCGCACTGATTACGGATGGAAGGTTTTCAGGCGCGTCCCGAGGCATCTCCATCGGCCATATTTCTCCTGAAGCGGCTGAAGGAGGACCGATCGCCTTTTTGAAGAACGGTGACCAAATCGTGATTGACCTGGAAAGCCGGACTATTTCAGCTGTACTCTCTGAACAAGAATTTTCAAACAGAGCGGAAGGCTGGACCCAACCGCCTCCTAAAATTAAAACTGGCTATCTAGCGAGATATTCAAAGCTTGTTACTTCTGCCAATACAGGCGGAGTTTTGAAAATATAAGAAATAAATCGATGATGGAGAATAATGGAAGAGACGATAGCCTACAGAGAACCGGGATTGCTGGGAACCGGCGGCATCGCCTTTCAGGACATCACTCCAGAGTGACTCTTTGAACGTGGACCACACAAGTAGGAGAGTCCGGGTGCAGCACAGCTGACACCTGTTACCAAAAGGGCGAACATGCTCATGAGGCGGCGTATGAGCCGCGAAAAAGGGTGGTACCGTGAAAACTAGCTTTTCACCCCTTGTGACGAGAGAAATCTGTCGTGAGGAGTGGAGAGCTATTTTTATTGAACTATTTTACAACCAATAGAGAAAACGAAACGGAATAGGAAGCTAAATGAAAAAGTGTGTGAAACAAAGTTTCAAGAAAAAGGAGGAATAAAGATGAAAGCCAGCAGCGCGGCTGGAAAGGCATTGGAACAGAGCGGATTGGAGATCGTGTCGGGATCAGATTTGCTGATACAGCTTTTACACGAACAGGAAACGGACATCATTTTCGGTTATCCCGGAGGTGCAGTCCTCCCTATCTACGACGCGATCTACAGGCATGCTTTCCGACATGTTTTGACGAGACACGAGCAAGGCGCGATCCATGCAGCTCAGGGCTATGCGAGAGTCAGCGGAAAACCAGGTGTTGTGATTGCAACATCAGGACCTGGGGCGACCAATTTAGTAACTGGAATCGCCGATGCGATGATTGATTCCATTCCTCTCGTAATATTCACGGGTCAGGTAGCCACTACCGTTATCGGCACAGATGCCTTTCAAGAAGCAGATATTGTTGGAATCACGATGCCTATCACCAAACATAATTATCAAGTGAGAGATGTCCGAGATCTTCCGCGTATCGTGAAGGAAGCCTTCCATATCGCGACAACGGGCAGGCCAGGGCCCGTTGTCATCGATATCCCAAAAGACATAGCTGTGTCAAATGGTGCGGTTCAGCTGCCAAGCGATGTGCATCTGCCTGGTTACCAGCCAAACACACAGCCTAACCTCCTTCAAGTCAAAAGGCTGACAGAGGCCGTAATGGAAGCAAAAATGCCTGTCATCCTTGCCGGGGCTGGTGTGATAAACGCCAAAGCCAGTGAGGAGCTGCTTTTGTTCGCTGAACGCCATTCAATCCCTGTTACGAACACACTGCTTGGTCTAGGCAGCTTTCCTGGTGACCATCCGCTCTTCCTCGGCATGGCAGGGATGCACGGAACATACGCGGCGAACATGGCGCTGTATGAATGCGATTTACTTATTTCAATCGGTGCCAGGTTCGATGACCGGCTGACCGGCAATCTCCGCTCTTTCGCCAAAAGGGCAACAGTCTCGCATATTGATATTGATCCGGCTGAAATCGGAAAAAATGTGTACACTCATATTCCGATTGTCGGCTGTGCAAAACGAACCCTGAAAGCTCTGCTGCATGAAGTTCACGAATCAGGGCAAACCGCAGAGTGGAGGCTGGAGCTAGATCGGCTGAAAGAAGACTTTCCTTTATGGTACCTTGCGGATGAGCACAGCTTGAAGCCGCAGAAGCTCGTCCAGTTGATCTATGAAGCTAGCGCAGGAGAAGCCATTGTGACGACTGACGTCGGACAGCATCAAATGTGGGCCGCCCAATATTATGCTTTCGCAAAGCCGAACCGGTGGGTCACCTCTGGAGGGCTAGGGACAATGGGCTTTGGCTTTCCGGCAGCCATCGGGGCGCAGTTGGCCGAACCAGGAACACCAGTCGTCGCGGTTGTCGGAGACGGAGGGTTTCAGATGACGCTGCAAGAGTTGTCTGTTATTAAAGAATGGCAGCTGCCCGTCATCATCGTTATCGTCAATAATGGCTCGCTCGGAATGGTCAGGCAATGGCAGCAAATTTTTTACGATGGCCGATATTCTGAATCAACCGGCAGCCATCAGCCCGACTTCGTGAAATTAGCTGAAGCTTATGGTATTGAAGGTGTCCGTGTATCCACGGAAGAGGAAGCGGCTGTTCAGCTTAGGAAGGCACTTCAGGAAAAAAAACCAATCCTCCTTGATTGCACCGTCACTCCAGAAGAAAATGTGTACCCGATGATTGCACCAGGAAAAGGGATTCACGAAATGATAGGAGTGAAGCCATGAGAAGGATTATTTCTGCTACGGTTCTTAACAGAAGCGGAGTGCTCAACCGGCTGACAGGTCTTTTGACAAAAAGGCAATTTAATATTGAAAGCATCACGGTCGGACAGACCGATCAAAAGGAAATCTCGAAAATTACGATGGTTGTTCATGTGGCGGATGACAGCAAAGCAGAGCAGCTTGTAAAACAGCTGCACAAGCAAATCGATGTGCTCAAGGTAAACGATCTTACAGAGTTCGCTGTCGTCATGAGGGAGCTGGCACTCATTAAGGTCATGACCGTTCCGGAAACAAGAAGCGAGATAAAGATGTTAATCGAACCGTTTCGCGCCGTCGTCATTGATGTCAGTCATGAGAGCATCACGATCGAGGTTACGGGGGATGCGCCTAAGATTGAAGCATTGATTGAACTGCTGAGGCCATACGGAATAAAGGGAGTATCTCGCACAGGCATTACAGCGATGACAAGAGGAAGCCAGAAGTCGGTATTAGAGATGAACAACTATTACATTGGATAAAAAAGGAGCGTGTCATGATGGCGAAGGTATTTTATGAAAATGAAGTAAATGAAGGTGTTTTGCAAGGCAAAAGAGTGGCTGTGGTCGGGTATGGCTCACAAGGCCATGCTCATGCACAAAACTTAAAGGACAGCGGCTTTGATGTAGTAGTTGGAGTAAGGCCTGGAAAGTCATGGGCACAGGCAGAGGGAGACGGACTTGCTGTCTTCACTGTTACGGAAGCTGTTAAACAATCGGATGTTGTCATGATTCTGCTGCCAGATGAAAGCCAGCCTGTTGTTTATAAAAATGAGATCGAGCCCAATCTTGCGCCTGGCAGTGCCCTCGTCTTTGCACACGGTTTCAATGTTCATTTTCATCAAATTGTGCCTCCTGAAAATGTCGATGTGTTTCTTGTCGCGCCAAAAGGACCGGGGCATCTAGTAAGAAGAACGTATGAGTCAGGTGCCGGCGTTCCCGCACTGTTTGCAGTTTATCAGGATGTAACCGGTACAGCCGATGATTTGGCACTCGCTTACGCGAAAGGAATCGGGTCTGCGCGGGCTGGTGTCTTAGAAACGACATTTAAGGAAGAAACTGAAACCGATTTGTTCGGCGAACAAGCCGTTTTGTGCGGAGGGCTGACGTCTCTCGTTAAAGCCGGCTTCGAAACGCTTACGGAAGCCGGATATCAGCCGGAAGTCGCCTATTTTGAATGCTTGCACGAGCTGAAGCTGATTGTCGACTTGATGTATGAATCAGGACTTGAAGGAATGCGCCATTCGATTTCTGATACAGCACAATGGGGAGATTTTCAGTCTGGAAAACGCGTCGTGACAGAAGAGACAAAGAAGGCGATGCAAGGCATTTTGAGAGATATTCAGTCAGGTGAGTTTGCGAAAAGCTGGATTTTGGAAAACCAGGCTAACAGGCCGGTCTTCAATACCGTAAATGAGATCGAAAAACGCCATCCGATCGAGGCGGTAGGAAAGGAGCTCAGAGCGATGATGCCATTCGTGAAGCCTGCCCGGAAAGAAAAGGAGGCGGTAAGCGGTGCGTAAAATCGATATATTTGACACTACATTAAGAGACGGCGAACAGTCTGCTGGAGTGATGCTTACATCGCAGGAAAAGCTTGAAATCGCCAAACAGCTTGAACGGCTCGGAGTGGATGTGATTGAAGCGGGATTTCCCGCCGCTTCAAAAGGAGATCAGGAAGCAGTGATGCGAATCGCGCAAAGCATACAATCGTCATCTGTTACAGGACTGGCACGAGCATCCAAGCGCGACATTGATGCGGCATGGGAAGCACTGAAATACTCTGCCGAACCACGGATTCACCTCTTTATCGCAACCTCTCCCATTCATATGACCTATAAGCTGAAGAAGACACCAGAGCAGGTGCTCGAGGATGCGGTAAGCTCGGTGCGATATGCAAAGGAACGCTTTCCGGTCGTGCAGTGGTCAGCAGAGGATGCATGCCGTTCAGATCGTGCTTTCTTAGCAAGAATAATGGAGAACGTGATAAACGCAGGAGCATCAGTCATTAACATACCGGATACGGTCGGCTACATCAGCCCGGAAGAATATGGCCGGCTGTTCACCTATTTGCGAGAAAACGTACGCAATATTCATCAAGTCAAGCTGTCTGCACATTGCCACGATGATCTTGGGCTGGCAGTTGCCAACTCACTGGCTGCTGTCGAAAATGGTGCCGATCAGATCGAATGTACGATCAACGGGATCGGGGAGCGGGCTGGTAATGCTTCTCTTGAGGAGGTGGCGGTCGCCCTTAGAATAAGAAGCGATTTTTACCAGGCACAAACGAACCTGGCGCTTCAGGAAATCAGCCGAACGAGCCAGCTCGTCAGCCAATTGACGGGGATGGCTGTTCCGCCCAATAAAGCAGTCGTTGGAAAAAACGCGTTCGCGCATGAATCAGGCATACATCAAGACGGCGTCTTAAAAGAACGGTCAACATATGAAATCATCACGCCCGAACTGGTCGGCCTATCTTCCAATTCGCTCGTCCTCGGAAAGCATTCAGGAAGGCACGCGTTCAGGGAGCATATTAAACGGCTTGGCTTTATCCCTGCAGAAGACAAGATCAATGAACTGTTCTTGCAGTTTAAAAGCCTTGCGGACAAGAAAAAGGAACTGACAGAAGAAGATGTATACGCGCTCTTGCTCGATCATCATATGAGGCCGGCTGTTCCCGTTTACGAGCTGCTCGAGGTTCAAGTGTCGTATGGAACGAACAACATTCCTACTGCGACGGTCAAGCTGGAAACACCTGATGGACGCATTATACAGGAAGCGGGAACAGGCTCTGGCAGTGTGGATGCTATCTATCATACTCTCGATAAGATGATGCCGCTTGCCTTCAGTCTGAAAGATTACCGCTTGCAGTCTGTTGGAGCAGGGCGTGATGCTCTCGCTCAAGTACATGTTTTGCTTGAAAAAGACACACGAGAATACAATGGCAGCGGCACGGCTCAAGATGTGCTGGAAGCTTCGGCAAAAGCATATGTGTATGCCTTTAATAAAGTGTGGATGAGTGAAGCGGAAGAAGAGAAGAAAAGAGCAAGTGTTTAAAAAACGAGGAGGGTGGACATGAAAAAAACGATAGCGTTATTGCCTGGCGACGGTGTAGGACAGGAAGTGATGAGGGGAGCAGTTCATGTACTGCGATCGATTGAAAAAAGGTTCGGTCACGACTTTGATCTAAAAGAATTTCCGATTGGCGGAACAGCAATCGATTTAACAGGGTCGCCCCTCCCGAATGACACATTGAGGGCATGCCAAAACAGCGATGCCGTCCTGCTGGGGGCAGTAGGCGGGCCAAGGTGGGATCATTCAAAAATGAGACCAGAAGACGGGCTGCTTCAACTAAGAAAAGAACTTGGCGTTTATGTGAATCTTCGTCCGGTCCAATCCATGTCAGCGCTCTTAGAACGATCTCCATTAAAGAGTGAGATCGTCAAAGACACGGATCTCTTAATTGTAAGAGAGCTGACGGGCGGCATTTATTTTGGTGAAAAAAAGAGAGATGTCGATCGGGCGGAGGACGCTCTTGTCTATCATAAATTCGAAATAGAAAGGACGGTTCGAAGGGCGTATGAGCAAGCGAGGAAAAGAAAGGGAAAATTGACGAGTGTCGATAAAGCAAATGTGCTTGAATCAAGCAAGCTATGGCGAAGTACAGTCAGTGAACTTGCAACCGAATACAGAGATGTAGTAACGGAACACCTGCTCGTTGACCATGCGGCGATGAAGCTTATATTAAAGCCTGCTCACTTTGATGTGATAGTCACTGAAAATATGTTCGGCGATATTTTAAGTGATGAAGCGTCTGTTTTGCTTGGGACGATCGGGGTTCTCCCGAGTGCGTCACTCCGGGACGATGATTTTGGATTGTATGAGCCGGTACACGGTTCGGCACCTGATATTTCCGGTACAGACAGTGCAAATCCAATAGGGATGATTATGTCCGCAGCAATGATGCTGAAGCTTTCGTTTCACATGCATGAAGAGTATGAGGCGGTAGAGAGAGCTGTCAGGGAAGTGCTGAATGCGGGTTACAGAACAGCCGACATGCGTACGAGCAGGTTCCAGTCTGTTTCGACTAGCCAACTGATCGATCAAGTTGTGTACCGCATTGAGGAAGATGCCGTTTCTGCATCTCTGCTGGAACTTTATGTGTGAGAGGAGGCGGTTAGAGTATGGGGAAAACGATTGTCGAGAAGATATGGGAGCATCACCTTGTCTCTCGAGGAGATAACGGACCGGATCTGCTGTATATTGATTTGCACCTTTTACATGAAGTGACCTCTCCCCAGGCATTTGACGGTTTGAGGGGAAAAAACCGGTATGTAAGGAGGCCTGAACTGTGTTTTGCTGTAATGGATCATAACGTTCCGACCGAAAACCGTCGCGTCATCCATGACCATATAGCAAAAAAACAGCTCGAGGCGCTTGAAAAAAACTGCCTTCAGTTCGGCATCAGGCTCGCTGGCCTCGATTCAGAGGACCAAGGGATTGTTCATGTGACAGGACCTGAGCTGGGACTTACGTGGCCTGGGAAAACAATCGTATGCGGAGATAGTCATACTTCCACTCATGGAGCATTCGGTGCCCTAGCATTTGGCATCGGAACAAGCGAGGTCGAGCACGTGCTGGCAAGCCAAACGCTTTACCAGACTCGGCCTAAAGTGATGAATGTCCATATAAGGGGTAAAAAGTCATTCGGCGTAACAGCAAAAGACATCATTCTGCACTTTATAGCGCGATATGGAACGGATGCAGGAACAGGTTATGTAATGGAGTTTACAGGAGAAGCCATTAGAGAAATGTCGATGGAAGAGCGTATGACCATTTGCAACATGTCAATTGAAGCAGGTGCCAAAGCGGGCTTGATCAGTCCAGATGATAAAACCATTAACTATATTAAAGGCAGAAAATATGCTCCTGCTGACAAAGAATTTGATGGCTTTGTTCAAAAGTGGCGAGCGCTCGCGTCAGATCAAAATGCCACCTATGATAAAACTCTTGAAATCTCTGCTGATGAGGTTGCCCCGATGGTAACATGGGGCACGAATCCAGGTATGGCTGTACCGATCACAGGGTGTGTGCCGACAATTGAAAATTCTATCTCTGCAAATCAAAAATCAGAAATCATGGCTGCTGCAACTTATATGGGCCTCTCACCTGGAGAACGATTGGAGGGCGTTAATGTGCAGCATGTATTTATCGGATCCTGCACGAACGCACGGCTGAGTGACTTGCAAGAAGCAGCGGCAATTGTCAAGGACCGCAAAGTCTTCTCAGGTGTTAGAGCCCTCGTTGTGCCAGGTTCACAGGACGTTAAAAAACAGGCTGAAAAAGAAGGGCTGCACCAAATATTCATCGATGCGGGATTTGAGTGGAGAGAATCTGGATGTTCCATGTGCCTCGGCATGAATCCTGACATTGTTCCAGAAGGAGAGCGCTGTGCTTCAACCTCCAACCGAAATTTTGAAGGCCGTCAAGGTAAAGGGGCGCGCACCCATCTTATGAGCCCAGTTATGGCGGCGGCTGCTGCCATCATGGGAAAACTGACTGACGCCAGAACCATGGCGAGTGAGGAGGAGGCTCTTCATGCAATCAATTGAGGTTATTCAAGAAACCTGCGCTGTTTTAAAGAAAGAGAATGTGGATACTGATCAGATCATTCCGAAACAATTTTTAAAACGGATTGAGAAGACAGGCTTTGGAAAGTTCTTGTTTTATGACTGGCGCTATAAGGCTGACGGATCTTTGAATCCTGATTTTCCTTTGAACAGTGAGCAGGCAAAGGGAGCGGGAATATTGATTGCAGGGGCCAACTTTGGCTGCGGTTCATCAAGGGAGCATGCCCCGTGGGCTCTTAAAGACTTTGGATTCCGAGCGATTATTGCACCAAGCTTCGCAGATATCTTCTATAGTAACTGTTTGAAAAATGGCATTGTCGTGATTAGTTTGAATGAAGAAACGATTGCAGGCTGGATGAAACGATCTGAAAAAGAACGGTTATCATTACGTGTCGACCTTAGCAGCCAGACCGTAAGCGAAGACAGCGGAGAGAGCCATGAATTTGCGTTCGATCCTTTCTGGAAATCGATGATTGTGAACGGCTGGGACGAAATATCGTATACGCTTCAATCTGAAGACTTGATTGCAAATTATGAAAAAGAAAAGGAAGTGGAGAAGTTGGGAATTCAATTGTAACGGGCAGTATGGTGCTAGAATCAGCAGGAATTGTTATGAAAAGCGCTAAACGGACACCCTTGAAACAATCGTCCACACTTAACGCATTATGTGGCGCGAACGTGTATTTGAAGCTTGAAAACCTGCAAAAGACAGGCTCGTTTAAGATTAGAGGTGCTGCCAATAAGGTGCATCGTCTGACCGGAGCTGAAGGTGAGCGCGGAGTGATTGCTGCATCAGCCGGAAACCATGCGCAGGGCGTGGCATACTCGGCTAGCAAAAGAGGAATCTCGGCTGTTATATTTATGCCGCAAACAGCGCCGCAGGCAAAGGTGGAGGCTGTGGCAGCATATGGCGCTCAAGTAGTCCTCACGGGCCAGACTTATCAAGAGGCCTTTCTCGCTGCCTGTGAACATCAAAAAGAGAGCGGCAGATACTTTATTCACGCGTTCGACGACGTGGACGTGATAGCGGGACAAGGGACGGTCGCATTAGAAATGATTCAGCAGCAGCCAGAACTCGATGTGGTCGTTATTCCAGTAGGTGGAGGAGGCTTGATCGCTGGTATGTCGGCATGCATCAAAGCATTGAAGCCAAGCATTAGAGTCATCGGTGTTCAGGCTGCGGGTGCTGCAGCATCATACAACCGCTTTAAACATAAATTTCCATATTCTCTTGTCAATGCAGCATCCATCGCGGATGGCATTGCGGTCAAAGAACCAGGAAGCCTGACATATCCGCACATCGAGAAATTTGTGGATGATATGGTGACTGTCACAGAAGAAGAGATTGCGGCGGCGATCGTGTTTATGGCAGAAAGGGAAAAGATGCTCACGGAGGGGGCAGGAGCAGTCAGTCTTGCCGCCGTCCTGCACAAACCGCACCTGCAAAAACACAAAAAAATCGGCGCAGTCATCAGCGGAGGTAACTTAGATATCGACACTATGCTCGCATGCAGAAGGCTCAATGCAGCATTTAAAAGGAGCAAGAAGATTGTTTAAAGCTGCGATATAGAAGAAACGTGTAACATCATATCAAATTTTCTCAGTATCCGTCCATAACCAGGCACCCTATAACGGTGACTCGTGCGGGCGGTTTTCCTCTTTCTAGTTGCACAGGCATTTCTTGAGTTCAAAAGGGCAACCTGTTACACTGATTCAAACGACACTGCCCATGGAGAAAAATGCATGACAAAAGAAAACGAAAATAAGAAGAAAATTGTCCGTTTTCCTAACTTGAATGCCAGGCTTGTGGAAAAAGGGATGTCATCGCTCAAGGATAAAAAATTCAGAGAAGCGCTGAGCTGTTTTGAGCAGCTGCTTGAGAGTGATCCTGTCCATCCTCAAGGCCATTTAGGTACGGTGCTTAGCCTAGTAGAACTTGGAGAGCTGACTGTGGCAAAAAGCCGGGCGGAAAGCATGCTAAAGCAGGATATCGGCGATTATTTTGATGTTCTTCAGATTTACTTGAGCATCCTGATTCAACTGTCTGAGTATAAGACGGTTGTGAGCACGATCGAAGCAGTATTAGAAGAAAATCAGCTGCCTGCCGACAAGGCTGAGACCATTTATCAGCTGCTTCATTTCAGCCGCAGGGTGATGGAACAGGAAAATTGGTCGCACGCCCCAGAACAGCCAGGAAAAACGGAACAAGTGAACGATTGGCATACATATGAGAACATGCTGTTCAGCGATAAACCTTCTTATCAATGGATGGCAGTCCAGCAGCTTAAACAGCTGCCGCCTGATGAGACATACGGGGTTTTCACCCGTTATTTATCCGATGAAAAAAAGCACCCCGCAGTTAAAAGCTTAATTCTGCAATATTTTAAAGAGCTGGGGCTCAGTGAAACGATCGAGGTACATAAGAACGGCAAGGCGTTTAAGGTGGATATACAAGAGTTATTTCAATGGGACGCCCATCCCTTTCATTTAAAAGTAAAGAATGAAATAAAAAATATACTTGAAAATGAGAATCCTTCCTTGCTC
The DNA here is from genome assembly GCF_042665465.1 of Fictibacillus iocasae. Classification (NCBI taxonomy): domain Bacteria; kingdom Bacillati; phylum Bacillota; class Bacilli; order Caryophanales; family Fictibacillaceae; genus Fictibacillus; species Fictibacillus iocasae. The sequence continues at coordinate 71,642 of NZ_JBHTCP010000012.1, read as the reverse complement.
GATTTCGCTGAAGCAGTGTGGCGGGACTATATGCTCTCCTCGTATCCTGCGATACCTGAGGAAGGTACGGAAGAGCTATGGGCTCAGGCGGCTGTCGGTGCTGCTGAAATATTATCTGGACTGAAAGAACTGCCGGATGAAAAGGATGCAAGTTCACTCGATATATGTATACATACCTTGCTTGAAATGGAGCGCATTTTTTTAGAAAACGGTTAAGTCAGTGTAAGTTGTTGAAATACATGTTTCGTATGCTATAATGAAATGGTTGTAATTTATATGGTATATCAAGAAATACCGATGTTGGAGGGAATAAATTAATGAGCGCAAAATGGGAGAAGTTAGAAGGCAACCAAGGAGTCTTAACGATCGAAGTTGAGGCTGCTGAAGTAGATACAGCACTAGACCAGGCATTCAAGAAGGTCGTTCAAAAGGTTAACGTACCAGGTTTCCGTAAAGGGAAAATGCCGCGCAAGCTTTTCGAACAGCGCTTTGGTGTAGAATCACTTTATCAGGATGCATTGGATATCATCCTACCGAAAGCTTACGGACAGGCGATTGAAGAAACAGGCATCGAGCCGGTTGACCGTCCAGAAGTTGACGTTGAAAAAATGGAAAAAGGCAGCACGCTTGTATTCACGGCTAAAGTTACAGTGAAGCCAGAAGTGAAGCTTGGCGAGTACAAAGGACTTGAAGTTCCTGCAGTAGACACGAATGTAACAGACGAAGATGTGGAGAACGAATTGAAGCGTCTTCAAGAGCAGCAGGCTGAACTTGTTGTAAAAGAAGAAGGCACAGTTGAAAACGGCGATACAGCGGTTATCGATTTCGAAGGTTTCGTTGATGACGTAGCTTTCGAAGGTGGAAAAGGCGACAACTATTCTCTTGAAATCGGATCTGGATCATTCATTCCAGGATTTGAAGAGCAGCTTGTAGGCGAAAAAGCTGGAGCTGAAAAGGATGTTAACGTAACATTCCCAGAAGAGTACCATGCGTCTGAGCTTGCAGGCAAAGCAGCAGTATTCAAAGTGAAGATCCATGACATCAAAACAAAGCAGCTTCCTGAGCTTAACGACGATTTCGCAAAAGAAGCTGATCAAGAAGTCGATTCTCTTGACGCTCTTAAAACAAAGCTTCGTACAAAGCTTGAAGAAAGCAAAAAGCATGAAGCAGAACATACAACTCGTGACACAGTAGTCGAAAAAGCAGCAGAAAATGCTGAAATCGATATTCCTGAAGCGATGGTTAACACAGAGCTTGACCGCATGATGCAAGAGTTTGCTCAGCGTCTTCAAATGCAGGGCATGAACCTTGACCTCTACTACCAGTTCTCAGGCACTGACGAAGCTGCACTTCGTGACCAAATGAAGACTGATGCACAAAAACGCGTCCGTACGAATCTTGTTCTTGAAGCAATCGCTGAAGCTGAAAAATTGGAAGCAACAGAAGAAGAAATCAATGCTGAGTTCCAAAAAATGGCTGAGATGTACAATCTTGAAATCGACAAGATTAAAGAAATGCTTGCTATGCAAGGCGGAGAAGAAGCTGTTGCGGCAGATCTTAAAGTCCGTAAAGCGATCGATTTTCTTGTTGAGAACAGCAAAACAGCTGCATAAATTCTATAGAGAACAAGGCGCGATGTAATCGTGCCTTGTTTTCTACCTATATACATATTGCGAATAACAGGTTTTAAAACACCGGTGTTTGTTCATACTTATATAATACACAGCATCTCTTAAGGGTTTTCATTTCCGTTAACAGGGTAAAATGTGTTAAAATCCATACATACAAAAACGGTCTTAATGGACGAGAAAACGTTTCGTTACTTTAACGATTGCCCGAAAAGAGCATGGTTATATTAAGGGCCCATGCAAAGGCGCGCGTTTCATCCATACTAATGTTTTAGGGGTGATCTCATTGTTTAAGTTCAATGACGAAAAAGGACAGCTTAAATGTTCATTTTGTGGAAAAACACAAGATCAAGTAAGGAAACTGGTAGCAGGCCCAGGTGTATATATCTGTGACGAATGTATCGAGCTTTGCACGGAAATCGTAGAAGAAGAGCTTGGCACAGAAGAGGATGTGGAACTGAAAGAGGTTCCAAAGCCGATGGAAATCCGCAAGATTCTTGACGAATATGTTATCGGACAGGAGCAAGCAAAGAAATCGCTTTCTGTTGCCGTCTACAACCATTATAAGCGAATCAACTCTTCTCAGAAATCCGAAGATGTTGAACTCTCTAAGAGTAACATCGCGATGATTGGACCGACAGGAAGCGGTAAAACGTTGCTTGCACAAACACTTGCACGCATCTTGAACGTACCATTCGCTATCGCTGATGCTACATCGCTGACAGAAGCAGGATACGTGGGAGAAGACGTGGAGAACATTCTTCTCAAGCTGATCCAGGCTGCTGATTATGATGTGGAAAAAGCTGAAAAAGGTATTATCTATATTGATGAAATTGATAAGATCGCGCGTAAGTCTGAAAATCCATCGATTACGCGAGATGTATCTGGTGAAGGTGTTCAGCAGGCTCTACTAAAAATCCTTGAAGGCACTGTTGCGAGCGTTCCGCCACAAGGCGGCCGTAAGCACCCGCACCAGGAGTTCATTCAGATCGATACAACAAACATCCTGTTCATCTGCGGCGGTGCATTCGACGGCATTGAGCAGATCATCAAACGCCGCCTAGGCAAAAAGGTGATCGGATTCAGTTCTGAGTCGCGCCAGACAGACTTAAAAGCAGGAGAGTACTTGTCAAAAGTATTACCTGAGGATTTGCTCCGTTTCGGTCTGATTCCAGAGTTCATCGGACGTCTTCCGGTCATCTCAAACCTGCTGCCGCTTGATGAAGAAGCGCTTGTTGAAATTTTAACAAAGCCGAAAAATGCGCTTGTTAAACAATACCAAAAGCTTCTTGACATTGACGGTGTTGAGCTGGAGTTCAACGAAGAAGCACTGCTTGAAATTTCAAAGCAAGCTATCGAACGCAAAACGGGAGCACGCGGACTTCGTTCCATTATTGAAGGCGTCATGCTCGATGTGATGTTTGAGCTTCCATCACGTGAAGATGTAGTCAAATGCATCATCACGAAAGAAACCATCGCCAGCAAAGTGCCGCCTATCCTCGAACTCGAAGATGGCACAGTCGTTGAACAGAAAAAAGAAACACCTAAAGAAAGCGCATAACCTGTGATTTAAAACCGGTCCTATAACAGGGCCGGTTTTTTTCTTCTGCGAAAGCCACGGCGTCAGCGATTTACCTTCAGCTTGTTAAAGAAGTGGCCAGCTTACCAAAAGTTGGTGTCCGATCTGTGACTAGAGGCATTCATATTCAATACACTCCATAGCTTTCAAATACCATGATGAAAGGGCAACAAACCAGTTTGTTTTTCGATGCATGGCATAGCAATTAAGATTTGACCGTTTAGCAAACACCTGAGGGGGAGATACTAGACCCATAAGATGATGCATAACGGGAGGATGTTTATGAACTGGACGACGATTGCGCTCATTATCCAGCTTTTTTTCGGGGTGATTATTGGGCTTTATTTCTGGAATCTATTAAAAAGCCAGCGAACACAAAAAGTCAGTATAGACAAAGAATCAAAAAAAGAGATGGACCAATTACGAAGGCTGCGTTCTATCGCGCTTTCCGAACCTTTGGCTGAAAAGGTCAGGCCAGGAGATTTCTCCGATATTGTTGGACAAGAAGACGGCATCAAAGCGCTCAAGGCGGCTATTTGTGGACCGAATCCTCAGCATGTGATCGTTTACGGACCGCCTGGAGTCGGTAAAACAGCTGCGGCACGGTTAGTGCTTGAAGAAGCGAAGCGAAACAAAAATTCGCCATTTCGCTCAACCGCTGTATTTGTGGAGCTGGATGCTACCACGGCACGCTTTGACGAACGCGGAATCGCAGACCCGCTCATTGGCTCTGTACACGATCCAATTTATCAGGGAGCCGGAGCGATGGGGCAGGCGGGCATACCTCAGCCTAAACAAGGTGCGGTGACGAACGCGCACGGCGGTGTCCTCTTTATCGATGAAATTGGAGAGCTGCATCCGATACAAATGAACAAGCTGTTAAAGGTATTAGAGGACAGAAAGGTATTTTTAGAGAGCGCTTATTATCATGAAGAGAACGTCAATATTCCTCCTCATATTCATGATATTTTTCAGAACGGACTGCCTGCCGACTTCAGGCTGATCGGCGCAACAACAAGAATGCCGGAAGAAATACCGCCTGCCATCCGTTCACGATGCCTGGAAGTGTTTTTCAGCGAGCTAAAGCCCGGTGAAGTGAAGCAGATTGCAAGGCGTGCTTCAGAGAAAATTAAACTGGAGATGGAAGATAACAGCATAGAGTTCATTTCTCAATATGCAAAAAACGGGCGGGAAGCGGTGAATATGGTACAAATCGCTGCGGGTCATGCCATTACGGAGAGCAGGGAACAGATTGAGAAGTCTGACGTAGAATGGGTCGTTCATTCGAGCCGCATGTCACCTCGCCCTGAGCGCAAAATCGGCAGTAAACCTAAAGTGGGACATGTTAACGGTCTTGCCGTCTATGGCCCGGCAAGCGGGGCTCTTCTTGAGATCGAGACAACCGTTTTACCTGCCAAAGAAAAAGGTACCATCACCATTACTGGCATCGCGGAAGAAGAGAGTATAGGCAGCCAGTCCAAATCAATCCGCCGCAAAAGCATGGCGAAAAGTTCTACGGAAAATGTGCTTACCGTCCTCAAGCATATGGGGGTTGATACGGAGAGCTTTGACATTCATGTAAACTTTCCGGGCGGCGGTCCGGTTGACGGTCCATCCGCTGGTATCGCGATGGCTGTGTCTGTATATTCAGCCATCCATAACATTAAGATCTGCCATGAAGTCGCGATGACTGGAGAGCTGAGCATACATGGGAAGGTGAAGCCAGTCGGAGGAGTGCTCGCGAAAGTGCAGGCAGCAAAAGAAGCGGGGGCGAAGCGTGTGATCATCCCTGAGGAAAATTATCAGAAGATCCTTGAATCTGTTGAGGATATCGAAATACTTCCTGTCACGAAATTAAGCCAGGTCTTCCATTACGCATTCGAGGAAGAAGAAACCGATCTATCCATACCAGCCTCGGCTATATTGAAGAACCCTCCTGCTTCCCTTTAATAGGAGGGTTTTACTATGAATTGGGCTTTATCGGCGGTGTGGGAAGCATTTTCTTTGGAAAGAGTAATGGCATTAGACAAAATCGCGCTTTATCGGTAGAATTGTACAAAGGCTCACACTTATAAAAACTTTGCAACTAGTATGTTCGGAGGTGTTATTAATGGGGGAAATTCGCACCCTGCCGCTCCTTCCTTTAAGAGGATTGCTCGTCTATCCGACAATGGTTCTTCACCTTGATGTGGGTCGGGAAAAATCGGTGCAGGCTTTAGAAAAAGTGATGCTTGATGACCAGACAATCTTCCTGGCTACACAGAAGGAAGTTTCGGTTGAAGATCCGGCTCAAGATGAAATATACGAAACAGGTACGCTCTCAAGAGTGAATCAGATGCTGAAGCTGCCAAACGGAACGATCCGTGTGCTTGTGGAAGGAATCAGCCGCGGGAGAATCAGGCAGTTCATGGATAAGGACAGTCATATTGAGGCAGAAGTAGAAATTATTGAAGAAATGGAAGAAGCAGGTGCTGAATCAGAAGCGCTGATGCGTTCTGTTCTTGCGCAGTTTGAACAATACATAAATCTTTCGAAAAAAGTGACGCCTGAAACGCTTGCTTCCGTGCAGGACATTTCAGAGCCAGGCAGGCTGGCTGATGTCATCGCTTCTCATCTGTCTTTAAAAATTAAAGAAAAACAGAAGATTCTCGAAATGACGGATGTAAAAGAACGGCTGAATCACTTGATTTCCATTTTAAACAACGAAAAAGAAGTGCTTGGCCTAGAGAAAAAAATCGGCCAGCGCGTGAAAAAAGCAATGGAAAAGACGCAGAAAGAATATTATTTGCGTGAACAAATGAAAGCCATCCAAAAAGAGCTTGGAGATAAAGAGGGCAAGACTGGCGAAGCACTGACGCTGAAAGAGAAAATTGAAGCGTCAGACATGCCGGAAAACATTCGTGCTATCGCCTTGAAGGAAGTGGACCGGTACGAAAAGATGCCTGGATCTTCTGCTGAAAGTTCAGTGATTCGCAATTACATCGACTGGCTTCTGAACATTCCGTGGAGCAGCGAAACGAAAGACAACCTCGACATCCATAATGCCCAAACCGTTTTGGATGAAGATCATTACGGATTGGAAAAGGTGAAAGAGAGAGTTTTGGAATACCTCGCTGTCCAGCAACTGACCGATTCTCTTAAAGGACCGATCCTCTGTCTTGCCGGACCTCCAGGAGTAGGGAAAACATCGCTGGCGCGGTCGATCGCACGTGCGCTCGGGCGCAGTTTTGTTCGTATTTCGCTTGGCGGCGTGCGTGATGAAGCAGAAATCCGCGGCCATAGAAGAACGTACGTCGGCGCAATGCCTGGCCGTCTTATTCAAGGCATGAAAAAAGCGGGCACCGTTAACCCTGTTTTCTTGCTCGATGAGATTGACAAGATGAGCAGCGATTTCCGCGGAGACCCATCCTCCGCCCTGCTGGAGGTGCTTGATCCCGAGCAGAACAACACGTTCAGTGACCATTATATTGAAGAGCCGTATGACCTTTCTAAGGTTATGTTCATCACGACGGCTAACTCGCTCTCTACCATTCCTGGTCCGTTACTTGACCGTATGGAAGTCATCACGATCGCGGGGTATACGGAAGTGGAGAAGCTTCACATCTCCAAAAACCATCTTCTTCCCAAGCAGTTGAAGGAGCATGGACTTAAAAAGAGCCAGCTGCAGATGAAGGATGAGGCGGTCTTGAAGCTCGTTCGCAATTATACGCGAGAAGCGGGAGTTCGTGGACTTGAGCGGCAGATCGCGGGCATCTGCCGTAAAGCAGCCAAGCAGATTGTCGGCGAGCAAAAGAAAAAAGTGACGGTTTCCGTAAAAACCCTCGAGTCGATGCTCGGAAAGCCGAAGTTCCGTTACGGTCAGGCTGAGCTCGAGGATCAAGTGGGCGCAGCGACAGGCTTAGCTTATACGTCAGCCGGCGGTGATACACTGTCTATTGAAGTGGCGCTGTCCCCAGGAAAAGGTAAGCTGATTTTGACAGGAAAGCTTGGCGATGTGATGAAAGAATCGGCTCAAGCAGCTCTGAGCTATGTCAGGACGAGAGTGGATGCGTTCGGCATTGAGCCTGATTTTTATGAGAAGACCGATATTCATATACACGTTCCGGAAGGCGCAACACCGAAAGACGGACCGTCAGCAGGGATCACGATTGCAACAGCGCTCGTATCGGCGCTCACAAAACGTCCTGTACGCAGAGACGTGGGCATGACCGGAGAGATTACACTTCGCGGGAGAGTTCTTCCGATCGGAGGATTGAAGGAAAAGTCATTAAGTGCACACAGAGCAGGCATTCACACTGTTATCCTTCCGCAAGAAAACGAGCGTGACATTGATGAGATTCCGGATACAGTAAAAGAAGGCCTAAACTTTATCCTTGTGTCACATCTCGATGAAGTCTTAAAGCATGCATTGTCAGGAGATAAATTATGAAAGTAACAAAAGCAGAAATCGTTATATCGGCCGTCAAGCCGGAACAATACCCGGAAGGCGGCCTCCCGGAGATCGGCTTAGCAGGCCGGTCGAATGTCGGGAAATCTTCATTCATCAATAAGATGATCGCACGAAAGAACCTTGCGCGGACCTCTTCGCGCCCAGGTAAGACGCAGACGCTTAACTTTTATATCATTAACGAAGAATTGTATTTCGTTGATGTGCCAGGTTACGGTTTTGCGAAGGTGTCAAAGACTGAGCGTGAAGCTTGGGGGAAAATGATCGAACGCTACATTATGCAGCGTGAGCAGCTGAAGGCCGTTGTCCTTTTAGTAGACATCCGTCATGCTCCATCTGCAGATGATGTTATGATGTATGAATGGCTGAAGCATTATGAGATACCTGTTATTGTTGTTGCCACGAAATGCGACAAGATTCCAAAGGGGAAATGGGAGAAGCATCTGAAGGTTGTCAGAGAAACGCTGAAAAAGCATCCTGATGATCCATTGATCAAGTTCTCGTCTGAGCTTGGAATCGGTAAAGATGAAGCGTGGGGCACGATTATGTCTTACATTAAGAAAAAATAATCAGTCTTCATAAAAACTCAGGATTCATAGAAGTGTTGATCTCCGTTACAGGCGCACGCTTTCCGCGGGGCGGGAGGTGAGCCCTCTCGTCGCAAGCGCCATTGAGAGGTCTCACCTTCCCACTCGTCCCGCAGGATAAGGAAGGCGACGCAGCGAGACATCGCACGAAGAAAATGTGATTTTTATTTTCGAGGAGTCGGCGCCTTAACTCCAATCAACTAAATCAAGGATGTATTCAGGGTGTTTTATAAAACAGTTAACTTTTATACTTCTCACCTTAAAAGTAACATCTTTGAGGGGATTTTCGAAAAAAAATAACCTGAACGGAATTTCCGTTCAGGTTATTTTTTTCTTTTAAAAAGGAAGAATGCTCCGATTGCAGCGACGGCGATCGGCCAGAATCCTTCGATGCCGGAGAATAAATCCTGCGCCGGTGCGTTTTTTGTTTTAATGAACAAAAGCCACACTGATATGGCGGCCATTACGATGCCGGCGATCAGGCCGTCTTTTGTTTTTTTATACTGATAGAAAAAGGCAGCGGCCATGATCAGCAGTATCACACCGATTCCTTGTGGCCATCCTTCCACTTTTCCTGAAGCAAAGAAATGAATACCTAACCCGGTTAGTAGAATGCCGCTGAAGGCGCTGGAGCCGTCTTTTCCTGAAGTACTCTGTACAAGAAAAGCAATTCCGATAATTGCGAGCAGCATCGGCCAAGATAAGTAGGGCATAAGCTCGGCTACCTGCATTTGTGTGCCAAGGAAGAATAATCCTGTTCCGAGTAATACGATGCCTGAAAAAATGGACTGCTGTTTCATGAGTTCCTCCATCCTCAAACTTCAAACTTTGCTAATCTGGTCGAAATTTGGTATTTTATTAAGTGTTGGTTTTCTTATTTAGGGAAACTTATTATGTAGGCCGACAAACGTATCATAACATAAACGTTTATAGACTGTTCACAAATCTAAAGGAGTGCTTAACTCGGCACATGATATACTATAAGAAGAAAAATTCATACATAAAGGAGGTGAACGCATGCATATCATCATGATCGGTTTAAATTATAAAAATGCTCCGGTAGAAATCCGTGAAAAGGTGTCTTTTCAGCCTTCGGATCTGCCCGAAGCGATGAAACAGCTCCGTCAAAAGAAAAGCATGCTCGAGTGTGTGATTGTCTCTACATGCAACAGGACAGAAGTTTACGCAGTGGTGGATCAAGTCCACACTGGCCGCTATTATATCAAAACGTTTCTTGCGGAATGGTTTGGGATACCTCAAGAAGAACTGTCTTCCTATTTGATAATCAAAGAGAGCGATGCTGCCATCGAGCACTTGTTCAGAGTCGCAGCCGGCCTTGATTCAATGGTCCTTGGTGAAACGCAGATTCTCGGTCAGCTGAAAGACAGCTTTCTTTCTGCGCAAGCGGAAGGGACGACGGGAACGATCTTTAACCGCTTGATGAAGCAGGCGGTCACCTTTGCGAAGAAATGCCATTCTGATACTGAAATAGGTGAAAATGCGGTTTCAGTCAGCTATGCCGCCGTCGAACTCGCAAAGAAAATATTTGGCGGGTTGCATGATAAGTGCATCCTGATAATTGGTGCCGGCAAGATGGGTGAGCTAGCAGCGAAACACTTGCATGCTAGCGGGACGAATGAAGTGCATGTGGCGAACAGGACGTTTGAAAAAGCACAAGAGCTGGCCGCTAAGTTTCAAGGGTTTGCACATAGGATGGAAGATCTTCCTCTACTGTTGGCACAATCTGATATTGTGATCACATCAACCGGTGCAACAGATTATGTTGTAACAAAAGCGATGATGCAGCCTGTGGTAAAGAAGCGCAAAGGAAAGCCGCTATTCATGGTTGATATCGCGGTGCCGCGGGATCTTGATCCGGCAATCAACGACCTGGACGGTCTTTTCTTATATGATATTGACGACTTGCAAGGAATTGTTGACGCCAACCTTGAAGAACGCAAAAAAGAAGCAGAAAAAATTGGTCTCATGATTGAAGAAGAGATCGTTGTGTTTCAGAGATGGGTGAACATGCTTGGCGTCGTTCCCCTTATCTCTGCGCTTCGAGAAAAAGCGCTGACGATTCAATCTGAAACGATGGAGAGCATTGAACGCAAGCTGCCTCATCTGACGGACAGAGAACGTAAAGTGTTGAACAAACATACAAAAAGTATCATTAACCAGCTTTTACGAGATCCGGTCACACGTGTGAAAGAGCTCGCAGATGAGCCCGGAGCAGAAGAGAATTTGAAATTATTCGTTAAATTATTCGCGCTTGAGGAGCTTGCTCCAAAGCATAGGCAGGCGGAAAACATCAAGCAAGAGCAGCGGGAAGATTCTCAAGAAACATTAGGCAGTCCGGTTTCTGCTGCAAAAGGGATAACACTCCGTTCATAAATAGACAGCCGGATATGCCCAATAGGTGGGCTGATAGAGAGATGAATTGGATTTATGATTTTACCGTCGTGCTTTACGCACTAAGCATCATTGGATATTTTATTGATTTTCTGCAAAACAACCGGAAGGCGAACCAGTTTGCCTTCTGGTTGCTTTCTATAGTCTGGCTGCTTCAATCGGTCTTTTTTGTGATGAGAATTGTGGAGTATAATCGATTCCCAATTTTAACACCTTCAGAAGGCCTGTTTTTTTATGCCTGGATATTGATTACTTTTTCACTGATCATGAACCGGTTTTTCAGGGTCGATTTTTTTGTCTTTTTCACGAACCTGCTTGGGTTTATGCTGCTTTCCATCCATTTGTTCGCACCGAGTGAACAGGTTAGCGAGGTGCTTTCTCAGCAGCTTGTGTCTGAATTGCTGATCATTCACGTTACGATGGCGTTTGTCTCGTATGGCGCCTTCTCGCTGTCCTTTATCTTCTCGTTAATGTATTTGATCCAGCACAGCATGCTGAAACGGAAGAAATGGAATAAGCGGCTGCAGCGATTCGGCAGTCTGTCGCAGCTGGATCGGCTTCCATATTTGCTTAATATGGTCGGAGTGCCGCTGCTGTTGCTCAGCCTTATACTAGGCGTCATTTGGGCACACCTTAAAGTTCCTGATTTTTCTCTGCTAGATGCAAAGGTCGTTTCCTCGTTTATCGTAATCGCGATCTATAGCACATTCCTTTATCAGAAAACGGCACGCGGCCTGCAGGGTAAAGCACTCGCCCAGTGGAATGCTGCGGCATTTCTTGTTGTTTTGATCAACTATTTTTTATCTTCTGCTTTTACGGAATTTCATTTATGGTACAGATAAATTAATCGGAGGTTTTACGATATGAGGAAAATCATCGTCGGTTCTAGACGCAGCAAGCTCGCTCTCACACAGACAAACTGGTTTATCAATCAGCTGAGGGAACTCGGGCTTCCATATGACTTTGAGGTGAAGGAAATCGTCACGAAAGGCGATGTTATCCTTGATGTCACGTTGTCAAAAGTCGGCGGTAAAGGGTTGTTTGTCAAAGAAATTGAACAAGCTATGCTGGATAAAGAAATCGATATTGCAGTGCATTCCATGAAAGACATGCCGTCTGAATTGCCAGAAGGACTCGAAATCGGCTGCACACCTAAACGGGTAGATCCGAGAGATGCCTTCATCTCCAAAAAATACAACAGCCTGCGCCATCTGCCAGAAGGCGCTGTCGTCGGAACAAGTTCACTGAGACGCGCCGCTCAAATCTTGGCGGTGCGGCCGGACGTTGAGATCAAATCGATCCGCGGAAACATCGATACCCGTTTAGGCAAGCTTGAAGAGGGTGAGTTCGATGCGATCATTCTTGCGGCAGCCGGTCTGGAACGGATGGGCTGGAGCCGTGAGACGGTGACCGAATTTTTAAGCGTTGAAGAATGTTTGCCTGCAGTAGGACAAGGTTCACTTGCGATTGAATGCAGAAGCGATGATACAGATGTGAAAGCGCTTTTGGATAAATTGAATGACAAGGAAACCAGGGAGACTACTTTTGCTGAGCGAACGCTGCTTCACTCGCTTGAAGGAGGCTGCCAAGTGCCTATTGCGGCATATGGCACCAAGACAGATGGAAAGATTGAACTTACGGCGCTTGTGGCTGAGCCTGATGGAAAGACAGTCATTAAAGAAACGATGCAAGGCAATGACGCGTCTGAATTAGGGCTCGCACTCGCTGAAAAGCTGAAGCAGCGCGGTGCGGCAGGTATTTTAGCAGCCGTGAAGCGTGACTTGAACAGCTAGATGGCAGCATCAGACGTGCTGGTACACAAGAAGGTAGGCATCATGAGGGAGGCAGAGAAATGCACACTGCTTTCCTCTCTTATTACGAATAGCGGGGGAACGGCTTTTTTTTACCCGCTGCTCTCGATCAAACCTGCTGGCAATGAAAGTACACGCCAGATGATCAGCAATATAGCTTATTATGACTGGATTGTGTTTACGAGCGCGAACAGCGTAGAGCACTTTTTTCGCTGTTTGGAAAATAGTGCACTCGTCCTGCCATTATCGGTCAAAACTGTTGCCGTCGGTCCAAAAACCGCCGATGCGATGACAGCCTATGGAATAACAGCCGACACAATGCCTGAATCGTATACTGGAAAAGATGTCGCGGAACTGCTGAAAAAAAAAGCGAGAAACAAAAAGATATTGTTTCCAAAAGGCAATCTTGCACCGCAAACCATAAAAAGAGCGCTGAAGGGTATTGCTGAAGTGGATGAAGTGATTGTCTATCACACCATTGAAAAAGAGAACCCTGACCTCAACGGCGCTGATCAGATGGATTCCTACATATTCATGAGTCCGTCTGCCGTATCCGCGTTCAGAAAACACGCGCATTACTTACATGGCAAGCCGGTGTTTTGCATCGGCCCTTCAACTGCACTTCGGGCAAAAGAAGACGGGTTTCAATCGATATTCACAGCCGATGAACATACACAGCAAGGCATTTTTGAAACGCTTTGCGGTTATTACAAGGAGGAACATCAAACATGACGTTTCAAAGAAACAGAAGACTTAGAAAATCAGATTCCATGAGAGCCCTTGTCAGAGAAACGAAACTATCGAAAGATGATTTCATTTATCCTGTGTTTGTTGTGGAAGGCAACGGGGTTAAACACGAGATTCCTTCCATGCCAGGCGTGTACCATCTTTCCATGGACATGCTGAAGCTTGAGATGGAGGAAGTCGTCTCATTAGGATTGCAGTCGGTCATCGTGTTCGGCGTGCCGGATGAGAAGGACGAATGCGGTTCATCAGCTTATGATGATAATGGAATCGTACAGCGCGCGTTACAGCAGATGAAAGAATGGCACCCTCACCTGACACTCATCGCCGACACATGTCTTTGCCAATTTACCGATCACGGCCATTGCGGCGTAATCAAAAACGGTGAAGTGCAAAACGATGAGACGCTGGAGCTTCTTGCCCGGACAGCCGTCTCTCAGGCAAAAGCGGGTGCAGATATTATTGCGCCTTCCAACATGATGGACGGATTTGTTGCGGCGATCCGCCAGGGGCTCGACGAATCAGGGTACGTCGACGTTCCGATTATGTCTTATGCGGTTAAATATGCTTCTTCTTACTACGGACCGTTCCGTGACGCTGCGAACAGCACACCGCAGTTCGGCGACCGCAAAACATATCAGATGGACCCTGCAAACCGCATGGAAGCGCTTCGTGAGGCAGAATCAGATCTTGCTGAGGGCGCGGATTTTCTTATGGTCAAACCGGCTCTATCGTATATGGACATAATCCGTGACTTAAAAGACCGCTATCCGGTACCGATCGTCGCATATAACGTGAGCGGTGAATATTCCATGATCAAAGCGGCCGCACAAAACGGATGGATTGACGAACAGCGTGTTGTCACAGAAACTTTGACAAGCATGAAGCGGGCGGGAGCCGATCTGATCATTACGTATCATGCAAAAGATATGGCAAGATGGCTTGAGCTAAACTAAAGAAACGGAGTGGATGGCATGAGGGAGTTTAAAAAGTCAAGCGCGGCTTTCGCTGAGGCGAAAAAATATATGCCAGGCGGCGTGAACAGTCCGGTAAGGGCGTTCAAATCAGTTGAAATGGATCCTGTTTTCATGGAAAGAGGCAAAGGATCGAAAATTTATGACATCGACGGCAACGAATATATCGATTATGTCCTGTCATGGGGTCCCCTCATTTTAGGACATGCTGATGATCAAGTGGTCGAAGCGCTAAAAAAAGCAGCGGAGATGGGAACCAGCTTTGGAGCACCGAGCGAATGGGAGACAAAGCTTGCCAAGCTTGTCATTGATCGTGTGCCGTCTGTTGAAGTGATCCGAATGGTGAACTCTGGCACAGAGGCGACCATGAGCGCTCTGCGCCTTGCAAGAGGCTACACAAGCCGCAGCAAAATCTTAAAGTTTGAAGGCTGCTACCATGGACATGGTGATTCGTTATTAATCAAAGCAGGCTCAGGTGTCGCGACACTCGGATTGCCGGATTCACCAGGTGTACCTGAATCGGTCGCTAGCAATACGATCACGGTGCCGTACAATGACCTGTCCAGCGTAAAATACGCTTTTGAACAATTCGGAGACGACATCGCCTGCATTATTGTGGAGCCGGTTGCCGGAAACATGGGAGTCGTACCTCCAGAGCCGGGTTTCCTGGAAGGTCTTCGGGAAATCACTGAAACATATGGCTCACTACTAATATTTGATGAAGTCATGACAGGCTTCCGTGTTGGCTATGAATGCGCGCAAGGATATTTTAACGTGACTCCTGACCTGACATGCCTTGGCAAAGTGATCGGCGGCGGACTTCCAGTCGGAGCATACGGCGGCAAGCGGGAGATCATGGAGAGGATCGCTCCGAGCGGACCGATCTATCAGGCGGGCACTTTATCCGGAAACCCGTTGGCGATGGCAGCCGGGTATCATACGTTAAGCCAGCTGACGCCGGAAACCTACGAAGAATTCACAAGAAAAGGTGACCGACTCGCTCAAGGTATTCGCGAAGCAGCGGAGAAATACGGCATCCCTCACCATATTAACCGTGCAGGGAGCATGATCGGCTTCTTCTTCACCGGTGAAAACGTAACAGACTATGAAAGCGCAAAATCATCCAACTTGAACCATTTCAAAAAATACTTCAAACTCATGCTCGAAAACGGAATCTCCCTTCCGCCATCGCAGTTTGAAGGACTCTTCCTATCAACCGCACACACAGACGAAGACATCGAAAAAACTATCAAAGCCTTCCACACCGTCTTCTCACAACTATAATAAACACACAAAAAACCGGCATCCATAGCCGGTTTTTTGTTTTGGAATTTGATCTGTAAAATACAAAACTTACATACTGAATAGCATTGCTATCTGAAAAAATGCTTTACGTTCATTGACTGTAGATAGTATATTCATTGCTTTTGATAAACATCTAGAATTCTTCTCTGAATAAGTTGATCGCAGTGAAAGGTGCCGACTCCAGCGGGATGAGTGAGAAGGTGAGACCTTCCAAAGGCGCTTGGCTAGCGGAAGGGCTCACCATGTCCAGCAGGAACGGCTAGCCCCTCGAGGTCAAATGAGTAAGTGCCCAATAAGTCACAAACCGATTCTTTAGGCCCCTTCCTCATTTGCTTGTCGGGGCTGAACGAGCCGTTCCTGCTTTTCTGCCCGCCACGCGGAAAGCGTGCACCTGTACCGGAGATCAACACTTCTTAGAATACTAGAATGTATAAATCAAAACCATTAAGTTTTCTTTCATAAGCCACAGACAAGGGGCATATACCTTAAGTGTATAACTATATGCATTGAAAGGAGGAGAAGGGCATGGGTCAATCCAAACTGCGTTTCTCCATTGAGGAGTCTGTCTGGTTGAAGAAGGGACAGGAAGTAGCTGAGGTATATGCATTATCTCTGGATCCGGAGATTTCAATCAAGGAAGAAAACGGGCAAGTTTCTATTACGGGTGCACTTGTGCTGAGCGGTGAATACGAGCCAGCCAGCGCAAAGGATGGTGACCAGTCTGATTTAGGCAGCAGTCAATTTAGTGAACAAGTCTCGTATCGCTCGTTAACACAGTTATCAGTTAAAGAAGATGGTCTGGTGGAGATTCAGCATCGTTTTCCTGTAGACATCACGATCCCTACCTATCGCGTAGAACGTGCCGATCAAATTATGGTAGCGGTCGAATCATTTGATTACGAACTTCCAAATCCAGCTTGCCTTGAGCTTTCCGCGTCTGTCTGCATAACGGGCATAAAAGATGAAAGACAGCAAGAAGCGGAAGAGAAGCCTGCCGCTGCAGAAGCATCGAAACCTGAGCCTGCTTCCTTCAGCCATCAAGTGAAAATGGAGGAAGATAGAGAGTCTTCTTCTATCTTTGCACCGTTTCAATTTGAGGCGCGTGCTCCTTATTCAGAGGAAAACAACGTGGCTCCTGAGCCAGTGTTCTTTGAGCAGGCAGAAGCCAGGCATCAGCCATACGAAACATCATTTGAATTCAAGGCGCAGAATGATTCGGATGCAGCAGGGTATTATGAGAATTCTTTGCATTCACTAAAATCGATCGCTGACCAAGAAGCTGAGCATTTCTCACAAGTCAGAAATGAAGAAGCAGCGCCAGTTCAGTATGAAAGCTTTGAAGCAGCATATGAGGCGGAAGCAGAGCAGCATGAAGAATCATACACTCCTGCATACGAGGCGTACCAGCAGGAAGAACAGCAATGGCAGCAGCCTGAATATTACGAAGAACAAGAGCCTGCATACGAAGCGAATGCAAGCTATAGTCAACAGCCAGCTTATGAAGCGCCATATGCTGAGCAGGTCACGGAAAAGAAAGAAGAGCCTGTAAAAAAGAGAAAAGAATATACACAAGATGAAAATGCTCTTTATTTAACGAAGATGCTTGACCGTGATGAGGAGAAGTTCTCCAAGATGAAGATGTACATTCTTCAGCGCGGAGATTCTCTTGACAGGATCTGTGATCGTTACGACGTGTCGATCAACACCTTGCTGAGAGTCAACCGGTCGATCCAGCAAGATCAAGTGAGTGCCGGGCAGATCATTTATATCCCTGTGTCCTCTTCCCGGTAGCGGGTGATTATATGGAGATGCTTAATCTATTAAAAGACAGATACGGACTGGCTGATGTAACTTGGAAAGATCATCCTTCTATTATCAACAGCAGCAGCGGGTGCAAAAAAATACGGTTTTGGACAGACAAAAATCTGCTGCTGTGGCATACCGCTTATCGTGATGAAGCGGGAAAGAAAGACAGCCCTTTCCTTGACAGAATGATCCGTACAATAAAAGGAGAAAGCTCCGTTCCTTTTCAAGAAAAATGGCTTACCCTGCATGACTGCAGTGAAGAACCGTATGACATGATAGGGTTTGAAAAAGATTGGGGCGCGCTTCTCTCAAAGCTCTTAACCGCTGGACAAAAGAACTATGCACACATGGTTCTGCAGCCGGATGCGAGTGAGTTTGATTTTCAATCCTTGCTGGATTTTGCGCTGCCGTTAACGAAGACTTCTAGCAGCTTAAGCATGATCAGGCTCAGCTTGGCTGAAGCAAGAAAGCGGACTCAGCAGGCACTTTCATTGATTCGTTTGGCAGATGGTTGTGAACCACCTGTGCTGAATCAAGAAATCAGTACAAAGAATGGCTGGAAGGTATTGAACTTTTTGTTTTTTGAAGCAGGAGCAGGAGTACCTGTCAGAAGCTTTGAACCTCTCAAGCAGTTTTTGCAAGAATGGATAGCATCATGCGGGTCTTCATCTTTAAAAAAGCTGTTAACCGAAGTGAATAAAGGCTTTCCTTTGCATGAGGAACAAGGGTTGCTCCTTACTGCCGAAATTATGATGCCAAAGGAATTGGATAAATGTATAAGACAGCTGCAAACGGGCGGGCTGGAAGAGACCGTGTTATGTATGGATCGGTTTGCAAGAGAATGGGAGCTTAACCGGAGGCTGCTCATGGCAGTAACGGAATGGATGGATGACAACAGAAAGAAGGTGGCCCTGTGACAACAGGTGGAGATTTCCAAAATTATGGGCCTGTTCTGTTTTATTATGATCTGTATCCAGAAAGAATTGAATCTTACGGCAAAGTAAAAAAAGTGATCACCAAAAGAGGGACGTTCGCCTTAAAGGAAGCAGCGATGGAAGACGGTGAAAGAGAATGGTTTACTCATGTAATTCAGCGTCTATCAGAAATCGGTTTTCATCAGGTGGTGCCACTCTACCCGACCAAATACGGTGACTATACGGTAAAGCAAGGATCTAAAGTCTACTATCTCATGCCATGGTTTCCTTCTTCAGAAAGAGCCGCACCATTTCAGGATGAGGTGCTGATCGATTACCTTGCCAAAATTCATTCTTTAACAGTGAAGGAACAGGATTTTCTGACAGAAGTGGCTGATCAGTCATTTCAATATTTGATGGGTCGGTGGGAAAGCCGGCAGTTTGAAATGGAACGGTTCACGGAGCTTGCGGAACAACGAACGTATATGGCACCATTCGAACTGACCTATTTAAGCCATTTTCACCAGACCATGCGCATGGCAGAAGATGCGAAACGCTCGCTGAACAGCTGGCATGAAGGATGCAAAAGGGAAAAGAGGTACCGCAGTGTCTTGTGCCACGGCAAGGTGTCACGCAGCCACCTGCTGTACAGCCAGAGTGGAGAAGGCCATCTGTTTAATTTTGAGAAAGCGGTACTTGATACACCGGTCAGAGATCTGGCAATGTATTTCCGGAAAGCGGCTCATAAAAGCTCTTGGAAGATGGATGATGGGTTCGCTTTGTTAAAACGGTATGAAAAACAATTTCCTTTGCTTTATGAGGAGAGAGAACTGCTGATCAGCTATCTTTCGTTCCCGGAGCCTATCTTTAACGCAGTAGACGCCTATCAGAGCAATTCCAAGCTCTCTCAGATTGAGGTGGTTCACGTTT
Source organism: Fictibacillus iocasae (assembly GCF_042665465.1). Classification (NCBI taxonomy): domain Bacteria; kingdom Bacillati; phylum Bacillota; class Bacilli; order Caryophanales; family Fictibacillaceae; genus Fictibacillus; species Fictibacillus iocasae. The sequence goes on along the minus strand of NZ_JBHTCP010000012.1, from coordinate 52,505 downwards.
TGGAGAGCCGCTTATCCGCAATGAAAAGAATCCGTGATTTTTGCGAGCACTTATCCCGCTTTCCCCTCGCTGGCGAACAGCAGCCGGGCGATTCAGCACCTCCTCATAACGAAGGTCACATATAGATTCGCTATATGTGGCCTTTTTTTAAGCTACTAATTTCACAAACGTTGTTACATTTAGAATTCTAAGAAGTCGTTGATTCCGTTACAGGCGCACGCTTATCCAGAGGGGTGTAGCGAAAAGCGCGAGTGGGCTCGTTTAGCCTAGGGCAAGCAAATGAGAAAGGGACCTAAAGAATCGGTTTTTGACTTATTGGGCACTGGCTCATTTGACCTCGAGGGGCTAGCGCCGTAGCTAGACAAGGTGAGATATCCGCCGCCATGCGCCATTGGAAGGTCTAACCTGTCTCGCTCATCCGCTGGAGTCTGCGACTTTACTACAAAGGTGAAGTTCAGTAAATCTCTGTTTGCAAAATCAAATCAATTAAACATGTACAGTTTTGTTATCAATTTCCTTTAGCAAATCATCGGTAAAAGGATGGATTAAACTGTTTTAAAGGACTTCATATGAAAACAATACGTGCAGTATCAGCAGGATGAACAGGATAAAAAAATCAATATACGCTGGGAATAGTATGGTTCTTATGAGCTGAAAAATGAACAGCGGGACGGTCAGCTGACCTATCGCGCTTTTTAGTGTGCGAAACCAAGAAGGCGATCTGTACCGGCCGATGAAGCGGCGTCTCATTGTCATCACCCTTATTTTAATTTTTCCGAGTAAGTAATTTAGTGTATGCCAGCAGCAGTTTCTGGTGAAAATGACTATACATATTCGTTCATACAGCATACACTGATCATGACAATCCTTTTTCTATTGACGAGGAAAAGGGAGCAGTATAAAATAAAAACATCTTTTATATGAACGCTAAGAAGGGGAAGAGTACATTTCACGCCTTTAAAGAGAGGGAAACGCTTGGTGAAAGTTTCCTAAGGAACGTGTGATGGAAGGTCGCCCTGGAGCATTTTCTTTGAACAGGATTTCTGCTAGAAGAAGACGGGTTCAGCCGTTATCTGTTAAGTGTACGCATGCTTTATGATGCGTAAATTAAGGTGGTACCGCGGAAACAGCTTCTTTCGTCCTTTGGATGATAGAGGCTTTTTTATTTTTCAGAAAGTAAAAGGAGGAATTCTTATGTCAACGGAACAGCATCAAATCTCGATGCCGACGAAATATGATCCGAAAGCAACGGAGAGCAGCTGGTATGAATTCTGGCTGAAGGGAAAGTTTTTTGAAGCAACAGGTGATGAGAACAAAAAGCCTTATACGGTGGTAATCCCGCCGCCAAACGTAACCGGGAAACTTCATCTCGGGCACGCTTGGGACACGACACTTCAGGATATCCTAACACGCACGAAAAGGATGCAAGGCTATGATGTGCTATGGCTTCCAGGTATGGACCATGCCGGCATCGCTACACAAGCTAAGGTAGAAGGGAAGCTGAGAGAAGAAGGCATCTCGCGCTATGACCTTGGACGTGAGAAGTTCCTTGAAAAGTCGTGGGAATGGAAAGAAGAGTACGCTGAATTTATCCGCAACCAATGGTCAAAGCTCGGACTCGGGCTGGATTATTCAAGAGAGCGCTTTACGCTGGATGAAGGCCTTTCTGACGCAGTAAAAGAGGTGTTTGTTAAGCTGTATAACAAAGGCTTGATCTACCGCGGTGAATACATCATTAACTGGGATCCGCAGACGAAAACGGCGCTTTCAGATATTGAAGTCATCCATCAGGATGTTCAAGGTGCGTTTTATCACATGAAATACCCATTAGCGGACGGCAGCGGATACATTGAAGTAGCGACAACACGCCCGGAAACAATGCTTGGCGATACGGCGATCGCTGTGCATCCGAAAGACGAGCGCTATCAGCATTTAATCGGCAAGAAAGCCATTCTGCCGATTGTCGGACGCGAGATCGAGATTGTAGGCGATGATTATGTTGACATGGAGTTTGGGTCGGGTGCCGTAAAAATTACACCGGCACATGATCCGAACGACTTTGAAATTGGCAACCGTCATAACCTAGAGCGTGTACTCGTTATGGACGAAGGCGGAAAAATGAACGATAATGCGGGTGCGTATAAAGGGCTAGACCGTTTTGAATGCCGCAAGCAGATCGTAAAAGATCTTCAAGACCAAGGTGTTCTTTTCAAAATTGAAGAGCACATGCATTCCGTTGGCCACTCTGAAAGAAGCGGTGCGGTTGTTGAGCCGTACTTGTCGACACAATGGTTCGTTAAGATGAAGCCTCTCGCCGAAGAAGCGATCAAGCTGCAATCATCGGACGATAAGGTCAACTTTGTACCTGGACGTTTCGAGAATACGTACATGCGCTGGATCGAGAACATCCGTGACTGGTGTATCTCCCGTCAGCTTTGGTGGGGACACCGCATTCCGGCTTGGTACCATAAAGAAACAGGTGAGATCTTCGTTGGACATGAGGCACCAGCTGACATCGAAAACTGGGAACAAGATACAGACGTGCTTGACACGTGGTTCTCTTCTGCTCTGTGGCCCTTCTCAACGATGGGCTGGCCGGACAAGGAAAGTGCAGACTACAAACGTTATTTCCCGTCGAATGTCCTTGTAACAGGCTACGATATTATTTATTTCTGGGTTGCGCGCATGATCTTCCAATCGCTTGAATTTACCGGCAAGCAGCCGTTTAATGATGTTCTCATTCACGGTCTTGTCCGCGATTCAGAAGGCCGCAAAATGAGTAAATCGCTTGGCAACGGGGTCGATCCGATGGATGTGATCGAAAAGTACGGTGCAGATGCGCTTCGTTTCTTCCTTTCAACAGGAAGCTCACCTGGCAACGACCTCCGCTTCTATTGGGAAAAAGTCGAGTCCACGTGGAACTTTGCGAACAAGATCTGGAACGCGTCACGTTTCGCTCTCATGAACATGGACGGCATGAAATATGATGAAATCGATTTATCTGGAGAGAAATCTCTTGCTGATAAGTGGATACTTACACGTTTGAACACAACGGCAGAAGAGGTAACACGACTGATCGATGCGTACGAGTTCGGTGAGGTAGGACGCTTGCTTTACAACTTTATCTGGGATGACTTGTGTGACTGGTATATCGAGATGGCAAAGCTTCCGCTATACGGAGAAGATGAAAGCGCAAAGAAAATGACTCGATCTGTTCTCGCGTATGTCCTAGATCAGACGATGAGAATGCTGCACCCGTTCATGCCGTTCATAACAGAAGAAATCTGGCAGCATCTTCCGCATGAAGGAAAATCGATCACGGTCGCATCTTGGCCGGTGAAAAGGGAAGAACTGCATTTCCCAGAGGCGGCGAAAGACATGGCACTCGTTACAGAAGTGATTCGTACTGTGCGTAACATCCGCTCGGAGATGAACGTGGCGCCGAGCAAACCGATCGAGCTTCAGATCAAACCGAAAGACGGAGAGGTTCAAAAAGCACTTGAAGCGAACCGAACCTACCTGATGCGTTTTTGTAACCCGAGTGAACTCGTAATCGACGCAGGCATTTCTGCACCAGATAAATCAATGAGTTCAGTATTGACAGGTCTGGAAATGTACCTGCCGCTTGAAGGGCTGATTAACATTGATGAGGAGATCCAGCGTCTTGAAAAAGAACTGGAAAAGTACAATAAAGAAGTGGAACGTGTTCAAAAGAAACTTAGCAATCAAGGTTTTGTCGCGAAAGCACCTGAGAAAGTGATAGAAGAGGAACGCGCGAAAGAAAAGGATTATATAGAAAAACAGCAGCTCGTCAAGCAGCGGATCGCTGAGCTTCGAGCATAATGAAAACCCGGCAGGTTACTCTGCCGGGTTTTTTATCGTGCTGATAATGTGCTGCAGATACATTCGAACGATGTTAACGGTAGAGCAAGAAGACAATGTCCGGCTGCCGGCAACGTCTTCGATCTCATTAAATAGAAAATTTCCACTCTCATCGAACAAAAAATCGATGCCAGCCATTCCGATTGGCAGGAGGCTGATAATTTTTTCTACCAGTGCCGTCTCTTTGTGGTTTAAATGATAGTATTCCGCTCTTCCTCCAAGTGAGAAATTTGCTCTGAAATCGGAATCTGAGCTTCGCAGTACGGCGCCAGCTATTTTATTTCCAACGACAAAAACTCTTACATCTTTTCCAGGTGTGCCTGCCAGCTGCTGCACGATCCAGTTGCGTGCACCGCTTTCATTCATGCATGATGTCAGTTCTTCGGCATTGGAGACGAGGTGGACTTCATTACCGCCTCTACCTCCATTTTCTTTTACAACGACTGGAAAGAGAAAAGAATGGGTATCTTGGTTCCAATGTTTCAAATCGATGAAAAGTGTATCTACCATCGGAATGCCTTGAGAGGCCAGAAACTGATGGGTGCGCGCTTTATCATTGGCCATATGAGAGAGGCTCGATGGATTAAACACCTTGATGTTCATGTTCTCGAGCTGCAAGGTAAATAATGAATCTATACAGCGGACAACAGCAAAATCAGGCAGCTTTGTTTCTTTCCCGCCATATTCAATGAAGAGCTGGCCGCCTCTAACACCATACATGAAACGTTCTCTTTCCATGAAGTGAAGTGAGAGCTGAAGCTGATGCGCTTCTTCAATAAACCAGTCAATATAGGCTTGGTTTTTTGCGGCATCGTCTGCCGTATACACGATCCAGCCTTCTCGTTTCACCATTTTCGTTTCATCCATATACGATCTCCTTTATGTACGAAAGCATATAATCTGCCACATTAATGCCAGTGCAGTGGAAGATGCTCTCTATATGTGCGTTGGAGTTTACCTCACACACGGTCGGACCTTCTTTTGTAAACAATAAATCGACTCCGGCAAAATCTGTTCCAACAGCCCGTGCAGCCGCTACCGCTAATGCCTTTTCCTCTGCTGTAGGGCTGTAGTTCTCTGCTGTTCCTCCAGAAGTGATATTTGCTCTGAAATCAGAGACTGACCGGCGGATCATGGAAGCGACCGGCTCTCCTCCAATGACATTGATTCGAATATCACGGCCATTGCTTTCAGATATAAATTCTTGCACCACATACTCGACTCCATCTAGTTCACGGATTTTCTCTTGCAGTTCGTTTTTAGAGTGTACAAGGTAAACCTGTTGTCCGAATGATCCATATGCTTCTTTAACAATCATCGGAAAGGTGAATTCATGCATGTACATCTCGATATGCCGTTCATTATGATCCGGTGTGAACAGTTTAGGAGAAGACATCGTTTTTGGAAAAGGTATCCCCTGCAATGCTAATTGTTCGTACATGAGTGTTTTGCTGTCACATACTTCAATGGACGAAGAAGAATTAAAGACAGGCACGTTCATCCTTTCAAGCTGACGCGCGAGCAGGACATCCTTATCACCAAACAGTACAAAATCGGGAAGCGAGCCTGACTTTTGGCCAGTCAGCGTGCATCTTCCAGATTGAAACACAGTAAGAATTTCATTGTTCGGAACGAGTTCAGCCCGAATGCCCGCCTGGCTTGCTGCAGCGGCCATCCATTCGGCATAGCTGATAAACTTTTTTTGACTCAAGCTGCCATTATATACAATCCAGCAATTTTCACTCATACACGGTGCTCCTGTTCTCTGTTTGCGGTATAGAATACGGTAAAGATATACTGAATGAAGAAGATACAAGTACCTATTGCTACTATAAACAAGCGGAAGAGACATGAAAAGCACAATATGAATGGAGCTACAGATCATGCAGAATTACGAGGAAATGAATAACTATCTAGGTTTAAAGAAAGGCGGAAGGATTAGTCCAGGACTAGCGTCCATGAACAGGATACTGAAAAAGCTGGGAGATCCGCATCGTGCAGTAAAGACCATACACATTGCCGGTACAAACGGGAAAGGATCCACAGGAGCGTATTTGCAAGGGATGCTGACCGAAGCAGGCTACACAGCCGGTGTTTTTTCGTCCCCTTTTATGCATACTGTCAACGAGCATATACAGGTAAATGGTTCGGCGATTGGGGATGAAGAGCTGATAAGAGTATTAGATAAATTGAAATCAGTGATGAGAGAGGAAGATTTGACCATTACAGAGTTTGAAGCCATTACAGCAGCTGCCTTTTTCTATTTTGGAACGATAGCGATACCGGACTTTTGCATCATTGAAGCAGGCATGGGGGGGACGTGGGATTCAACTAATGTTGTGGAGCCTGTTTTATCCATCATCACAAATGTTGGAAGTGACCATACCGATTATCTCGGCAACACGCTTGTGGAAGTCGCCGAACACAAAGCAGGTATCATCAAACATCGTGTTCCTGTTGTTACGGGGAGAATGGATCCTGAGCCATTGATGGTCATTAAGGAGAAGGCTGAAGAAAAACTTAGCCCGCATCTTATGTTCGGGAAGGAGTATAGAATAGAGAAAATTCATGGCGGACCTTACGAAGAATCGTTTCTCTATCATTCTCTTTATTCAGACTCATCCTCCTACACGATTACCATGCTCGGTGCTCATCAGGTAGATAATGCAGCGGCCGCACTTATGGCGGTAGATAGCTTGCAGAACCAGTCTATTTTATCTATCAGTGAAGAAGAAAGGGCTGCGGGACTCAAGCGTGCTGCCATGCCGGGACGGTTTGAGAGAGTACGTGAACAGCCGCTCGTTTTTATTGATGGAGCCCATAATCCTCAAGGAACAGCCGCGCTATCTGAATTATTGAAAAAAACTTTTTTATCTAAAAAAATCCATGTTATTTTCTCTGCATTAGCCGATAAACAGAAAGAGGAGATGCTGAAGCCCCTATACAGGGCTGCTGCTTCTTTTACCTTTACTGAATTCGATCATCCACGATCAGGTAACATTATGGAATTGTATAGAAAATCTGATTTTCCGGACAAGCGGTATGAGCATAATTGGATGAAGGCGATCGATGAAATCATTGAAGCAGCGTTAGAAGAAGAAGTTATCGTCATAACGGGTTCGTTATACTTTATCGCCGAGGTCAGAAAATACATGAAAGATTTTCCACATATTTAATTGTAATTTTCCGAACTTTTGGTAAAATGGATAGATATTACCATTTGCCTATATTTCAACAAAATTTGCAGTAAGGAAATCCTGCTTTAGAATCAGGAAGGAGACAAGCCAAATGGAAAAGAAGATGCAAGTGTATTTGATAGCAGGATGGCTCGTTCTGTACCCGCTTGCGATCTATATTGCTTATCAATCCAGTGGGCCATTAAATGGCTCCCGGCTTATTGATATTTTCATTCTCGGCACTTTGGCGGTTATTGTTTCTATGTTCCCGATCAAAGTACTGGACTCGAATATATCACTCAGCCATGGGATCTCACTCGCCGCTTTTTTGTATTTTGGCATGTATGTTTCCTTTTTTATCACACAACTTTCAGTCATCGCGCTTTTTCTGATATTGAAGAAATCATTGATCAAAGAATACTACCGTTACTTAGCGATGACCCTTATGTTTGCTTGGATTACAGTTGGTTCGGGATTTGTGTATCAGTTTTTGGGAGGTACATCCGTCGACTACGATTTAAAAGATCCATTTCCTTTAGTTCCTACTATTGGTTATATCCTTACCTATTTTGTTTTGAACCATATTTTATTGTATCTTATTTCCATTTATCTTTATAAGGCAAAAATGGCCTTTATTGACCGTGATATGTGGTGGGACATCGCTTCAGAAATCGTCGTGCTCCCTGTAGGCATTCTGCTTTATATTCTATATTCAGAATGGAACAGACCAGCCATATTCTATGTCGGCTTTCCGTTTATCTCGCTCTCCATCATCATAAATTTGTATCATTCTTCACAGCAGGTGAACGTTCTTCTTCAAAAATCATCGGAGATCGGACAGCAGCTCACTGAGCATTTAAAAGTAAACGATATTCTCGATGTGTTCATTGAAAAGATGATCACGATTATGAAGGCGGATTATGTTTTCATATTTGATACAGAGAGCGGTGAGTATTTCAAAACCATCCGCAAATATGAAAAAGAAGAAGGGCTTATTCCATTTATAAGACTGAAGCGTAATGAAGGCGTAAGCGGCAGGGTTTGGTCCACAGGCAGAAGTGTTCGATTCAACACGAAAAAGCAGTGGGCTGAAATTTCTGCACGTTATTTCCAAGGCAGGGCCCAATCAATCATGTCTGTTCCGATGATACGAAACCAGCAGATTGTCGGCATTATTACGTTTGCGTCCAAAGAAAAATGGGCGTATCAGAAACATCACTTGATGATAATTGAAATCTTGGCTAACTATCTGGCTGTAGCGATTGATAATGCTCGAAACTATGAATCAACAAAGCTGAAGAGCGAGCAATGCCCGCTGACTGGATTGTATAATTACCGATATTTCGAAAATGTTCTTAGCGACATGTTTCAGCAGTATGACTATTTGAAAAGACAATTCTCTATCATTCTGCTGGATATTGATTATTTCAAGAGAGTAAACGATACATATGGCCATCAAAGCGGAAACGAAGTATTGTGTCAGCTTTCCGAAAAGCTTGAAAGGACGATCGGCTCAAAAGGCACGGTCGCTCGATACGGAGGAGAGGAATTTGTCATTCTTCTTCCAGAAACGGGAAGCAGCGAGTGCTTCGATATTGCTGAAAAGCTTCGTTATGCGATTTCTAATCAGCCTTTCCGCATTAACAACGATCTTACAGATAATAAAGAGACGTCACTGTTCATCACAGCGAGCATCGGAATCGCTACGGCTCCCGATCAAGGGGAGGATGCGCTGACACTGATTCGGAATGCAGACAGAGCCATGTACACAGGAGCCAAACAGCAGGGCAGAAACAAGGTTGCCTGCTATATTGGCTAAGAAATTTTTTCAAGGCCAGATCGGCATGCTTGATGCCTGACTGGCCTTTTTTCTCTTCAAGAGAGTATAACTTTATACCAGTGAAGAAATTCCACACAGTCAAAAAAGATTTCTTAACAACGCTGGCTCTTTTGGTTCTAGTAAAAGTGATGAAAGCATATCTTTTACTAGATACTAGAAAAGGAGCGGTGACTGTGGAAGAAAAACACAATATTACCATTTTCATTAACGGCAAGCCAAGAAGTGCACAATCGAGCGAGCCTGCTCGCCTTGAAGAAAAGGCCGGACAAGCTGAAACGGCTGCTGCCTTGATAGAATATAGGAAAAGTTCAATGTCTCTCACATCTAAAGTGAAAATTCTCAGCAAGAGGAGAAACCCTCTGCAAGACCTGCTTAGAAAAAAGCATGATCCAATATGGCAAGCACGTCCATTTTGGAAGAAAAAGCTCGTCATGTCGGTCGCAGGAGCCGTTTTAACCGGCATGCTGTTCGGAGCGGCCGTTCTCATGGTCTTTTCATCTCCTGTTACCGAGTCTGCGGCTGGAGCGCCTGTATCAGCCTCTGTTGAAACCAATAAGAAAAGTGCAGCGGCTCTTTCGGATATATCCTTGTCCTTTGCGGTCGTTCAAGCGGGTGTGTTCTCCTCAGAAGATCGTGCGGAAAAAAGGGCAGGGGAGATCAAGAACAGCGGAGTGGCCGCATCAGTCATGAAACTCGAAGGCAATAAATACGCTATCTTAAGCGGAATCGGCAACGAAAAACATCAGGCAGCTTCCCTTGTCACGTTCTATGAAGAAAAAGGGATTGATGTTTGGGAAAAGAATCACGAATTCTCCTACAGCAGTCTCCATTCAGCCAATAAGCTCGATGAATCGTATTTTGTCAATGGCAAAACACTTCTGCAAAACGTTGTTACACTGTCCTTTTTGCCGGCAGGGGAGAACAGGGCGAAAGCCGTAGCATCTACACTCAGGGAGTATGAGAAATGGAGAACATTCGGAGTAAAGCAGCGAAAAGAGTGGAGTTCCGCAACTGCCAAACAATCTAAAGTCTTTGAAAAAAATATGGCTGAGATGCTTGAGCTTGTTAAACAGGAAAAAGATCAGAAAAAAATTCAGTCCGGCTTTCAGCAAGAAGCCTTAAACGCTTTAGTAAACTATGATAAACTAATGAAGTCTTTAAAAAAAGAAGCATAAGCAGCTTCTTTTTTTCATTTTCTTGGAAAACATCTCGCTTTTATGTGGTTTTTCAAGATTTTTTTAGGTGAAATCGTCATAAAAGGGCAAAGTTTGCCGAAAAACTAAAAGAAACAACCGTTCATTATGTATAGGTTTGTCTATTGAAACAGGTTCTGCTATGCTGAAGTCAGCCTTCAGCCAGGGCCATAATCCTGCTTTGAAGGGTGATGCTTTTGAAACGCCTCATATTAGCCTCTTCTTCACCTCGAAGAAAAGAACTTCTGTCTTATGCACTTCTCCCATTCGATTGTATCCCCAGCCAGATCGAGGAAGTGATGGATCCGGGACTCTCCGCCGAAGAACTTGTATGCTCGCTAGCTGAACAAAAAGCGCAAGAAATTTTTATTCGTCATTCTGAATATGTCATTATCGGATCCGATACCATCGTTGTATTAGATGGAATCCCGCTTGGCAAGCCAAAGAATGAAGAGGAAGCTTATCATATGCTCAGCAGCCTTTCGGGCCGGACACATGATGTTTATACCGGAGTGTGTTTAATGGACAAGCAGAAGTCAGTGCGGTTCGCGGAAAAAACGGAAGTGCGATTCTGGCCGCTTTCAGAGGATGAAATGGCCGGATACATCGCCTCTAAAGAGCCGTTTGATAAAGCCGGCGGATACGGCATACAAGGCAGGGGAGCTGTATTCATCCATTCCATCATCGGTGATTATTACAATGTAATGGGACTGCCGGTTTCGAGGGTAGTAAGAGAATTAGAGGGCTTCGGCATCTTTCGCCATCACGGTCAGTCATAAAACCGTAGATACAGGAGGAAGATGAAATGGTAGATGCTCCCGCTTTCATTAAAGATTATCCCGTGCATGAAAGACCGCGAGAACGGCTCGTAGCGGAAGGACCGGAAAGCCTCGCCAACCATGAACTGATTGCTATCCTTCTCAGGACAGGAACGAAGAAAATGTCTGCAATCCAGCTGTCTCATCATATTATTCAGCAGTTTGACGGTCTTCGCTACTTAAAAGATGCATCAATCGGTGAATTGACGAAGGTAAACGGCATCGGCACCGCAAAAGCGGTGGAATTGCTAGCTGCTGTTGAGATTGGAAAAAGAGTGAGCAGGCTTCAGTTCGATGAACGGTACGCGATAAGGTCACCGGAAGACGGCGCGAAGTACATGATGGATGATTTAAGATTTTTGCAGCAGGAGCACTTTGTTTGCCTTTATTTGAACACGAAAAATCAGATTCTTTACAAACAAACGGTTTTTATCGGAAGCTTGAACACCTCGATCGTGCATCCCCGAGAAGTATTTAAAGAAGGCTTCAGGCGGTCGGCTGCTTCGATCATATGCTTTCACAACCATCCGAGCGGAGATCCCACTCCCAGCAAGGAAGATATTGAAGTGACAAAGCGGCTTGTGGATTGCGGAAAGCTGCTTGGAATTGATGTGTTGGACCATATCATTATCGGAGATCAAAAATACGTTTCGCTCAAGGAAAAAGGATATGTTTAACATTGTCTTTTTCTCTTTTGTTAGCGTATAATCTAATCTATGAGTTTTGCTCGATGAAAGGAGTTTACATACATGTTTGGTGGATTTTCAAGAGATTTAGGAATTGATTTAGGAACTGCGAACACGCTTGTTTACGTGAAGGGCAAGGGTGTTGTTGTGCGTGAACCTTCCGTAGTAGCACTTCGGACTGATACAGGGTCAATTGAAGCTGTAGGTAACGCGGCGAAGAACATGATCGGCCGTACACCGGGGAACATTGTGGCTGTGCGCCCGATGAAGGACGGTGTTATCGCTGATTTTGAAACAACAGCAACGATGATGAAATACTTCATTCAGCAGGCACAGAAGAACCGTTCTGTTTTTGCACGAAAACCAAATGTGATGGTTTGTGTTCCATCTGGAATTACAGCAGTTGAAAAGCGTGCTGTTGAAGATGCGACCAAACAGGCGGGTGCCCGTGAAGCGTACACGATTGAAGAGCCGTTTGCAGCAGCGATCGGTGCGGATCTTCCGGTTTGGGAGCCGACAGGAAGTATGGTCGTTGATATTGGCGGAGGAACAACAGAAGTTGCGATCATTTCCCTTGGGGGCATCGTTACGAGCCAATCCATTCGAATTGCCGGAGACGAGATGGATGATGCGATCATCCAATACATTAAAAAGACCTATAACCTTATGATCGGTGAGCGTACATCTGAAACGCTGAAGCTTGAGATCGGATCTGCTGGGTCTCCTGAAGGCATTGAAAACATGGACATCCGTGGACGCGATCTGTTGACAGGTCTTCCAAAAACCATCACGATTACAGCCGAAGAAGTGGCTGGTGCTCTTCGTGATACGGTGAACAGCATTATGGACGCTGTAAAAGTGACACTTGAAAAAACTCCTCCGGAACTGGCTGCAGATATCATGGACCGCGGAATCGTGTTGACGGGCGGAGGCGCATTGCTTCGCAACTTGGATAAAGTGATCAGTGAAGAAACAAAAATGCCTGTCATCGTGGCTGAAAATGCCCTTGACTGTGTTGCGGTAGGAACTGGCCGAGCATTGGAAAACCTGCATCTTTTCCGTTCTAAGGCAGGAATTACTTCACGTTCTAAATCCAAGTAAGAAGGTGTAACGGATGCCGCAATTTTTCTCCAACAAACGGCTGATCATCCTGCTTGCGAGTATTATCGTTCTCGTTGCTATGATTGGCTTTTCAATGAAGCAGCGTGAGGAATTATCTTGGCCTGAACAGTTTTTGAAAGATACCGTTGGCTGGACTCAGTCCGTATTTTATAAACCCGCTAATTATATAGCGGGTTTCTTTGAGAATGTCAGTGAGATGAAGCAGATTTATCATGAGAACAAGCTGTTAAAAGCGAGACTTGATGAATACGCCCAGCTGTCTGCTGATTATCAAGAATTAAAGAGCACGAACGACACGTTAAGAGCACAGCTCGATAAAGAGGAAGACTTGACTGATTATAAGATCAGGCAAGCAACGGTTATCGGACGTTCACCTGACAGCTGGAACCAATTCGTGTTCATTAACAAAGGCGCGAAGGATGGCATTGAACCGAAAATGGCAGTCATTTCCCCACAAGGATTTGTTGGCAAGATCACGAAAGTTTCACCCTTTCATTCTACTGTGCAGCTCATCAGTGATAATGACAGGACGAACCGCTTTTCTGCTATCGTTCAAGGCAACAGCCGGATTTTTGGAACGATTGAAGGCTATGATTCTAAGAAACAAAAGCTGATGTTCAAAAAAATCCCGATGGAAGCCAAGATTAAAAAAGGGCAGAAAGTGATCACCTCCGGTCTTGGTGAAGTCTTCCCAGAGGGCTTGCTGATCGGGGAAATCACTGAAGTAGAGCCAGATGAAGTCGGTCTGACACAAACGGCTTATTTAAAACCAGCCGCTAACCTGTACGATCTTGATCATTTGATGGTTCTTGAACGAACGATGCAAACGCTGGATGAAGATGAATTAGAAAAGGAGGAAGAATAATGAACCGTATTCTTCTTCCTTTTCTTGCCTATGCTGCGTTTGTAGCTGAGAGCACGGTCATGCAGCTCGTGCTGCCGGAGTATGATGGTTCTGGCTGGCTGCTAGTGCCGCGCTTTGCACTTGTTATTATTCTATTTATCTCCATGTACTTGAAGCCTCAAATCGGGATTGTTTATGCGCTGGTCATTGGGCTGCTGACGGACCTTCTCTACACGGATATTATTGGCGTTTACATGTTCTCTGCAGCATTAACCGCTTATATCATCTCTGTATTGTCCCGTTTTGTGTTTGGCAATATTTTTGTTGCGGTTTTTTTGGCGATCATTGGAGTGACCTGTTTAGAAGTCCTCGTATTCGGGTTGAATTCCCTCGTGGGAGTGGCTGACATGCCGTGGGATGTGTTCTTGTATGACAGGCTTCTTCCTACACTTCTGTTAAACAGTGTATTTACGATCGTAATCTACTATCATATCGTGAGGCATCTGCAAAAAATGAAAGACAGAATGAACTAATTTAAAAGGATTTTCCTTTTCTCTGTCGAATGATTGTATCTTGAGGTGAATTATGGGAATGGCACAGAAAATGCATCATTATGTTACGATAAAAGGTACAAAAAACGGCCTCGTTTTGCTTCTCGATGATACATGTTCGTTTCAGCAGATGCTAGATGAGCTATATGATAAACTGACAGCGGACAGCGGACAGTTCTTGGACGGTCCGCCTGTGTCCGTAAAGGTGCAGACAGGAAACCGTTTTTTAACAGAAGATCATGAAAAAAAAATCATCAAAGTACTAAAAAACAAGAAAAACCTTCTTCTAGAACGGATTGAATCCAATGTCATTTCCCGGGCAGAAGCAGAAGAGATGCAAAAAGAAAAAGAAGTGACGACTGTTTCCAAGATCATCCGTTCCGGCCAGGTGCTTGAAGTGCACGGCGACTTGCTGCTCGTCGGAGACGTGAATCCTGGCGGAACGGTCTTGGCTTCAGGTAATATATTTGTTATGGGGGCGCTTAAAGGCATCGCACACGCCGGATGCAGAGGAAACAGCGAAGCGGTAATCGCAGCTTCTGTTATGAAGCCATCGCAGCTTCGTATCTCCGAAATGATCAATCGATCCCCTGATCACTACCCGGCCACGGGACATGAAATGGAATTCGCTTACATATCTCATGAAGAGAACCAAATTAGAATTGACCGCATCAGCAACGTATACAGAATCAGGCCGGGCTTGAACAGTTTGCTGCAGAAAGGGGAATAAAGCGTGGGAGAAGCTATCGTTATTACTTCAGGAAAAGGCGGAGTCGGTAAGACGACGACATCTGCCAACATTGGAACGGCCCTGGCCCTTTCAGGAAAAAAGGTTTGTCTTGTGGACACCGATATCGGACTTCGAAATCTAGATGTCCTAATGGGACTTGAAAACCGTATCATCTATGACTTAGTAGATGTAGTAGAAGAGCGCTGCAAACTAAACCAGGCATTAATCAAGGATAAGCGCTTTGAGTGTCTGTTCTTGCTGCCCGCAGCTCAAACGAAGGACAAGAGCTCTGTTCAGCCGCATCAAATGAAAAAAATCATACAAGAATTAAAGCAGGATTATGATTATGTGATTATCGACTGCCCAGCCGGCATTGAACAAGGCTTTAAAAATGCTGTTGCAGGTGCTGACAAATCGATCGTCGTCACAAATCCTGAGAAATCGTCCGTACGTGATGCAGACCGTATTATAGGATTATTAGAACAGGAGGATATGGAACCGCCTAAGCTGATCGTTAACCGCCTCCGCAATCATTTAGCCAAAAGCGGAGATATGCTGGATATCGATGAAATCGTTGCCGTTCTATCCATTGAGCTGCTAGGCGTTGTCATTGATGACGAAAGTGTCATTAAAGCAGCGAATAAGGGAGAACCGGTCGCCCTTACTCCTGATTCCAAAGCATCAATCGCTTATCGCAACATCGCCCGCCGAATATTGGGAGAATCTGTTCCTCTTCTTTCACTGGATGAAGAAAAAGGCTTCTTTACGAAGATTAAAACCTTGCTCGGCATGAAGTAAAAAAAATCTTTGCATGACAGGCAGCACCGACTCGCTACGGCGAGGAAGTGCCGCCTTTTTTTTATTTCTATGGAAAGAAGTGCTCTTTTCCCTCTACGGCTGCTGCAGCTGGTCATAACCTCCGGGGACAAGTCATACAATGAGGTATAACGTTTAGTGAGCGGGGGATATGAAATGAGAAACCGTGCGGATGAGATCAGAAAACGGCATGAAGCCCGTTTAAAGGGGACAGCATCAGTAAAAAAAGCGGACAGACAGGCGGTGTTAGCGGATGGGGGTCATCCGCTTTTTAAAGGGCATTTGTTTTTAATGCAAGTCATGGGGGCTGTGTGTCTCTTTTTGCTCGCAGGAATCTTGTTCAAATATGAAGGTGCAGCTGCTGTGAAAGGACAACAGTATATTAAAGAGGCCTTTCGGCAGGAGTTTCAGTTTGCAGCGGTTAAGAACTGGTACGAAGATCAGTTTGGAAAGCCTCTCGCGCTTCTGCCTGGCGGACTTGATGAGAAGCCGCTCAATAAAGAAGCGGCTTCTCAAAAGCCATATGCCATACCAGCGGCGGGCGGCAAAGTGTTTCAATCTTTTAAAAGCAATGGTGAAGGCTTAATTATTTCAACGGGTGAGGGTCAGGAAGTAGAGACGGTAAGCGAAGGGTATGTTATTTTTGCTGGGAAGAAAGATAAAACAGGGTATACGGTTGTCATTCAGCACGAAAATGAAGAAGAATCGTGGTATGGCATGTTAGAGAAGATTGATTCGTCCATAAAGTTATATGATTATATTGAACAAGGGGCAGTATTGGGTCGTGTTTCCCAGAACAGAGAGGAAAGCACAGGGAAATTTTATTTCGCACTTAAAAAGGGAGAGCAATTTATTGATCCAAGCAAGGTGATTCGTTTTGATTAATGCAGGTGTTCATTTTTTTCGAAAATTAAAGATCAGCCCGCTGCTTTGGTTAATGGCAGCTGGTGCTATCCTTACAGGACACTTTAGAGAAATCATCATTTGGTATGTCGTTGTTCTCGTTCATGAGATGGGTCATTTTGCCGGGGCCCATCTTTTTAAATGGCGCATTAACAAAATCGAGCTCATGCCGTTCGGTGGAGCGCTGTCAGTCGATGAAATATCCGATAAGCCGTTTAAACAAGAAGCTTTCGTAACCATTCTTGGCCCTATCCAGCATGTTTGGATGATTGGCCTTTCTTTTCTGCTCGTCTCCTTTGAAATAATTGATTCTGCTACACATCAATGGCTTGTATATGTAAACATCGCTATTTTCGCGTTCAATCTGCTTCCGGTTTGGCCGCTTGATGGCGGCAGGCTGTTATTTCTCTTTTTTGCAAGAACGATGCCTTTTTATAAAGCGCAGAAAATCTTTCTCCTATTCTCTTTCATCTTCTTTCTCTTTCTTCTTCTCTTTTATTTGACCTATCATACCTTCCACTTGAACCTGTGGATGATCGCTCTGTTCTTGCTTTCTGCTCATTATATTGAATGGAAGCGCAGGAAATATGTGTTCATTCGTTTCCTTTTAAACCGATACCACTTTCCTTATGGTTATAAGAAAAAAAAGAGGTTCATCGTGCCTGGGAGCTTAGAAGTGGGCAGTGTGCTGAACTTGTTTTATAAATCAAGAGAACATGAAATTATGGTCAAGGAAAATCCTGCAAAATCTTTGAAAGAATATGACCTTTTGCATGCGTTTTTTCATAAAGGACAGATGCGGTGTGCAATACGAGAGATTTTCCGCTAAAATAGCAGTAACTCAGTTGGGCGGAGGATATACATGCATCATATTTTAATTGAGACAAAAGGATTAGAAAAAAGAATGGCGCTGCTCCACGGTGAAAAGCTGCTGGAATGCCATATGTTCCGGCCGGAAAAATCCCCTAAGGCAGGACAGATATACAAAGGCAAGGTCCAAAAAGTCCAGCCAGGAATGCAAGCAGCGTTTATAGATATAGGCAAAGAAAGAAATGGATTCATTCATCGCGATGAACTTCCGGGTTTTCAGGAAATGCCAAAAGAACAGCAAAAGCATGCCTCGATATCACAGCTCCTTACCCAAGGACAAGAATTGCTCGTACAAGTGATTAAGGAAGAGGCAGGAGATAAAGGGGCGCGCCTGACAGGGATCTTATCCTATACAGGTGATAATCTTGTCTATTTTCCATCGGGGTCATATATAGGTGTATCCAAAAAAATGGCTGGTGACTCACGTGATCGCTGGAGAGAATGGGGAGAAGAGATCAGGATAGGATCAGAAGGAATGGTGCTCCGCACTTCCTGTGAAAAAGCCGGCGAAAAGGCTGTAGCAGAAGAACTGGACCGGCTTAGGCTCGAGCATAAGCGCCTGATTACTGCTGCAAAAGAGAAAAAGCCTCCTTGCCTTTTAAAAGAAGAGCCTTTTTACGTGTCTTTTTTGAAAAAATGGAGCTCCATATCAAGCCGGGTAACCGTCGATGATGCAGAGGTGCTGCGATCTGTCCAAAAGCTTCACGCGGGCGATGTTCAGCTGCACCACGGAACGATGCCTTTATTTGAAGCATGGAACATTGATAACGAACTGAAGGAAGCCTCTTCTCCAAACGTAGTCCTTCAAAACGGCGCCTCGATGGTCATCGAGCATACAGAAGCGATGACGGTGATTGATGTGAACTCAGGGATGTATACCGGGAAAGCAGACCGTGATCAAACCGTCCTTCAGGTCAATGTAGCCGCCGCTAATGAAATCGCCCGCCAGCTCCGTCTGCGAAGCATAGGAGGCATGATCGCAATCGACTTCATAACCATGAAATCAAAAGATCATCAAAGAGCGGTCGAGGAAAGAATGAGTGTGCTTATGAAAGAGGATCCGGTCACGACTGTCCTGCATGGCTTCTCTGCGATGGGTGTGTTTGAGATGACGAGAAAAAAAGAACGCCCGCCTATCCGTGATTTTCTTCCGCATTCTAGGAATTTGAAATCAGAGGAGAAGGAACAGGAGCATCTTAAAGCTCAGTTTTTTTCGTTTGACCGATTTTTATTGTCGCTGCAATATGATGAAGCGGAAGCAATCTGGATACAATTGTCGCCTAAGCTCTATCATGTGATCAGCGATATGTATGGATTATATGAACCAGAATGGAACAAGAAACATCCATGGAAATTGTATCTTACAGTAAATGAAGACGAACCATATTATTCGTTGCGCCAAAAAGGGACGATTGATGAAATGGAAGCCCGCATTTCAAAGGAATTAGGTTGACACTTCATACTCCGCATGGTATGATTTTTCCGTTAGTGTTTTGGGGCACCCGCTCCAACCGCACATGACACAGGTTCTGGAAGATTCTCTTTTATAGAGAACACCTGCGATGGCGAGTCTGAGTATAAGAGGAGGTGCAAGTATGTACGCAATCATTCAAACAGGTGGAAAGCAAGTCCGTGTTGAAGAAGGACAAGTGATCTACATTGAAAAGCTTGATGTTGAAGCTGGTGAAACTGTAACTTTTGAAGATGTTCTAATGGTAGGCGGTGACAGCCTGAAGGTTGGCGCTCCACTAGTAGAAGGTGCTTCTGTAACAGGAACAGTTGAAAAGCATGGCCGCGGAGAGAAAATCGTCGTTTACAAGTTCAAAGCGAAGAAAAACTACCGTCGTAAGCAAGGTCATCGTCAGCCATACACAAAAGTTGTAATTGGAAAAATCAACGGTTAATTCCGTATGATTACAGTGCGAATTTACCGGAACAAATCAAAAGAGATTACCTCGTTTGAGATGACCGGCCACGCTGATTATGCACCTCATGGACAAGATCTTGTCTGTGCAGCAGCATCGGCAGTCTCGATCGGGACGATTAACGCGATTGAGAAGCTTTGCCACATTACGCCCGATGTTTCGATGCGTGATGAAGGCGGGTATCTTGCGCTGAACGTTTCACGAGATGGCTTGGAACCGGATACTTACAGCAGCATTCAATTGCTTTTGGAAGGCATGATCGTCTCGCTTGAATCCATTCAAGAGGGATACGGAGAATACATCACCATTCTTAAAAAAGAAGGAGGTGCAACGAATGATTAAATTAAACCTTCAATACTTTGCATCCAAAAAGGGTGTAGGTAGCACAAAGAACGGCCGTGACTCACAGTCTAAGCGTCTTGGCGCTAAGCGTGCGGACGGACAGTTCGTATCAGGTGGATCAATCCTTTACCGTCAGCGCGGTACAAAGATTTATCCAGGTCTAAACGTTGGTAAAGGCGGAGACGACACATTGTTCGCGAAAGTGGACGGTGTTGTAAAGTTCGAGCGTTACGGACGTGACCGTAAAAAAGTAAGTGTATACCCAGTCGCACAAGAAGCGTAAGAGGGATGAAAAGCTCTAACCACTGGTTAGAGCTTTTTTATATGATATGTGCTCAAACAGAGTGGGGGTCCGGTACCATCCGGATGCCAATACCCATCTGCTGCACTATGCGGCGGATGGTACCGGACCCTGGCTATTTAGCGGGAAGGCCAATACTTGTACGGGGAGTGCGATTATGGCAGATAAATGGACACCGGTCGAATTGCTGCGTCATGCAAGGCATGACTGGCTGAATCAGATACAGTTAATTAAAGCAAACCTGTCAATGAACCGGCCTGAGCGGGTGAAAGAAATCATAGAAGAAATGATTGATGCTTCAAGGGAAGAAGCAAAGCTTTCCAACTTAAAGGCGCCAAAGCTGGCTCAATACCTTCTTCTGTTCAACTGGAATGAAAGCTCCCTGCGTGTGAGGTTTTCTGTGGAAGGAGAGTCTGCGGACCTCTCACAGCAGGACGAAGACCTCTTTCAGCTTATATCCAGCCTGACAGAAGTCATCGTGCCTCATCTTTCAGGATATGACGAGCCGCTCCTTCAAGTTGCGATCAAGCCATCGGTTTCTCAGGTAATATACCATTTTCAAGGCGGACTTTCCTCACCGGATGTAGTAGCGGACAAAGTAAAGGGCTGTATTCTTGCACATAAAAGCGTAGAGGTTATCGAAACCTATACGAAGGAAAATGAAATTTATTCGTGTATTTCGTTTTGATTATAAACAAAGATGCACGGAAGGAGGGCTGAAACAATGTTTGTCGATCAGGTAAAAGTATATGTTAAAGGCGGAGACGGCGGAAACGGTATGGTAGCGTTCAGACGCGAGAAATACGTTCCAGACGGCGGTCCTGCTGGTGGTGACGGCGGTAAGGGCGCGGATGTCATTTTTGAGGTCGAAGAAGGCCTTCGAACACTCATGGATTTCCGTTTCACACGGCATTTTAAAGCGCAGCGCGGTGAGCACGGAATGTCCAAAGGGATGCACGGAAGAAAAGCGGAGGACATGGTCGTAAAGGTTCCGCCTGGCACGGTTGTCACAGATGCTGAGACTGGGCAGGTTATCGCCGACCTTGTTCATCATAAACAGCGTGCGGTTATTGCAAAGGGCGGCCGCGGTGGACGCGGAAACACTCGTTTTGCTACACCAGCAAATCCAGCGCCTGAAATTGCAGAAAACGGAGAACCCGGAGTAGAGCGCGATATCGTCATGGAATTGAAAGTGCTCGCTGATGTGGGGCTTGTTGGTTTTCCAAGTGTAGGGAAGTCTACGCTTCTTTCGGTTGTATCTTCTGCTAAGCCGAAAATTGCCGCTTATCATTTCACAACCATTACACCGAATCTCGGAGTTGTAGCGGTTGACGAAGGCAGAAGCTTTGTCATGGCGGATCTGCCAGGTCTGATCGAGGGAGCTCACGAAGGCGTCGGTCTTGGGCATCAGTTCCTGCGTCATATCGAGCGTACGAGAGTTATCCTTCATGTTATCGATATGAGCGGGATGGAAGGGCGCGACCCTTATGAGGATTATGTCAAAATAAACGACGAACTCCGTCAATACAATATGAGACTGACAGAACGCCCACAGATCATCGTCGCGAACAAGATGGATCTTCCAGAAGCAGAAGAAAATCTTAAGGCGTTCAAAGAAAAAGTAGGAGAAGAAGCACTTGTCTTCCCGATCTCGGCCGTAACACGCCAAGGACTTAAAGAAGTACTGTATGCGACGGCTGATCTGCTGAACGTCACACCAGAATTCCCGATGATTCACGAGGAGAAGGAAGAAGGAAGCCACCGCGTTGTCTTCAAGCATGAAAAAGAAGACACAGGCTTCTACATTACACGTGATTCGGACGGCACGTTCGTGATCAACGGACCAAGAATTGAAAAGCTGTTCAAGATGACAGACTTTACACGTGATGAAACGGTCAAACGCTTTGCGCGTCAGCTCCGTTCACTCGGCGTCGACGAAGCACTGCGTGCAAAAGGCGCAGAACACGGCGACACCGTAAGAATCCTAAAGTACGAATTCGAATTTGTAGAATAGACTATCACCCGATAGTCTATTTTTTCTTTTTATAAAAATCATGCTTTTAAATTCTAGTTGTTATGTACTTAAAAGAGATTTACTATGTAAAAATGTTTAGACGTACATGATTACTTAAATAGATCTAGTGAATTTTTAAGAACTTCTTTGATTGCTTCTCTTGTAATGTTGTTTGGAGTGTAAGGCGCCGACTCCTCGAAAAAGAACAGCACTTTTTCTTGCGCTTGAGGTCTTACACAGCTTTCCTTATCCTGCGTGTGGGAGTGACGCAGGTGAGACCTTCCAAAGGCACTTGGCTAGCAAAAGGTCACAAACCGACTTACCGGTCCCTTCCTCATTTGCTTGTCGGGGCTGAACGAGCCCACCCGCGCTTTTCGGTTTGTCCAGCAAAAAGGGCTAGCCCCTCGAGGTCAAATGAGTAAGTGCCCAATAAGTCACAAACCGACTTACCGGTCCCTTCCTCATTTGCTTGTCGGGGCTGAACGAGCCCACCCGCGCTTTTCGTCTCACCCCTCTGGATAAGCGTGCGCTTGAAACGAAAATCAACTGCTCCTCAGACTTCTTTCTAAGCTAAAAGCAGTGTATAGACAACCCATCAAGGACTGTCTATACTAAAAGCATGAATATGCATTGAGGAGATTATGAGGATGAAGGACGAGAAGCAATTTTACATGGTCCGTGAAGACTTGCTGTCGGAGTCTATGCAGAAGGCGCTTGAGGCGAAGTCAATGCTTGAACGCGGAAAGCTGAAAACGGTTGCCGAGGCAGCGGAACATGTTGGGTTAAGCAGAAGCGCATTTTATAAATACAAGGATGGCATTTTCCCGTTTCATACGATGGTTAAAGAGAAAATCATCACCCTTTCCATCCATTTAGAAGACCGTTCAGGTGCTTTATCAGGTCTTCTCACGGTCGCCGCATCGATGGGCTGCAACGTCCTGACGATCCACCAGACCATTCCGCTTCAAGGGCGGGCACATGTTACCCTTACGATTGAAACGAATGCTATACAAGGAAGCATTAAAGAATTTCTCGCAACCATCAACCGAATGGAAGTGGTGGAGCATGTTGAAGTAATCGGTACAGGTGCATAAATAAAGGCCGGAGCATTCATACGATAGAATGCCCCGGCCTTTATTTGATTTCAAACCGTATAAAAGCTATTCGCCGCTCCCTTTCAGTAAATATCCTTTTTCATTAAGAGCAAGGATGGCAGTATGGAGCTTTTCCTTCGAATCGGCAGAAAGCGTGTGAAGGTGCACACCATCTGTCAGGTCGCTGAGCAGGCTTGCTTTCGTATCGTGAAGCTTTTGGATAAAATGTTTGACCTCACTGCGGTTGGAAAGCATGAGCGGTGCTGTAATATGGCCATAGACAGGGTGCTCGACGATGACATTTTTCACAAGAACACCGTGATCGACGGCCGTGTTCAACTCATCCTCCGTCTGATTGGAAAGGTGGTGTGATGCCACTACCACTTCATGCATTTCTGCCCCCTCTGACTGCATGTATACATAGCCTTGAGCAGTGGCCATAATGGGCTCGTTTGCAGCCTTTAGCAGGGAGATATCCTGAACGATAACCTGCCGGCTCACGCCTGTTTTTTTGGCGAGCCACGACCCTTTCAGTGGTTCTGCTGCATCCTTAAGCCAGCTTAATATAAGCTCACGGCGTTCGTTTCCTTTTAATTTCCCTTCAATTTTCATGCGTGTTCCCTCACTTTAGTTAACCCATGATTTGCCGCCATGGTTAAAAGGCTTTTTCCGAGCTGTTCGATCTCACTTTCATTCGTTTCTTTTCCAAGTGTGATGCGCACAAGCTCTCTCGCTTCATTCTCATTCCTTCCAAGAGAAAGAAGAGCACGAGATGGCTCCTGCTGCCCTGATTTACAGGCACTTCCTGGTGATACGGCATGGCGCTGCCTATTAAGCTCAAGCATCGCATACTGCCCTTCCATCCCTTTCAACCTGATCGGGACAAAGTGAGGCAGGACTGGACTATGGCTTCTTTCAACCACAATGTTTTCACTTCTCATTATAATCGATAAAAGCTTGTGACGCATGTTGTTCATATGCAGCGTCCAATCGTCAAGCTCAGCATGAGCAAGAAGAGCCGCCGTGACGAAGGAAGCGATAGCGGGCACGTCAACCGTTCCATGTTTGAAGCCCTGTTCATGAACGCCGCCCTGCATGAGAGGGATGGCTCTCGTACCAGGTGATATATACACGGCTCCTGTTCCTTTAGGCCCGCCTATTTTATGAGAGGAAACCGTAATGGAACTTACATACGGAATAACAGAGCTCATTGAAAGCTTTCCAAAACTTTGGCAGCAGTCGCTGTGAAGAAGGATGTCTCTTTCTCTCAAAAGAGCCCCGATTTTTGACATAGGCTGAATGGTACCAATCTCGCTGTTTGCGTGCTGTATGATAGCTAATATCGTATCATGGCGTACACATTTGTTTAAATCTTCGGCATGGACACGTCCGTCTGCTCTCACAGGCAAAGTGTCAACTTCAAAACCAGATGATTGCAAAAAATGTACCGTGTTCATTACGGAAGGATGCTCGAGCGGAGAAACGAGAATATGCCGGCCTCTCTCTTTATTTCCATTGGCGAGTGCCGTGATAGCTAGAAAATTCCCATCAGATCCTCCTCCTGTAAAATAAATGCTATCTGAACGAACAGATAAAACATCGGCCAGTTTATTTCTTGCATGCTGCAAAAAGTCTCCTGCAAGAGCACCGGGGTCATGCAGGCTTTCAGAATTTGCATAAAAGTCCTTTGCGCAATAAACATATGCTTCAGTCGCTTCAGGCCTCATTGGTGCAGAGGCGGCGTAATCGAAATAATTCATATTTAATTCCTTTCCGAAGAAAAATTCTTGTCATCAGTTTAATATTGTGTAAATATAGGTGTCAAGACACATATATAGACATGAGGTGCGATAATGAAAGCTGTTTATACAGATGTTCTGATTATCGGGTCCGGTGTGGCAGGGCTGGTTTGTGCCGAAAAACTTAGCATGAGCATGAATGTGAGAATCATCACAAACTCTTCTGTTACATCATGCAACAGCTATCATGCACAAGGGGGTATTGCTGCCTCTGTCGGTAAAGAGGACAGTTGGAATGATCATTTGACTGATACCTTGTTAGCGGGAGCTGGCCACTGTGAGGCAAGGGCAGCCGAAAGCATTATTAAACAGAGTAAAGAGGTCTTCACCTATTTATCGGATGCTGGTGTCACGTTTGATACAGACGACAAAGGAACACTAGTATTTGGCCTGGAAGGCGGACATCGAAAGAAGCGGATACTGCACGCCGGCGGTGACCAGACGGGTAAGTACATCGTAAAGGCTTTGCGTGAAAAGCTCATCAATCGAAACGTGTTTTACTATGGAACTGCCGCCGATCTCATTATTCAAGACGGTCGATGTGCAGGAGCATGGTGCCGCAATGAGACAGGAGAAAATGAAGCGGTGTTTGCATCCTATACCATTTTGTGTACAGGAGGATTTGCTGGGCTTTATGAAAGAAGCAGCAATGTCCGTCAAGCTGACGGCAGCGGAATGGCCATGGCATACAGAGCCGGTGCTCAGTTGTGTGATCTAGAGTTTGTGCAGTTCCACCCGACACTGCTCATCCATAATGAGACCACACATGGACTCGTGTCTGAAGCTGTCAGAGGTGAGGGAGGGAGACTCATAGACTGTGAAGGTCATCCCATTATGGAAGGAGTCCATCCTTTAAAAGACCTCGCTCCAAGAGATATCGTGGCACGAGAGATCCAGCGCTCACGCGATAATGGGAAAGACGTGTTTTTAGATATTTCAGCCATCACTCGTTTTCGGGAACGGTTTCCCACAATTTTTGAAATGTGCCAAAAAGCAAACATCCATCTTCTGTCTGGTCTCCTCCCGGTCGCTCCAGGCGCTCATTTTACGATGGGTGGCATTAAGACTGACGAATGGGGAAAGACCTCAGTTGCTGGGTTGTTTGCAGCTGGAGAATGTGCAAGAACTGGCTTGCATGGAGCGAACAGGCTAGCGAGCAATTCTTTGCTGGAAGGCACCGGGATGGCTTTGCGGATTGCAAGGAAAATAGCGAGTCATCGTTTGAAAAAGCTTCGTCCTAGGCCGTTTCTTCCCGATATAGAGCGAACCAGTCTGGCGATGCCATCAGTAGTGGTGATGAGGGAGGGTCTTTCGCGAAGTGCCGGTATCGTCCGTGACGGAAACGACATGAGAGCCTATATAGAGTATCTAGAACAGTTTCCTTTCATCACGCCTTCTTATCACCATACCCTCGATGAACTGAGGTGTATAAACACTCACTTGATGGCTTGGCTAGTGACCACTTCAGCATTATCGAGGCGGGAAAGCAGAGGCGGTCATTACAGAAGGGATTATCCAGAAGCGAGAGAGCAATGGAAACGAAAAACGATAGAAAGAAGGATGGAATCACATGAACAAACTGCTGCTTTTACATAAGCTGCAAGAATTTTTTCTTGAAGATATCGGAACGGGAGACGTATCTGCCCAGCTAATAGGAAATGAGAGGACTCTTGCCGTTCTACAAGCGAAAGAGGATGGCGTATTCTGTGGAACAGAGGTACTAAAGGAAGGCTATCTGCTGTTGGACAAATCCATAACATTCCTATTCTTTGTACGGGACGGTGAGGCGGTAAAAGCAGGAGACGTGCTGATGGAGGTGAAGGGGCCGGCGCAAGCGATTTTGGCAGGTGAACGTGTTCTATTAAATCTTGTACAGCGCATGTCAGGAATAGCGAGCGCAACAAAAAAAGCATGCCAGCTGGCAGGAAGCAACGTCCGGATTACGGATACACGCAAAACGGCGCCAGGGCTAAGAATGTTTGACAAATACGCGGTAACTTGCGGTGGAGGCTATAGCCATAGGTACGGACTGTATGACGGCATAATGCTCAAGGATAATCATATCGCAGCATTTGGCAGCATTGCAAACGCTATTAAAGCGGCAAGAGCCGCTTCTGGACATATGACAAAAGTAGAAGTGGAAATTGAAACATATGAACAGCTGCAAGAAGCCATCCAAGCAGACGCGGATATTATCATGTTCGATAATCTCCAGCCGGAAGTGATTAACGAGTGGCTGCAAGTTGTTCCTAATCATATTATCACAGAGGCATCGGGAGGAATCACACCGGAAAGACTGAAGCAGTTTGGCAGTACGGGGGTCGGTTACATCTCACTTGGTTATTTAACGCACTCGGTGAAAAGCCTCGATATCAGCCTGACCGTGAAAGGAGCTGTCAAACATGACACTGTTGCTAACGTATCAAAATAAGAACGTGCTACCTGAAGAGTATTATAAGCTGACTGACAGTGAATTAAGAGCACGCATCCAGTCGATCAAAGAACGGCTTGGCGAACGGCTGTACTTACCAGGCCATCATTATCAGCGGGATGAAGTGATTGATTTTGCAGATGATACAGGGGATTCTCTGCAGCTCGCACAACTTTCGGCAAGCACCAAAGCGGAATATATTGTGTTTTGCGGCGTACATTTTATGGCTGAGACGGCAGATATGCTGTCTAGCAATGAACAGACTGTCATCCTTCCTGATTTAAAAGCAGGCTGCTCAATGGCTGATATGGCAGATATCCATCAGACAGAAAGAGCTTGGTCAAAGCTTGGCGTTCTGTTTGGTGACAGTATCCTGCCGCTAACATATGTCAACTCAACCGCTGAAATTAAAGCGTTCTGCGGCAGACATGGCGGGGCTACTGTAACGTCGTCCAACGCGGAAAAGATGCTCAAGTGGGCTTTTGGTGAAAAAGAAAGGATTCTTTTCTTACCTGATCAGCATCTGGGGCGAAACACAGCCTTTAAGATGGGCATTCCCTTAGAACAGATGGCGGTATGGAATCCGCATACTGAAAAGCTTGAAACAAATGAGCCGATAGAACACATTAAAGTTATTTTATGGAAAGGCCATTGTTCCGTTCATGAAAAATTCACGACAGAACAGATCCAAGAATTTCGTGAAAAGGAAGATAAATGGAACATTATCGTTCATCCTGAATGCACGCATGACGTTGTAGAAGCGAGTGATTACAGCGGTTCGACTACATTCATTATTGATACATTAAAGAAAGCACAGAAAGGTACGAAGTGGGCGGTAGGAACGGAAATGAACCTTGTGAACCGTCTATCTGCTTTATTTCCTGAAATTGAGGTTGTTTCACTGAACCCAAACATGTGTCCTTGTTTGACAATGAATCGGATTGACCTTCCCCATTTGTTATGGAGTCTCGAGAATGTAGAAGGCGGAACACCGCAAAACGTAATAAAGGTAGATGAAAAAGTGAGTGCTTCAGCATTACTGGCACTGAACAGGATGCTCGAGCGCGCATAACCAGCTTCCCTGTCATACCCTCTTACAGTTAGGCATATCGTATTAAGGATGAAGCTATGGCTGCTTATATGCACCAACAAAAGTAGCACTATGCCCAATTGCTCATATACTGTAAGGAAAATAGGCGGAGGGGGAGTTTTGACCGTGAGAATCCATATTGTTCAAAAAGGGGATACACTAGAACGGATCGCAGAAAAGTATAAGGTACCTCTTAACGATTTAAAAAAAGCGAACACTGCACTCGCTCATTCTTCAGGAGAACTTGAGCGCGGGGATAAAGTGAAAATCCCGGCACAAGAAACGGCTGTGAGAGCAGAAAAGATGAAGATGCCATTCATGTCACCGGGAAAGAAAAAAGAAATGCCCAAAAAGAAAGAAGCGCCCGTGGCACCAATACAAGAAACGAAGCCTCAGCCAAAACCAGAGATCAAACCAGAAGCAAAGCCTGAAATGAAGCCGGCACCGCAGAAGCCTGAGCTGAAACCTGCACCGCCAAAACCAGATTACAAGCCATCGCCGCCTAAAATGGATATGCCTTCATACCCTGCAAAAGATAACGCGATGAAAGCACCAATGGCTCCTGTTTCAAATAAAGATCACGCATCAATGATGGAATCATCAGCTTATATGCCGTGGAACCCAAACAACGCTGCTAACATTCCAAATGCACCGAATATGCCAAATTACGGTAAAGACAATTATGGCATGAAGCATCCTTATTTAAAGGATGAATCTTCTGGAATGATGAACCAGATGTACGGCGGTTACCCATCCATGTTCCCGAAGCCTCAGCCCTATGGCGCGATGCCTCAAGGGTATGGCATGATGCCTTATCAAGGCTATGGCGGACAGCAGCAATACCCGCAAATGGGCTATATGCCGCAGCAGGGCGGACAAAGCTATGGCCAAGGCATGTCGCAGCAAGGAACGCAGCAGCAAGGTCAGCAGCAGAGCCCGCAGTATATGCCAGACCAGCTTCAGCCTGTTGCAGGTGCACAGCAAGATCAAATGTATGGTGAATTTCCGCAGTCTATGATGGATCAGTTAAGCTCTGGAGGAGGCCAGCAGCCTCAGCAATCGGGCATGCCGCAGCAGGGCGGACAACAGCAAGGAATGCCGCAGATGGGCGGAATGCCGGGAATGGGCGGAATGCCGCAGATGGGCGGAATGCCGGGAATGGGCGGAATGCCGCAGATGGGCGGAATGCCGGGAATGGGCGGAATGCCGGGAATGGGCGGAATGCCGGGAATGGGCGGAATGCCGGGAATGGGCGGAATGCCGGGAATGGGCGGAATGCCAGGGATGGGCGGAATGCCGGGAATGAGCGGAATGCCAGGAATGGGCGGAATGCCGGGAATGGGCGGAATGCCGCAGATGGGCGGAATGCCAGGAATGGGCGGACAGCCGGGAATGAGCGGAATGCCAGGGATGGGCGGACAGCCGGGAATGGGCGGAATGCCACAGATGGGCGGGCAGCCGGGAATGAACATGATGCCAAACCCATACCAAGGTGCACAAAGCCGTTCCGAAGAACAAGAGAACACTGATAATGAATAAACAGTACACAGACGATAACAGCTGGGATCGTCTTTTTTTTAAAGAACTTCCGAAAAATGGAGTGAACGTGAAAAACTATTGGTTTTACCGGGAAAACGTGGTGAAAGTGTTAAGCGAAAAAAATGACACGTTTATTCTCAAGGCCTTTGACAGCAAGTTTGAATGCAAGGTGCAGCTGGAACTGTCTAAATGGTTCAAACAATTTGAAAAACCAGCAATTGGACCAATCGGGGCGTTTCCTTCTAAAAAGCGTTACCTTAAATGGAATGAATATTATTGGGTAATCATGCCTTTTTATGAAGGAAGAGATCTGCATTACGGTAACTTGGATGATGTTCGGTATGCAGCAGAAGCAATTACAAGGTTTCATGATCAGGCGTCTGTTCCACAAGAGCTGTATCATAAAATTTCAGAATACAAATTATATGATAAATGGAAAAGAAGGCTCTCCAAATTTAAAAGTTTAGCCCAGAGTGAAACGTGGCCAAAAGAAATCGTGCCGCTATTGCCTGAAATGATTTTCTGGGGAGAATGGGCTTTGGATGAGTACAATCATAAGCAGATTGATGCGCTTTTTGAAAAAGAAAAACAGAACGAGCAGCTATGTCATGGAGATGTAGCACCTCATAATTTTTTGCTCCCTCGGAACGGTGAGGCCATGCTTATCGATTATGACCTGATCACAGCAGCTCCGGGAATGATTGACTGGCTTCAATTTACGAACCGGATCCTTCCGTTTTGGAAATGGCGGTATGACAAAATTGCACCAGCGTTGCCGGAAGCCTGTCTGCAGTTATTTAGAAAAAGATGGTTTCTTCAGCTGCTCGTATTTCCTACAGATCTCTATCGAGAGTGGAACCGTGCCTTTTCAAGTGAATCACATAGCAGCATCGAGCAAGTTTCAAGATTTACGCAGACGGATTTTCAATATCGCAAACCGTTCATTAAAAGGATTATCAA
Source organism: Fictibacillus iocasae (assembly GCF_042665465.1). NCBI lineage: Bacteria > Bacillati > Bacillota > Bacilli > Caryophanales > Fictibacillaceae > Fictibacillus > Fictibacillus iocasae. The sequence goes on along the minus strand of NZ_JBHTCP010000012.1, from coordinate 21,579 downwards.
TCATCTTGAGCAAAAGAGGATTGGTTGAACAACGTGCTATCCTATATTTTACAGATATAATTATTGCCTCCGATTGCCATTCTAACGGTGAAAGGAGGTTTTTGCATTGAACAAAAAAATTGCAGGAATTGCCGCTCTTATTATCGCGGGAGGTTTAACAGGCTGTAACGGTGATAAAGGTGCCATGGACCGCAACTATGGAAATGACGCCAGGCCGATCGGCTATAACACCAATGAAGGTGATAACGGGTTGGACATGAACCGTGACATGATTGACCAGGATGCTGCTTATGATGCTGATTATGACGGCCGCCTTGCAGAGCGAATTCAGAAGAAAGTCAACGACATGAACAACGTAGACGATGCTCACGTTATTTTAGATGATAACAACGTCATTGTCGGTATAGATACCAGTGAACGTGACAAAAAAGCGATGGATCGAAAAGTCGAAGAAAAGATCCAGGCTATGGTTCCTGGCCGCGATGTTCAGGTGACAACAGATGATTCTATTTTCGGGCGAATCGAAAACGTAGACAACGACCTTCGTGATGGGATGGATTACACGGAAGTTGAAGGAGACGTTAAAGGCATCATGTCCGATATCGGAAGAGCAGGAAGCGATCTTGGTAATGCAATCAAGCGTCCTTTCGAGAACAACCGTTAAAGAGAGCGATTTTCGCTCTCTTTTTCTATTGTGCATTGCTTTGCATATTAAATTTACCTTCTTCTATGGTACAATAAAAAAATAGAAACGTATGTCCGCTTAAGGAGAGGTTTAGATTTGATCGAAAGTTTGACTGGCAAGGTGGACCATGTAGCGGCAGGGTATATCTCTGTGCAGATTAACGGAATTGGCTATAAAGTTTTCTGCCCGAACCCCTTCGTGTACCGCGCAGGTTCAGAAATGACAGTGTATACATATCAATACGTAAGAGAAGATATATTGGCGCTTTATGGATTTGCCTCCAGACAAGAAAGAGACATGTTTATGAAGCTGCTGAACGTGTCCGGCATCGGTCCAAAGGGAGCGATGGCGATCATGGCTTTCGGACAGCCAGATCAAGTGGCGTGTGCCATTGAAGAGGAAGATGAAGTTTTCTTAACCAAGTTTCCAGGCGTCGGAAAAAAGACGGCAAGACAGATTATTCTTGACCTGAAAGGGAAGCTGGCAGATTTCACGAACAGCATGCCGGTTGCAGGCGGACTCTTTTCTGATGATGCCTTTAAAGAAGAGGCAGCATCGCAGCTTGATGAAGCGGTCGAAGCCTTAATGGTTCTCGGTTATGCTAAAAAGGAGATACAGAAGATTCTCCCTGAGTTAAAGAAAGAAAGCGGTACAGCAGATGAGTACGTTAAACGAGCGCTCCGCAAACTGATGACCGTTTAGGAGGGATTCATAGATGGAGGACCGGATGTTATCTTCAGAAGAAAACCGTGAAGATGCCGGGATCGAGCTTAGTCTAAGACCGGAGCATTTAAAAGAATACATCGGCCAGACGTCTGTCAAGGAAAACCTGAGCGTATTTATTCAGGCAGCCAAGCTAAGGAATGAGCCGCTCGATCATGTCCTTCTATACGGGCCGCCTGGTCTTGGGAAAACGACACTTGCGGCGATTATCGCAAGAGAGATGGGCGTCGGATTTAAAACGACGAGCGGCCCCGCGATTGAACGTCCAGGAGATCTTGCGGCAATATTAACATCGCTTGATGCCGGAGATGTGCTATTTATTGATGAAATTCATCGCCTTTCAAGAGCGATTGAAGAAATCTTATACTCCGCTATGGAAGATTTCTGTCTGGACATTGTCATCGGTAAAGGTGATACGGCGAGATCTGTTCGTTTGGAGCTTCCTCCTTTCACTCTCGTCGGTGCCACTACACGCGCCGGGTCGCTCTCATCTCCGCTGCGTGACAGGTTCGGTGTCATGTCGAGACTCGAATATTATACGGAGAGTGACCTTAAAGAAATCGTCAAGCGTACAGGTGAAGTTTTCGGCGTACACGTCAGTGACGAATCGGCCGAGGAGATTTCCCGCCGTTCAAGAGGGACGCCGCGCATTGCCAACAGGCTGTTAAAGCGTGTGCGGGATTTTGCGCAAGTGGACGGAACGAGCTCGATCTCTGTTGAAACGGCGCATAGGGCTCTGGAGCTTCTTCAGATCGACCGTTTAGGACTAGACCATATTGACCATAAATTATTACAAGGGATCATTCACATCTATAAAGGCGGTCCTGTGGGCCTTGAAGCCATTGCTGCAAGCATTGGAGAAGAAGCCGAAACGATCGAGGATGTGTATGAACCTTATCTGCTTCAGGTTGGTCTTTTGCAGCGCACTCCGCGCGGCCGGATGGTCACACCTTTAGCGTATGATTATTTTGGTCTGGAGGACGTTAACCGAGCATGAACAAACTGCTGATCATTGCAGGAATTGTATTGATTGTAGTAGGCCTTTTATGGTCATATGTAGGGAAAATACCCGGTGATATCGTTTGGAAAAAAGGAAACACAACCATTTACTTCCCGATCGTGACATCGATCATTGCCAGCATTGTGCTGTCTCTGATCTTCATGCTGATCGGCCGTTTTAAATAGACAGGAGATTTTATTCATGGATTTAAGTTTATTTGATTTTGATCTGCCAGAAGAACTGATTGCGCAAACACCGCTCTTAAACAGGACAAGCTCACGCCTGATGGTTCTTGATAAACATTCAGGCGAGGTAAGCCACGATGTATTTTCAAATATGGCAGCCTATTTGCGCGCCGGTGACTGCCTCGTCCTCAACGACACGCGTGTCTTGCCTGCTAGGCTTTACGGCCAGAAAGAGGAAACAGGGGCAAAGATTGAGGTACTGCTTTTAAAAGAGCATGGCGAGGATGAGTGGGAAACGCTTATAAAACCAGCAAAACGAGTAAAAATTGGCACGAAGGTGATATTTGGCGACGGCCGTCTTTCAGCACTCTGCACAGGTGAGCTCGAGAACGGCGGACGCACGCTTAAATTAATATATGAAGGAATCTTATATGAGCACCTCGACGCACTTGGTGAGATGCCGCTGCCGCCCTATATTAAAGAACAGCTAGAAGAGAAGGACCGTTATCAGACGGTTTTTGCGCGTCATCAAGGCTCAGCAGCGGCACCGACAGCTGGCCTTCATTTTACAGAGGAACTGCTTCAGGAACTTAAAGATAAAGGGGTGCATATAGCGTTCATCACCCTTCATGTTGGACTCGGAACATTCCGGCCAGTTGCTGTAGATAACATTCTCGAGCACGATATGCACGCAGAATTCTATCAGATGACGGCCGGGACGGCAGCGCTATTGAACAAGGTAAAGGAAGAGGGCGGCCGAATCTATACAGTAGGCACGACAAGCACACGAACACTCGAGACAGTCGCTTCTAAACATAACGGCCGTTTTCAGGAAGAGTCGGGCTGGACGGATATTTTCATCTATCCTGGTTATGAATTTAAAGCCATCAATGGATTAATCACCAATTTCCATCTGCCCAAATCGACTCTCATCATGCTCATAAGTGCAATGGCGGGAAGAGAGAACGTTCTAAACGCATACAGAATAGCCGTGGAAGAAAAGTACAGGTTCTTCAGTTTTGGAGATGCCATGCTCATCCACGAGGGAGGACAAACATCAAAATGAAACCAGCCGTAACGTACGAACACATTAAGACGTGCAAGCAGTCAGGCGCGAGACTTGGAAAAGTGCATACACCTCATGGCACGTTTGAAACACCGGTTTTCATGCCTGTTGGAACGCTGGCAACCGTTAAAACTTTAAGCCCTGAAGAGCTAAAAGAGATGGATGCTGGAATTATACTGAGCAACACCTATCACCTTTGGCTAAGACCTGGCCACGATATCATTAAAGAAGCGGGCGGCCTTCATAAGTTCATGAACTGGGATCGTGCCATCCTTACCGATTCTGGCGGTTTCCAAGTGTTTTCTCTTAGTGATCTGCGCAAGATCACAGAAGAAGGGGTGCATTTCCGCAACCATATGAGCGGAGAGAAGCTGTTCTTGAGTCCTGAGGGAGCAATGGAGATACAGAACGCTCTTGGTTCTGATATTATGATGGCTTTTGATGAATGTCCGCCATATCCTGCATCGTTTGAATATATGAAGTCATCCGTTGAGCGCACGAGCCGGTGGGCCGAGCGCTGTCTTGCAGCTCATAAACGCCCGGAAGATCAGGCGCTGTTCGGCATAGTTCAAGGCGGTGAATATGAAGACCTTAGAAAACAGAGCGCACAGGATCTCGTTTCGCTCGATTTCCCAGGCTATGCAATAGGCGGTCTTTCCGTAGGCGAGCCGAAAGATGTCATGAACCGTGTACTTGATTTTACAACACCATGGCTGCCTGCTGATAAGCCACGTTACTTAATGGGTGTAGGATCGCCGGATTCTTTGATTGACGGTGCGATAAGAGGAATTGATATGTTTGACTGCGTTCTGCCGACACGAATTGCCCGTAATGGAACGTGCATGACGAGTGAAGGAAGATTGGTTGTCCGAAACGCGAAATACGCTCGTGATTTCCGACCTCTTGATGAGAACTGCAGCTGCCATGTATGCCAGACCTATTCGAGAGCGTATATCCGTCACCTGGTAAAAGCCAACGAGACATTCGGCTTCCGTTTGACGAGCTACCATAACCTTCATTTCCTAGCCAACCTTATGAAGCAGGTAAGGCAGGCCATCATGGATGACAGGCTATTGGATTTTAAAGAAGAATTTTTCGAGCAGTATGGGTTTAATAAGGAGAACGCAAGGAATTTCTAAAATTTATACTTTTTGTGAGAAATCAAAATAGCTGTTGATTTCTGTTACAGGTGCACGCTTTCCGCAGGGTGTGGCGAAAAGCAGGAAGGACTCGTCCAGCCCCGACAAGCAAATGAGAAAGGGACCTAAAGAATCGGTTTGTGACTTATTGGGCACTTGCTCATTTGACCTCGAGGGGCTAGTCCATACTGCTAGACAAGTGAGCCCCCTCGCTGCTACTCGCCTTTGAGGGTCTCACCTGTCCCGCTCTTCCTGCTGGAGTCGGCACCTTTCACTCCAATCAACTATCAATGAAGAACAAGGTAGTTCATTTTGAGAATTTATTATTGAATGATATGGTGGTTTCTATTCTTGTAAACGAAGTCAACCATATAGAAAGGGGTGAAAACAAATGAATTTAGGTGGATTGCTTCCTCTGTTGCTGATGTTCGTTATTTTTTATTTCTTATTGATTCGTCCTCAGCAAAAGAGACAAAAGGCGGTTCGTGAGATGCAGACGAACTTGAAGAAGGGTGATCAAGTGGTAACAATCGGCGGCCTTCATGGCACGATTGACACGATTGACGAGAACACGGTTTCTGTCCGTTCCAAAGACGGTTCTGTTCTGACTTTTGACCGTCAGGCAGTGCGTGAAATCAAATCCGTATAACGTAAAGAAAACCGCCGGAATCCGGCGGTTTTTCTAATTCTTATATGTGCTGTGGCTGCTGAAGTTCACGCCCATGATGCCGCCGATCATGCAGAGGATCATGAATAAGCCATGGTACAAATATTGCATAGAGCTAAATGTGGTCTGATAACCTAAATATTGTATAAGAAAGACAAGAAGAGAAAACAGCATGCTCGTACCTGCGCCAAGGACCCATCCTTTCGCCTGCGCCTTTTTACCAGTCAGAAAGCCTCCAGCAAACATCGAAACAAAGGATAACGCCAATGTAACCCATTTTAACGATTGTTCCGTGGCCGATGTGAAACGCAGGATTAAAGACAGGATAACGCTGCTGACAATGATGAAGATGAGGATGACAAATAATCCCTTTAACATGGATGCAGCCATATGTTTAGCTTCCATTCCTACTCCCCCTTTGATAAAACAAGCCTTTACTTACACCTTATTCCAGAAAAAAAGAAATAGAAGTACATGCGGGAGAATGACAATATTTTTCCTGTTTGGCAAAACCTTACCTTCATGAATCAGCAAATTCGTCTCATACTAAGAGATAGTATGCGGGAAAGGAGGGATAGGATGGAGCTGTATACCGTGCTTTTGCGAACGGTGTTTATTTACTTTCTTATCCTCGTTGTGTTTCGAGTGATGGGGAAACGGGAGATGGGGAAGCTTTCCGTCATTGATTTTGTCGTTTCAATCATGATCGCGGAGCTTGCGGTCATTTCGATTGAAGACCCTAAAATTCCAATGAAAAATTCGTTGCTGGCTATTTTCATTCTTCTTTCTATACAGCTCGGCCTCGCCCTTGTTTCTTTAAAAAGCCGAAAGCTGAGAGATTGGGTCGATGGCAAGCCATCTTTAATCATAGACAGAGGAAAGATCAATGAACGTGAAATGAAAAAGCAGCGCTACAATTTTGATGATTTGCTCACACAGCTCAGAGAAAATAATATTCGAAGCGTTTCTGAAGTCGAGTTTGGTGTTCTGGAAACGTCTGGAAAGCTTTCTGTCATCAAAAAAGATGAATGCACAGGTGGAAGTCCGCTTCAAATGATCCTGCCTCTCATACTGGATGGCAAAGTTCAAGAAGACCATCTAGAAAAATTAGAAAAAACGTCTCTTTGGCTGAGACAGCAGCTGAAAAAGAGCGGCTATCATGATATAAGGAAAATCGCCTTTTGTTCCTTGAATGATGATGGCACATTGTTTGTCGATGAAAAAGAGAACAATCAATGATAAGGAGCGGTAGCGCCTTATCATTGATTGTTCTTATTTCACCCATCTCTTGATAAAGGGAATATGCTTAATGTCTTCTTTAAGAATAAGGCGGAAAAAGATAAGAAAGAACATATACAGAATGATTGTGGAAACGATACATACTGCTGTGCCCGTACTTTGTGTAAACTGAGGGAAGATGTAACGATAAAGGTAAGCCGACCCTGCACCCGTAAAAAGAATACATAGAAAGCAGCGAAAAAATTCTCCTGCAACAATGGTGTAGCTGATGGCTTTTGCTACCGTTGCAAAGTGGAGGATCGTCACCACCACGATTCCTAAAACGATGCCTAAGGCCGCGCCCATGATGCCGAATTCAGGCCGTGTGGCAAGGGCGAATATGGCCGCCAGCTTGACAGCCGCACCAATCAGACTGTTGGTCATGGCTGCTTTTGCAAGGTTCAAGGCCTGCAGCACAGCTTGTAGAGGACCTTGGAAATAAAGAAAAAAGAACAGGGGGGTCATCACCTTAACATAGGCAGCAGACGCTGGAGAATGATACATAAGGTCCATAATCGGCTCAGCGTAAACAAAGGTGATGATCGCTGCCAATCCTCCTGACAGCATAGAAAGACGGATTGCTTGGTTAAGCCTATGTTCAATCACATTGTATTTTTTTTGTGCATTCGCCTCACTTATAGCAGGGACGAGGGAAACAGAAAGAGAATAGGTAATAAAAGTAGGAAGAAACAGCAGCGGGATGACATAACCAGCCAGTTCTCCGTACTGTTTTGTTGCCATCGTCGTCGTGATGCCGGCAATCGCCAAGCTTCTGGCGACAACGATTGGTTCAAAAAAGTAGGAGACCGATCCGATCAGCTGACTTCCGGTCGTTGGCAATGCGATGCCCAGCAGCTCTTTTAAAGTGCCGCGTCCGCCTTTTAGCTGTTTGAAGAACCCGTTTCGAATTTTCATCGTTTTCTTCATTTTAAACATCGAGAACATGTACAGCAAAGATGCGAGTTCGCCGATGATCACTGAAATCATCGCACCGGCTGCCGCATATTCCACACCGTACGGAAGGAGCCATCCGGTCAGCAGGGCAACAAGCGTGATCCGTACTACTTGCTCGATCACTTGAGAATAGGCTGACGGTCTCATATTCTGTAATCCTTGAAAATAACCGCGGAGCACAGAAGAGATGGCAACGATGGGAATAACGGGTGCAATGGCGATCAGTGGATAAAACGTACGGTGGTCGGTAAAAAAGTAGCGTGACATGAGTGGCGCAAGAGCCATCATCGCGACGGTGATCAAGATACTCAGAACGCCTGTAATCGCCAAGGATACAACAAGTATCTTGCGGATGTTCCGTTTATCTCCTCTGGAATCGGCTTCAGCGATAAGTTTGGAGATGGCGACTGGGAGCCCAAGCCTTGTCAAAGTGAGGGCGAGTAAAAGTGTCGGAACGGCCATCATGTATAATCCTACACCTTCCTGGCCCATGATCCTGGCAACGACCATCTTGTTCACAAAACCGAGGACACGCGTAATGAGTCCGGCTATAATGAGAATCATCGTTCCTTGAATCAACGTTTGTTTTGACATGCAAATAGTCCTTTCTCTGAACCAGCCGTTAAAGTAGACATGCTTTCAATATGTATATGCTGGCAAGTCCTTCTTCATGAGACAGCTCGTATTAAAAAAAGGAGTGTTAACCAATGATCGAGGCCGAATTTGAACAATGGAAGCAAGACGCAGAGCCTGCGCTGCAAAGCAAATTGGAAGAGCTCCATTACATGGGCTATGAAAGTGTGACGATTGAAGAAATTTGGCAATGCGTGATGGCAAAAGCGAAAAAAAAGAAAGAAGAGCCAAGGCTCCACAAACTAGTCGGGCTCATTCTCTCACTCACAGTAAACGACGTCATGAACTGGCTTACCATCAAAGCCTATACAGAAGAATCAACCCCACTCCTATAAGCGGCTCTGCCGCTTTATTTTTTTGTTTAAAAGTTGGTGTTTTAGAATTCTAGTAAGTGGTTGTTTTCCGTTACAGGCGTACGCTTATCCAGAGGGGAGTAGCGAAAAGCCTCGAGGGGCTAGCCGCCGTAGCTGGATAAGGAAGACAACGCAGCAAGAGTAGTCGGCGCCTAACGCTCTAATCAACCTTTTCAACCTTTTCACAGAAGCACTCAAAGCAGCTAAAAATAAAATAATGCGTATTGCGGGTGACTTATGAGCAGATGTTTATGAAATGCTAATTAAGAGAATCGATTTTTTTTAATCGTTTTTTATTTCAAAGCCTTACTAATACAATAATTATGTAAAATTTCCCTTAATTTCTAAAGGTAAATTGACAGTAAAAATCAGTAATCGCTATAATAGATAAGATTGATGACTTATACATAGCTGCCGATTTCGTTTGACACAGCATGAGGAGGATTACCAATGGTAAAGAAGAGTAAGATCGCGTTCTTTTTTGTTCTTTTGCTCATCGCCGGGCTTGTAATGGCTTTTACGGCAAAAGACATTGTGAAGAACACGAGGCTTGGCCTGGATCTGCAGGGAGGATTTGAGGTCCTTTATGAAGTGAAGCCGCTGAAAGAAGGGCAGAAAATTAATAACGAGACACTTAAAGCAACCGTTCAAGCTTTGAACAACCGCATTAATGTCCTCGGTGTATCAGAGCCTGAGATTCAGATTGAAGGTAAAGACCGGATCCGCGTGCAGCTTGCTGGTGTAAAGGACCAGAACAAAGCTCGTGAACTGCTGTCAACTGAAGCACAGCTGACGTTCCGCGATGTCGATGATAACGTTCTGCTCGATGGTTCTGATCTAAAAGAAGGAGGAGCGAAGCAATCCTTCCATCCTGAAACTAACAACCCGATTGTGACCCTGACACTTAAAGATGGTGATAAATTCGGAAAAGTGACAGGAGATATCGCGAAAAAACCTTACGGAGATAACAGGCTGGTCATTTGGCTGGACTTCGAAAAAGGGGATTCTTTTAAAAAGGAAGCTTCAAAAGAAGCTGCAAATAAACAGAAGTATATCTCTGCTCCGTCTGTTGACAATGTCATTGACAGCAAAGACGTGATGATTCAGGGGCAGTTTACGATTGAAGAAGCACAAGCACTTGCGGACATTTTAAATGCGGGAGCACTGCCTGTAAAAATGGATGAGAAGTATTCAACATCTGTTGGTGCGAAATTCGGTGAGAAAGCATTGAAGGAAACGGTGTTTGCCGGATATATTGCAGTTGGAGCGATTTTTCTGTTCATGCTCTTATTCTACCGAGTACCAGGCATCGTGGCAGTCATTACATTGACCATCTATATTTATTTAATCCTTCTGATTTTCGATCTGATGAATGGAGTACTGACTCTGCCGGGCATCGCAGCATTAATCCTTGGGGTAGGTATGGCAGTAGATGCAAATATCATTACCTATGAGAGAATAAAGGATGAGCTTCGGTCAGGCAAGTCTGTATTGAGTGCATTTAAAGCGGGGAACAGACGTTCATTCACCACAATATTTGATGCGAACATTACAACCATTCTTGCAGCAGCGGTATTATTTATTTTTGGTACAAGCTCTGTAAAAGGGTTTGCGCTAGTTCTGATCATTTCTGTGCTTGCAAGCTTTGTAACAGCTGTGTTCGGATCGCGGATCTTCCTTGGCTTGCTCGTTCAGAGCCGGATGCTTGATAAGAAACCTGGACTGTTTGGCGTGAAGGAGAGTGACATCCGTGAACTTTAATTACGATTTCGTCAAAAACAGGAACATTTATTTTATCTTTTCTGCAGCTATCACCGTGATCGGACTGATTTTCCTTTTAACGGTTGGATTGAAGCTTGGGGTTGATTTTGAAAGCGGAACACGAGTCAGTGTGGCGAGTTCAGACAAGCCTTTTACTGAAGAGGCTGTGGAGAAGGAATTCAACTCACTTGACCTCGAACCTGGTAGTGTCGTTCTGACTGGTGATAATAATAAAGGGGCAAACGTCGCACTTAAAGGCGTGCTCTCTAAAGAAAAGATCGCAGAAGTGAAGACGCTTTTTAAAGAGAAATATGGTGAAGAGCCGAGTGTGAGCACGGTTACACCGACAGTTGGTAGAGAGTTAGCGAAGAACGCTATCTATGCGGTTCTTATCGCGACAATCGGGATTATCCTTTATGTAACGATACGGTTTGAATGGCTGATGGCCATTGCGGCGATTGTGGCCCTCATGCATGACGCGTTCATGATCAATGCCATCTTCAGCATATTCCGCTTGGAAGTAGACCTACCGTTCATAGCGGCTGTTCTCACCATCATTGGGTATTCGATCAATGATACGATCGTAACGTTTGACCGTATTCGTGAACATGTGAAACTCGAAAAGCCAAACACACGTGAAAAACTTGCAGAAATCATCAACCTCAGCATTCACGAAACATTGACACGTTCTATTAACACCGTGTTGACTGTTGTGTTTGCTGCTTTAGCTATTTTAGTGTTTGGAAGCGAGACAATCCGAAACTTTTCGATTGCCCTCATGATCGGTTTGACGTTCGGTGCGTATTCATCCATTTTCATCGCTTCTCAGATTTGGTTCGTATTAAAAGCGAAACAGCTGAAAAACAAGCGTATGAAAACAGTCGAAACAGAAATTTAATACGTAATCAAATTGTCACCTCTTAACACCTCTTGTATAATAGACGGGTTAAGAGGTGATTTTGTATATGCTGCATCCAAAGACTCGCTGGCTGATGAACGCTGCGCCCGATGAGAAAGTCTCTGCGCTCGCATCGGCGATGAACCTTCCTCGATCCGTTGCCCAGCTTCTTATATCCAGAGGAATGGAAACAGAGGAATCGGTTCATAAATTCTTGAAAGGCGGAAGCCATGACTTTCATGATCCTTTTTTAATGGATGGAATGAAAGAAAGTGTTGATCGCATTCGAACGGCCATTTCAAATAAGGAAAAAATTCTCGTGTTTGGGGATTATGATGCAGACGGTGTGAGCAGCACGTCTGTTATGTGGTATACGCTCAAAGAGCTTGGGGCCGACTTTGACTATTACATACCCAACCGCTTTACGGAAGGCTATGGTCCGAACGAACCGGCATTAAGGCGGGCAAAGGAGGATGGCTATTCTCTTGTTATCACGGTGGATACCGGGATTTCTGCCGTCAGCCAGGCGGCTGCGGCACGGGAAATGAATCTGGATTTTATCGTGACCGACCATCACGAGGCGCCTCCTGTATTGCCGGACGCTTACAGCATTATTAATCCGAAAAAACCAGGCTGTCCTTATCCGTTTAAAGGTCTTGCCGGGGTCGGTGTGGCACTGAAATTGAGCGAGGCCTTGCTAGGACGCATCCCTTCCCACTTATTCGATATTGGGTGCATCGGCACGATAGCTGATCTCGTCCCGCTTGTAGACGAAAATCGCCTCATCGCTAGAGAAGGCATTAAAGCACTGGCCCGTACGGAAAAAAAAGGTCTGATTGAACTGCTGAAAGTCTGCAACATCCAAGATAAAGAATTGACTGCGGAGCATATAGGTTTTGCCGTCGGGCCGAGGGTGAACGCTGCCGGCCGGCTGGACTCAGCAGATCCAGCTGTTGAGCTGTTCATTACAGACAGCAGTGAAACAGGAGAAAGGCTGGCGAAAAACATTGACCGCATTAACAAAGAGCGGCAGGCGATCGTCAATGAGATTACTGAAGAAGCGGTCCAGTTAGTTGAAGAGCAGTTTCCGCCAAGTGAGCAATCGGTGCTCGTCATCGCAAAAGAAGGCTGGAATGCTGGTGTCATAGGGATTGTGGCTTCAAGACTCGTAGAGAAATATTATAGGCCGACGATCGTGCTGTCGATCGATCAGGAAAAAGGTACAGCAAAGGGGTCTGCACGAAGCATTGCCGGCTTTGATATGTTTGAAAACCTGTCTCAGTCGCGCGATATTCTTCCTCACTTTGGCGGACACCCTATGGCAGCTGGAATGACATTGTCGCTGCATGATGTGGATGAATTGCGCAACAGACTGAACACACAAGCGAAAGAGCAGCTGTCACCTGAAGATTTTCAGCCGATCACAGCAGTCGACCTTGAGCTTGAACTCGAGGAAATTACAATAGAGACAGTGGAAACGATGGAAAAGCTTGCTCCTTTTGGGACAGGCAATCCTGCACCTAAAGTATGCATCCGAAATGTTCCCATTCGTGAAATGAAGAAAATCGGCAGCCAGAGCAACCATTTGAAAATGCAGGTTGGCGATTCAGGGGCAAAACAGCTGGATTGCATTGGCTTCTTTAAAGGCGATCTGCTGGACGAAGTGACGCCATACTCGCTTGTATCGTTCGTCGGCGAGCTGAACATCAACGAGTGGAACGGTTTCCGCAATCCGCAGCTTATGGTGCATGATATCGCTGTCGGCCAGTGGCAGCTGTTTGATTATCGTGGCTTAAGAGACGTTTCCGCCAGACTTGCGGCACTTCCGCCGCAAAGAACGACATATGTAAGATTTTCACCAGATACATCCGTTCTCGCACAAGAAGCCGATTTAATAGATGTGTTTGAAGAAGCGCTGCCCAAAACAGGCGTCCTTGAAGGGAAATATGCGGTGTTCCTTGATGTGCCTCCATCGCTCTCTTTTTTCAGGGAATGGCTGGAAGCTGCTGGGAAACCAGAGCGAATCTATGCTATCTTTCATCACGAAGCGGACCATTTTTTCTCGACGATCCCATCGCGCGACCAGTTTAAATGGTTCTATGGTTTTCTTATGAAAAAAGGCTCGTTCAACAAGGACAGGCAGGGAGAAGAGCTTGCTAGGTGGAAAGGCTGGTCAAAAGAAACCGTCGAATTTATGTCAAAGGTGTTTTTTGAACTTGATTTTGTTACAATAGAGAATGGTGTCATTACTGTTAAACATCAACCGGTCAAAAAAGATCTGGAAAGCTCAGAGCTTTACCGGAAAAAGCTCAATTTTGCAGAGATAGAAAGCGGCTTGGTCTATTCCTCCTATCAGCAGCTGAAGGAATGGTTCACAGACGTAAAGCAACATGAGAAAAGTTTGATTTAACAGATTTCAGGAGGATTTATAGAATGGATTATAAGAAGTATATTTCAGTTGTGCCCGACTTCCCGATCGAAGGCATTCGTTTCAAAGACATTACGTCTCTTATGATGGATGGTGAAGTGTATAAAAAAGCGATGGATGATATCGCTGAATATGCGAAAGACAAGTCGATTGACGTTATTGTCGGTCCTGAAGCACGCGGCTTTATCGTGGGCTGTCCGGTCGCTTATACGCTCGGACTTGGTTTCGTTCCTGTACGTAAAGCAGGGAAATTGCCGCGCGAGGTCATTAAAGTCGATTACGGTCTAGAATATGGCAAAGACGTTCTCACAATGCATAAGGACGCCATCAAGCCAGGACAGCGTGTTCTTATAACAGACGACTTGCTTGCAACAGGCGGAACGATTGAAGCCACGATTAAACTCGTAGAAGAATTAGGCGGAGTAGTGGCAGGAATTGCCTTCATGATCGAACTCACATACCTAGACGGCCGCGAAAAGCTTTCCGGTTATGATATCTTCACATTAACACAATACTAAGAAGCACTTGTACGAAGCACTCTACCACGAGTGCTTTTTTTAAAACACAACAACTTATAATAGAACTCCTTTTAAAGAATTTACTGCTATAGTATGGCTTAAATTAGCCACCCCTCTCTGAGTCACATTATGGCTATTACTATCTCTTTTTTCTATATATCAACTTTGAATGCTTCATTGAAGGTTGATCGGAGTGAAAGGTGCCGACTCCTCGAAAAAGAAGTTCACTTTTTCTTGCGTTTGATGTCTTGTTGCAAAGCCTTCCTTGTCGGGGCTAGACGAGGCTTTCTGCTTTTCGCCATCACCCCTCTGGATAAGCGTGCACCTGTAACGGAGAACAACCACATCTTGAATTTTAATAAAACTAAGAAATAAGCTAAAAAAAGAAATATCTGAAAGGAAATTCGACATTTTTTTTATATTGCTTTACAGGAGTGAAGTTTTTAAAGATAATAGAAGCAATATACATTGATAACATTAGGTGATTCTATTGACGATCGAGCAAGTGCTGCAAAAGGCAGAGAGTTATCTTTCCGAAAAAGACCTTGCTTTTATAAAAAAGGCTTATGAATACGCGCGAGACGCGCATGAAGGGCAGTTCCGCAAATCTGGAGAGCCCTACATCCACCACCCCGTAGCAGTTGCCGGCATTCTGGTGGGTCTGCAGATGGATCCTGTAACGGTTGCGGCAGGGTTTCTTCATGATGTGGTCGAAGATACGGCCGTAACGTTAAAAGATATTAGTGATCAATTTAATGAAGAAGTGGCCATGCTCGTCGACGGTGTGACGAAGCTGAAGAAGATTAAATTTAAGTCAAAAGAAGAACAGCAGGCTGAAAATCACCGCAAGATGTTTGTAGCGATGGCCCAGGATATTCGCTGTATCCTGATCAAGCTCGCTGACCGGCTTCATAATATGAGAACATTGAAGCATATGCCGAAAGAAAAGCAGATCCAAAAAGCGAACGAAACGCTTGAGATCTTCTCTCCTCTCGCCCATAGGCTCGGGATCTCTACGATCAAGTGGGAGCTTGAAGATGTCGCGCTCCGCTATTTAAATCCGCAGCAATATTACCGAATCGTCAATCTGATGCAGCAAAAGCGGGCAGAACGAGAAGATTACGTCCAAGAAGTGATGAAAGAAATCAAGGATAAGCTGGAAGAAGTGCACATTAACGCCGAGATTTCCGGCCGTCCGAAGCACATTTACAGCATCTACCGTAAAATGGCGATTCAAGGGAAGCAGTTCAATGAAATTTATGATCTGCTCGCTGTCCGGATTATCGTTGGCAGCATTAAGGACTGCTATGCGGCTCTTGGCATCATTCATACTTGCTTCAAGCCGATGCCTGGACGGTTCAAGGATTATATCGCGATGCCTAAGGCGAACATGTATCAGTCACTTCATACGACCGTGATCGGCCCGAAAGGCGATCCGCTTGAAGTGCAAATCCGCACAGCTGAGATGCATCATATCGCCGAGTACGGGATTGCGGCTCACTGGGCGTATAAAGAGGGCGCAAAACAGGCGCCTGTCAATACATTTGAAGATAAGCTTTCCTGGTTCCGTGAAATTATCGAATGGCAGAATGACGCGACGAACGCCGAGGAATTTATGGAATCTCTTAAGGTCGATTTGTTCTCGGATATGGTGTTCGTGTTCACGCCAAAAGGTGATGTGATCGAGCTTCCGGCAGGCTCTGTGCCTCTTGATTTTGCTTACCGCATCCATACGGAAATAGGCAACAAATGTATCGGGGCGAAGATCAACGGCAAGATGGTGACGCTCGATTATAAGCTGAAAACAGGAGACATTATCGAGATTCTCACGAGCAAGCATTCGTATGGTCCGAGCCAGGACTGGCTTAAGATCACGCAAAGCTCGCATGCGAAAAACAAGATCCGCCAATGGTTTAAGCGCGAGCGACGCGAAGAAAATGTTGCCAAAGGCAAAGAAATGATCGAACGTGAACTAAAAGAACGCGGCTTCGATCTAAAAGAAGTCTTTACGTCGGAGAACCTTCAGCATGTCGCTCAAAAGTACAATTTTACCGGTGAAGAAGACATGTACGCGGCCGTTGGCTATAACGGAATCAACGCCGCGCAAGTCGCAACACGCCTGACGGATAAAATCCGCAAGAAAAAAGAGCAAGAAGCTGATCCGTCTGCGCTTATAGAATCGATCCGGGATTCACGGCCGCCAGTCCACAAAAAGAAAACCGATTCAGGCATCGTCGTCAAAGGAATCGATAACATGCTTATCCGTTTGTCAAAATGCTGCAATCCGGTTCCGGGTGATGACATTGTCGGTTACATTACCAAAGGTCGCGGTGTTTCGGTGCACAGACAGGACTGTGTGAACGTTGTGACCGAGGATGCTCAAGTAAGACTCCTCCCTGTCGAGTGGGAAGGAAGCGAAGAGCAGCCGAAGAGCTACAACGTAGACATTGAAATTAATGGCTTTGACAGAAGAGGCTTATTGAACGAAGTCCTTCATGCCGTAGCCGAAACAAAAACGAACATTACGGCGGTTTCCGGCCGCTCAGATAAGAATAAGATGGCGACGATCAACATGTCTGTCTCCATCCAGAACGTTAATCATCTGCAGAAAGTGGTCGAGAGGATCAAACGTATTCCGGACATTTATGCGGTTAGACGAGTCATGCAATAATAGACGGAGGTGTCTTTCATGAAAGTGATTTTGCAGCGTGTTAAAGACGCTTCTGTTTCGATTGATGGCAGCGTTGCCGGCCATATCGGCCATGGGCTAATGCTGCTTGTCGGAGTAACGCATAGTGATACAGAAAAGGATGCCGACTATCTAGCGGAGAAGATTGTCCATTTGCGCATTTTTGAAGATGAGGCACAGAAAATGAATTTATCTCTGAAGGATGTAAATGGAAGCATTCTCTCCATCTCACAATTTACTTTGTATGGGGATACGAGAAAAGGAAGGCGTCCCAATTTTATGGAAGCTGCACGGCCAGATATGGCTGAGCCTTTGTATCATTATTTTAACGAAGCGCTGCGCAAGTGCGGAGTTGAGGTTCAGACAGGTGTGTTTGGTGCGATGATGGACGTCACGCTTACGAATTCAGGACCTGTCACATTAATTTTAGAAACATGAAATAATGAAACGTTCTCTGGCTACACTAACTAGAAAGATAAAGTGAGCATCCGGAGGACGGTACATATGAAAAAGGACCGAAAAAAAATAATAGAAATGATGAGCGTTGATTTTCATCGCTTTTTAACTAAAGAACAAAGTGCAACTGCAGCAGAGCTCGCGGAAGAATTTGGGCTTTCACTGCAGCATGTCAGACAATTGCGGAGAAAAATAAGCCGAAAAAATTTGGGTTGACATTTCCTTGTGATCGGCAGTATGATAAATAACAATTCTTACACAACAAAACTGATGACGGAGAAAAGTACTATAGCCCCACAGGGTTAGAGAGGGAATGCCTTGGCTGAAAGCGTTCCTGCCTGATGACTATGCGAAAGACACTCCCGAGGATTGAATTCGAACGGTACATAATGACCTTGTAGAGTGAAACGTGGGCAATCGTTACTTGCATCGAGAGGAAGCAATGTTTCTTGTTGCTTCAACCAGGGTGGCACCGCGGGGTTTAACTTCCGTCCCTTTTGAACAGCACGTCTGTTTAAAAGGGACGGAAGTTTTTTTATTTTTATACTGAGTTGGAGGGGCATCACATGAACATTAATATACCAAGAGGAACGCAGGATATCCTGCCTGGTGAATCCGAAAAGTGGCAATACATTGAACAGAAAGCGAAGGACATCTGTGCCAGGTTCCGTTACAGTGAGATCCGGACGCCAGTGTTTGAGAACACGGATCTGTTCGCGCGGGGTGTTGGGGATACGACGGATATCGTGCAAAAAGAGATGTATACGTTTCAGGATAGAGGCGACCGTAGCTTGACACTTCGTCCAGAGGGTACGGCATCTGTGGCGCGGTCATATGTGGAGAACAAAATGTTCGGGCAGCCGTCTCAGCCGGTAAAACTCTATTACATCGGACCGATGTTCCGCTATGAACGTCCGCAGGCGGGAAGGTACCGCCAGTTCGTCCAATTCGGGATTGAAGCGATGGGCTCAAACGATCCTACAATTGACGCTGAGGTTATGGCGCTCGCGATGACGATGTATCAGGAACTTGGACTGAAAAAGCTGAAACTTGTATTGAACACGCTCGGTGATCTTGAGAGCCGAAAATCACATAGAGAAGCGCTGATCGCCCACTTCAAGCCGCGTATCGGCGAGTTCTGCGGCGACTGTCAGAACAGGCTGGAGTCGAACCCGC
Source organism: Fictibacillus iocasae (assembly GCF_042665465.1). NCBI lineage: Bacteria > Bacillati > Bacillota > Bacilli > Caryophanales > Fictibacillaceae > Fictibacillus > Fictibacillus iocasae. Next base: position 2,970 of record NZ_JBHTCP010000012.1, on the reverse strand, counting down.
TTAGAATTCTTGACTGCAAGAAAGACAGAGGCCACGAATTGATGGCAAGCGCTCCTTCTATACACGACTATCTAAACGAAGAGTCCAGTGCGTACTTCACAGCTGTCAAGGAATCTCTTGATACGATGGGCATTTCGTACGTTGTGGATCCGACGCTCGTGCGCGGACTCGACTATTATAACCACACAGCGTTTGAGATCATGAGCGATGCAGATGGTTTTGGCGCAATCACCACGTTAAGTGGCGGCGGAAGATACAATGGCTTGGTTGAAGATCTGGGAGGTCCATCGACACCGGGCATCGGTTTTGCGATGAGCTTGGAGCGTCTGCTTCTAGCATTAAAAGCAGAAAACATCGAGCTGCCGGTTGAGAAATCGCTGGACTGCTACCTTGTGACGATGGGTGACGAGGCGAAACAAAAAGCCCCTGGCATTTTGTTTGATTTAAGAAAAGCAGGACTGACGGCGGAAAAAGATTACAGCGACCGTAAAATGAAAGCACAGTTTAAGGCAGCTGACCGTGAAAACGCAAAATTTGTGGCTGTACTAGGTGATGATGAGCTGAGCAACGGCGTGATCAATATGAAGGATTTACAAACAGGCGAGCAAGAACAGGTGCCGCTTCAAGAAGCTGCACACTATATCAAAACACGACTTTCAGGAGGAACTGGACATGGAGCTTAGAACACATCATTGCGGCAACGTAACCGAATCACTTATAGGCGAAAGAGTGACCATTAACGGATGGGTGCAGAAGCGCCGTGACCTGGGTGGCTTGATCTTCATCGATCTTCGTGACCGTTCAGGCCTTGTGCAGGTCGTCTTCTCTCCCGATGTATCAGCAGAATCGCTTGCAGCAGCTGAAAAGGTGCGCAGCGAGTTCGTTCTTTCCGTATCAGGAACGGTTGTCGCAAGAAGCGAAGGCACGGTTAACGACAACCTGGCGACAGGAAAAATCGAGATTCACGGTGACAATCTTGAAATTATTAACGCGTCTAAAACACCGCCATTCCTGATCGCTGACGAATCGGAAATCACGGAAGATATCCGGTTAAAATATCGATACTTAGACCTTCGACGTCCTGTCATGCAAGAGACGATGAAAATGAGATATGAAGTGACAAAGTTTATGAGACACTTCCTTGATCAGCAATCGTTTATGGAAATGGAAACACCGATGCTCACAAAGAGCACGCCAGAGGGAGCACGTGACTACCTTGTCCCAAGCCGTGTGCATCCTGGGGAGTTTTATGCATTGCCGCAGTCACCGCAAATCTTCAAGCAGCTTTTAATGGTGTCCGGCTACGAGCGCTACTTCCAGATCGTCCGATGCTTCCGTGACGAAGATTTGCGTGCTGACCGCCAGCCTGAATTCACGCAGGTCGATATTGAAACATCGTTTATGAGCCAGGAAGAGCTTTTAAACATGATGGAAAATATGATGACTAAACTTGTGCAGCAAGTAAAAGGGATGGAGATTCCAAAGCCGTTCCCGCGCATGACGTATAAAGAGGCGATGGACCGTTATGGATCTGATAAGCCGGATACACGGTTTGCGATGGAGCTGACGGATGTTTCCGCACTCGTCAAAGACTCCGGTTTTAAGGTGTTTGCTTCCGCTGTCCAAAATGGCGGATTCGTAAAAGGCTTGAATGTAAAAGGCCAGGCTGCCGCATATTCAAGAAAAGACATCGACACACTCGGTGAGTTCGCGGGACGTTATGGTGCGAAAGGACTTGCTTGGCTGAAAGTAGAAGAAGAAGGCTTAAAAGGACCGATCGCCAAATTCTTCTCTGAGGAGGAGGCAGCAGCACTTACGGAAGCTTTTGCTGCTGAAACAGGCGACCTTCTCCTGTTCGTAGCCGATAAGCCTTCTGTCGTGTCTGACAGTCTTGGTGCGCTTCGTCTTCACCTTGGAAAAGAGCTGAAGCTGATCGACGAAAGCAAGTTTAACTTCCTATGGGTCGTTGATTTCCCTCTTGTAGAGTACGATGAGGGTGCTGACCGCTTTGTGGCGCTTCACCATCCATTCACGATGCCGAAAGAGGAAGATCTGCACCTATTGAAAACGGACCCGGGAAGCGTAAGAGCCAAAGCGTATGATCTTGTCCTCAACGGATATGAACTAGGAGGAGGATCTCAGCGTATTTACCAGCGTGATGTGCAAGAGCTCATGTTTAAGACACTTGGATTTTCGGAAGAAGCGGCTCGTGAAGAATTCGGCTTTCTCATGGAGGCGTTTGAATATGGAACGCCGCCGCATGGCGGTATCGCCCTGGGCCTTGACCGAATCGTTATGCTTCTTGCGGGTAGAACGAACCTTCGAGACACTATCGCGTTCCCGAAAACAGCGTCTGCGAGCTGCCTGCTGACGAACGCGCCTTCTGGCGTGAGCAGCCAGCAGCTGGAGGATCTCCACCTTAAAGTTAACATCAAGGAAAGTGTAAAATAGGAAAATAGTTCGAAAAGTTAGAATATTTCGCTAAAAACGATTTATCAGCTTGAACCGCATGAAGTTCTATGCTATTATCATCTTACAGAAAAGTCCTAAGATGTTCGTGACGACCGAATGTTTTGAGCCAACATTTTTTATGAGGGAGCTTGCGTTTCTGCTTGGCGTACATGCCTTTTTATAAGGACTTACAAATTGCGGAACGGAGCACCCACCTGCGAGAGCAGGTTCAAAACTTAGGAAAGAACGGCATCGTTGGGACTTTCCCAACTGATCATTCAACCCCATCTTTTAAAGATGGGGTTTTTGTATGCTCGTTTGTTCGTGCCTGCGTGCGTGCAACTAAGTAGATGGCTCTGCAAGAAAACATGTCGAAAAATAAACAAAATTTCGCTGTGCAAATAAATTTTTTAGATGAATCAATTTCATAATTGCTTTGTTTAAAAATGCCGAAAGAATCCTCACAAGGGAAATTTCGGCTTTTTTTAATTAGGCTGCTTGGTTTTGAAGGTTTTTTAA